>NZ_CP028037.1:0-300000 GCF_005491205.1 Nissabacter sp. SGAir0207
ATGGCAAGGCTATTTATCGTGCATGGGTACACCGCAGGCCCGGAGAGCCACTGGTTTGGCTGGTTGAAACAGCAGGCGGAGGCGTTGGGGATGCAGGTCTGCGTACCCGCGATGCCAGACACGCAGGCGCCGCAGGAGCAGGCCTGGCTAAGCGCGCTGGCAGAGTGCGTGGGACAGGTGGATGCGGATACCTGGTTTGTCGGCCACAGTCTGGGGTGCGTGACGGTGCTGCGCTACCTCAACGACCAGCCTGCCGGGCAGGATGCGGCAGGGGTGCTGATGGTGTCCGGGTTCAGTGAGCCGCTGGCGACGCTGCCAAAACTGGATGCCTTCACCGAACGCCCGCTGGATTGCGCCCGGCTCATTGCAAAGGTGCCGCACCGGGCGGTGGTGCTGTCGTTGGATGATGAGATTGTCCCACCGGCGGCCTCGTTGCGTTTGAGCCAGCGGCTCGAGGCACCGCTCTATGGCCTGCCAGCGGGAGGGCACTTCCTCGATCGTCAGGGCTTCCGTGAACTGCCGCTGCTGGCGACCCTGTTGCGTGAGTGGCAGGCCGCTTAGGCCGGGCGCGCGCGCTGTGCCAGATACGCACGCATCTCGGCCTCCGGCACCATGCCGCCACCGGTGGCCCAGACCAGATGGGTGGCATTCGCCATCTGGTCGGCCCCCAGTTGGTGCTGTTGCTGGTACTCTCCGGCGGCGCAGATGCGCTGCGGGCCAGCCATCCCGGCCAGTGCGGAGGGTTCGAGCTGGATATTTTCGCTGTCGCTCAACAGCCGCAACAGGTCATACATCGTCTGATCACTGAGGGTGTAGCAGCCATCCGTCAGCCCTATCATCGCCCGGCCAACAAAGCCGGAGGCGCGGCCCACCGCCAGCCCATCGGCGGCGGTTTTGTTGTCGATGCCAATCTCCTGCACCGAAAGGGCATCATGCAGGCCGGTGCTCATCCCCAGCAACATGCAGGGCGAGTGGGTCGGTTCGGCAAAGAAGCAGTGCACATGGTCGCCAAACGCCAGCTTCAACCCGAAGGCCACGCCCCCCGGCCCGCCGCCCACGCCGCACGGCAGGTAAACAAACAGCGGGTGGTCGGCATCCACGCGCACCCCCAGCCCTGCAAACTGCTGGCGCAGGCGTAGCCCCGCCACCGCATAGCCGAGGAACAGCGTGCGCGAGTTTTCATCATCAATAAAGAAGCAGCGCGGATCGCCCTCCGCCGCCTGACGGCCATGCGCCACGGCCACGCCATAATCCTGCGCGTACTCCTTCACCTCCACGCCGTGGGCGCGCAGTTTGTCCTTCTTCCACTGGCGGGCATCGGCGGACATATGCACCGTGACGTGGAAGCCCAGCCGCGCGCCCATGATGCCGATGGACAGCCCCAGATTGCCGGTGGAGCCGACCGCAATGCGGTACTGGCCGAAGAAATCCCGGAACGCTGGCGACAGCAGGCAGGCGTAGTCATCATTCAGGTTCAGCAAGCCCGCCTCAAGCGCCAGCTTTTCAGCATGAACCAGCACCTCGTAGAGGCCACCGCGCGCCTTGATGGAGCCGGAGACCGGCAGGTGGCTATCCTTCTTCAGCCAGAGCGCGCCGCCAAGCGGTGCCTGACGGCTGAGCGCCCGCTGCATCGTTGGGATCGGCACCACCGGCGACTCAATGATGCCACCGGCCGGGGCAGTCTCCGGGAAGGCCAGCGCCAGACAGGGGGCAAAGCGTTGTAGGCGCGCTGCCGCCTCCTCCACCTCGTGGCGCGTCAGGCCGACGTGCGGCAACCCCTCCTTGGCGGGGAGCGTGTCGGGATTAAACCAATTAACCTCATTTAAAAGGATCAGTTCCCTGACCAGCGGTGTCTGTTTAATTAAGGCGTCAATGTCCGGCATAATAGTATTCCATGAGAAAAGTAAACGGCAGCATATTTCCAGCGGGCAGGAAGATCTCCGATATAACAGATTCTTTCCGACGGGGAAATAAAAAAGCGCGTGGCTGACTCCGCCATAAGTAAAAAGTATGGCTCACGCGCTATTTTCCTCTGCCTTGAGCGCCTCAATCAAAAATTGCATAAAAGTGGAAGCGGCGCGGGGCAGTGTCCGGCCCGCCAACGTATTCACCTCAATATTCAGGGTATCGAGATCGTAACCGGCCAGCGGCACGGAGACTAATTGGTGATCTGCCAGATAGTGGGAGACCATCAGCGGCGTGGAGATCACGATGCCGCCGCCAAGCTGGGCAAAGCGCAAGATGGCGGCCACGGAGGTGGCATTGATCACCGGCTCAATCGTCAGCCCCTGGCGGCTGCAACAGGCGTCAAACAGGTTGCGCATCAGCACCGGGCGCGAGGGCATACCAACCGGGTAGCCAGAGAGCTGGGACAGCAGGATTTTTTGCTTCTTCGCCAGCGGGTGATCCGGCGGCATGATGGCAATCAGCGGCGCTTTCTGCCGGTACGCCACATGCATATTGTTCTCCGGGCTTTGGCTAAAGGTCAGCCCGATGTCGCTCTCCCCCTCGCTCAGCCGTCGGCTCACCTCGCGCGCATTGCCAATCTCCAGATGGAAACGGATGCCGGGGTAGAGGCGGCGAAAGGCGACAATCGTCTGCGGCAGCAGATCCACTACGAAGCCAGCGGTGCTGGCGATATGCACGTCGCCGCGCCGCAGCCCCTGCAACTCGGTGATCTCCTGGCTGACGCGCTCGGTCTCCAGCTGGTTGCGGAACGCCCAGGCGGCCAGCAACTCGCCAGCGGCGCTGGGGATCATGCCATGCTTGCGCCGCTCAAACAGCGTGACGTTCAGCTTGCCCTCCAGCCCGGCAATCTGTCGGCTGATGGCGGAACCCGCCACGTTGAGCCGCAGCGCCGCGTCGCTGATAGAGCCGCAACGCACCACCTCCAGAAAATACCGTACCGCCGTATCCTGCAAATATCGCGCGCTCACTCAACCTCCAGGTTTGCCATTTCGGCAAGGAAAAGGTGAAAAAGTTGAAATAGCAGTATCCCTTCTTGCTGGGTAGTATGCAATTGAACCCGCCGAAATAGCGCGTCGCCGCAGTCACCTTTTACTCTTATGATAAGGAAACGATATGGGCACATCTGCGTTTTATAAACATTGGGTCGTCCTGTTGTTATATATCGCCTGGTGCATCGCGTTTATTGACCGGGTGGTATTAAGCCTAAGCGCCACACATATTGCCGCTGATTTGAATTTGTCCGCCGGTGAAATAGGCATGGTGCTCAGCATGTTCTATTTTGGTTTCTGGCTAATGCAATTACCGGGCGGCTGGCTGGCCGATCGCTTTGGCGCAAAAATCATTGTGCTGGTGGCGGTCGGCTTCTGGTCGCTGTTCACCCTGTTCACCGGGCTGGCATGGTCACTGGCCTCGCTGCTGGCGATTCGCCTGCTGTTCGGGCTGGGTGAGGGGGCATTTCCCTCCGCGGCAATCAAAAATGCCGCTGAAAACTACCCGGACAACAAAAAGCCCGCCATCACCTCGCTGCTGGTCTCCTCCAACTATGTCGGCAGCATGATTGCGCCGCTAATGATCGCGCCGCTGCTGCTGGCCTTCGACTGGCGGCACACCTTTATGATCATCGGCGTGCTGGGACTGGTCTTCATGCTGGTGTATGGCCTGACGGTGCGCAACAGCCAGGCCGCGGGCGGCGTGCGCCAGCGCATCAGTAAGCAGGATCTGCGTGAGGTGATCCGCCATCCGGTGCTGTGGAAGCTGGCGGTGGCGTGGTTTGGCATCAGCCTGATCAACAAGGGCCTCGACTCCTGGATGCCAATCTACCTGATGACCGAGCGCCACCTGGACATCAAAACCGTCGGCATTTTGCTGCCGATCCCCTATGTGATGGCGGCGGTCGCCACCGCCATCGGCGGCTGGCTGATGGTCAACTACTTCGACGGGCGCGAGAAGCGGCTGCTGTTCGGCAGCTCCCTGTTGACCGCCATCTCCCTGATCTTTATGTACACCGCCGACAGCCTGACCTCGGTGATTGTGGCGCAGGCCTTCACCTACTTCTTCAAATCCTTTGTCTTCGCCGTGGCCGTGGCGCTGCCGACCAAGCTGCTGCATGGCCGCATGGTGGGCTGTGGGATTGGGCTGATCAACACCGGCGGCCAGGCGGCGGGCTTTGTCGCACCGCTGGTGATTGGCCTCATGGTGCAGTACATCAGCTTCCCCTCCGCTTTCCTGTTCCTGATGGCGGCGGCGAGTTGCTCGGCACTGGTGAGCCTGACCATCCATACCAAACAGCCTGCGCTGGAACTGAAAACCGATTACGTCAAGTAAGGAGACCCCATGACTGAACTGTGTGATTTGAGCGCGACGGAAGCGCGCCGGCTGATTGGCCGCAAGGCCATCTCCCCCCGCGAACTGACCGAAAGCTGCATCCGCCGTATTGAACAGGTGAACCCGGCGGTCAACGCGATGGTGGCCTGTGACTTCGACACCGCCCGGCAGGTGGCACGCGAGCAAGAGAAGGCCGTCAGCCGTGGCGAGGCGCTTGGGCCGCTGCATGGCCTGCCGCTTGGCGTGAAGGACATGATTGACGCTGCCGGTTTGCCCACCACCTTTGGCAGCCTGTCAAAGCGGGATAACGTCCCGCAGCAGGATGAGCGGCTGGTGGCGGTGCTTCGCGCCGCGGGGGCCAATGTGCTTGGCAAGACCAACGTGCCAGAGTGGGGCGCGGGCGGCAATTCGCGCAACGCGGTCTACGGCACCACCGGCAACCCGTTTGACAACACCCGCTCCGCCGCTGGCTCTTCAGGCGGATCGGCCGCCGCGCTGGCCTGTGGCATGGTGCCGCTGGCAACCGGCTCAGATACCGGCGGCTCGCTGCGCAACCCGGCGGCCTTCAATGGTGTGGTGGGTTTCCGCCCGACCGCTGGCCTGATCCCGGCGGAGAAGCGCGGCTGCGCCTGGCTGCAAATCTCCACCCTCGGGCCGATGGCGCGCAGCGTGGAGGACGCGGCGCTGATGTTCAGCGTGATGATGGGCGAGGACGCGCGCGATCCGCTCTCCCACGTGGTGCCGGGGCGGCAGATGCGCCAGCCAGAGGAGTTCTTCCCGCTGGGGCCGTGCGATCTGGCCGGGTTGCGCATCGCCGCCACCCCGGACTTTGGCTTCGCGCCGACCGAGCTGGGCGTGGCGGAGACCTTCCAGCAGCAGCTGGGCCGCTTCCGCCACCTGTTTGGCGCGGTGGAGCAGGCGACCCCAGACTGCCGGGGCGCGAATGAGTCCTTTGAGGCGCTGCGCTCACTGATGTTCCTGACCGGCACCCGCGAGCTGTACCAGCAACAGCCGGGGCAGGTGGGCGAGAACGTGCGGCTGAACGTGGAGGAGGGGCTGCGCTACTCGGCGACTGACATCGCGCGCGGGCTGGATCTCCAGACCCAGATCCATCGCCGCTGGGCCGCCTTCTTCCAGGAGTATGACTTTATCCTTTCGCCCTCGGTCACCATCTCGCCCCGCCCGTGGACGGAGCTGTACCCGAAAGAGATCAACGGGCAGGCGACGCGCACCTACTACCACTGGCTGGCGCTGGCCTACGTCACCTCGCTGGCGGGCGTGCCCTCGGTCTCCCTGCCGGTGGGGCTGGACAGCCAGGGGTTGCCGTTCGGCCTGCAAATCATTGGCCGCCGTGGCAGTGACGCCCAGTTGCTGCGCATGGCCCACGCGCTCGAGCAGGCACTGGCTGGCAACCCACTGACCGCGCGCCCGACGCCAAACCTTCTACAGTTGCAAAAGGCACGGCCCATCGCCACGATGGATAACTTCTACCTTCCCGTTGGACAGTAAGGATCGCAGCATGACACTACCGTTTTCAAAGACGCGCCAGATTGGCGATCAGTTGTGGCTCTCCGGTGAGCTGGGCATGGAGGAGGATGGCAGCTTTGCGCCGGAGATTGCCCGCCAGACCGACCGGATGATGGAGAAGATCAGCGCCACGCTGGAGGGGGCGGGCTACGGGCTAAGCGATGTCTTCGCCTGTACCGTCTATCTGACGGACAGCGCCGATTTCGCCGCCTTCAACCAAGCCTATGCCCGCTGGTTCAGCGCGCCGCTGCCGGTGCGCGCCACGGTACAGGCCGGGCTGATGCTGCCCGGTGCGAAGGTAGAGATCAGCGTGGTGGCGGCCAAAGGGTAAGGAGGGCGTATGGAGGCAGATGTTCTGGTACTGGGCGCGGGCATGGTGGGCATCAGTTGTGCGCTCCACCTTCAGGCACGCGGTCGGCAGGTGGTGGTGCTCGACCGGCGCGGGCCGGGCGAGGAGACCTCATTCGGCAACGCGGGCATTGTGCAGCGCGAGGCGATCAAGCCCTACCGCTTCCCGCGTGCGGCCAGCCGAATCCTCTCGGTGCTTGGCAACCGGCGCAGCGACGTGCGCTACCATGCGCGCGCCCTGTTGCCGCTGGCCGCGCCGCTGTGGCGCTACTATCACCACTCCGCCACCCCGCGCTGGCAGCGCATCAGCCGCGACTACGCCTCCCTGATCGCCATGAGCGTGGACACCCACCAGCAGCTGATGGATGAGGCGCAGGCGCACGCCCTGCTCGGGCCGCGCGGCTGGCTGATGCTGCTACGCAGCGAGGCCGGGCGTGATGAGGCCTTCGCCGAGGCCGATCTGGCGCAGGAGTGGGGCGTGCAGCACCGCAAGCTGGACACCGCGGCACTGGCGGCGCTGGAGCCAGCGTTGCAGGAGAAGATGGCGGGCGCGGTCTGGTGGCAGGATCCGCTCACCGTCCGTGACCCCGGCGCGCTGGTGCAAGCCTACGCCGCGCTCTTTACCCAGCGGGGCGGCACGCTCACGCTGGGCGATGCCACCACCCTGACGCGCAACAATGGGCGCTGGCAGGTGGTGGACTCGCAACAGCGCGTGATCCGCGCGCGTGAGGTGGTGGTGGCGCTCGGCCCCTGGAGCACCCAACTTACCCAAGGCTACGGCTACCGGCCACCGCTGTTTGTGAAGCGCGGCTACCACCAGCACTATCGGCCGCTGGACGGGAAAACGCTGAACCACTGGATCATGGATGAGGAGCGCGGCTATCTGGTCGCCCCGATGGCACGCGGGCTGCGCATCACCACCGGCGCGGAGCTGGCCGGGCTGGATGCGCCCGCCACGCCGCGCCAGTTGCAGATGGTGGAGCGCTTTGCCCGCGATCTGGTGCCGATGGGCGAGGCGGTGCAGGAGACGGCCTGGAAGGGCGCGCGCCCCTGTATGCCGGACATGAAACCGGTGATCGGTGCCGCGCCCGGCGTGGAGGGGATGTGGTGCGCCTTCGGCCACGGCCATCAGGGTTTTACCCTCGGCCCGGCCACTGGCCTGCTGCTCGCCCAACTGATGACCGGCGAAAAGCCCGCCACCGACACCTCGCCCTTCCGCGCGGATCGGGCCTTCTAGCGGCCCGGCTCCTCCAGTATCGACTGCTCATACTGGCCCCTATTGCAGTCCAGCATCACCATATAGTGACCGGTGCTGGCGCTGCCGGTCACCGTCAAGTCGCCTGACCAGAGGTGTTGGCTGGCATCGAAGTGCGGGGTAAGGGTAAAGGCCAGCCGATCCCAGCCGAGGGCATCCTGATCATCCCCGGCGGCAGAGCGCAACCAAGCGCGGATCAGCCGCCCTTTCACCTCCTCCACCGGGTAGTGCTGGCACGCCCGCTGGTAGGCCGCATCCGCTGGGGCCACCCGCGAGTAGAGCAACAAACCGGCCGCCACGGCCACCGCCAACACGCCGCCCAGCAACAACGCCAGCAGGTAGGGGAACAGCTTGCTAAATTTACGCATGGGGGCGGTACGCCTCCCCGGCGTCTGATGGTTGATACATCCCTGATCTCTCCCTCTCCTGAATGCCCATGCACTTCATGGGCTTAGCCTCATTAATAGCAAAGATGAAATTCATTCTCAAGTGAGATAGATTCTCTTTAAGAATGAAACCGGCCCGACCCCGCGCCATGCCTTAAAGGAAGCTGTACCCATGACCGACAGGGCCACGCCTTATCGTATTCTGGTGGTGGATGACCACCGTAAAATCCGTGAACCGCTGGCAGTCTACCTGCGCCGCCATGACTTTGATGTGTTTACCGCCGAGAGCGCCGAGGCGATGTGGCTGATGCTGCGCCAGAAAGCTTTCGATCTGGTGGTGCTGGACGTGATGCTGCCGGATGGCGACGGCATGGTGCTCTGCCAGCAGATCCAGCGCCGCAGCAAAACGCCGGTGATCCTGCTGACGGCGCGTGATACCCCCTCTGACCGCATTATGGGGCTGGATCTGGGCGCGGATGACTATGTGGTCAAGCCCTTCGAGCCGCGTGAGCTGGTGGCGCGCATCCACAGCGTGCTGCGCCGTAGCCAGCCAGCCCCGCCGCCGCCCGCTGCGCCTGAGACGGCGCGTGGCTACGCCTTCTCCGATCTTTGTTACCAGCCTGCCAGCCGCACCCTGAGCCACGCCAGCGGCGAGCAGGTGCGCCTGAGCACTATGGAAGGGCGCTTGCTGTGCGCCTTTTTGCAGCACCCCCATGCGGTATTGAGCCGCGAACAGCTGATTGACCAGTGCGTCTCACCGGGCAATGAGGTATTTGACCGGGCGATTGACCGACAGGTGAGCCGGCTGCGTACCCGGCTGATGCAGATGCTGCCAGAACCGCCGCTGCTAATGACGGTCTGGGGCGAGGGCTACCGGCTGGCGGCCGACGTGCGGGAGCTGGCGTGAGGCGTGGTTGGCGCGCCCTCTGGCCGCGGCGGATGGTCAGTCAACTGTTGTGGCTGCTGGCGCTCTCGCTGCTGCTGGCGAACCTGATGGCGATTGTCGGCATCCAGTATGCTGGTTCGCTGGTGCACCCGATGTCCCGCTCGCTGGCGCTGGAGCGGCTGGCGATCGCCTTTCAGGCGACACAGCATCTCCAGCCGCCGGACGCCGCGCCACTGCTGGCATCGATGCGTGACGGTGGCGCGCGCTTCTGGGTGGACAGCCAGCCGGAGGTGCCGCGCTTCCCGATGCGGCGCGAGGAGCGGCGATTGGCGGCGGAGCTGGCCGAACGGCTGGGGTTGCCGACCGTCAGCGGCGTAACCATGCAACTGGAGCGTGCCGACGGCGGCCGGGCGCGCGGCGTGCTGTTCAGCCCCGCCCGCTGGCAGCCGCTGCGGCTGCGTACCAGCCTGCTGCTGGCGGATGGGCGCAGCCTGAATGGCGTGCAGCCGATGATTCAGGCTTACGAGTGGTGGCGTCTGCTCTCCTACTCCCTGCCGGTGGCGAGCGTGCCGCTGCTGCTGATCAGCCTGTTCTTCCTGTTGCGGGTGGTACGGCCGGTGCGCACGCTGGCGCGCGCCACCGACCAGATCAGCCGGGGCGAGTGGATGGCCCCGCTGCCGCTGGCTGGCCCACAGGAGGCGCGCGAGCTGACGCAGGCGTTCAACCTGATGCAGGAGCGGCTGGCGCGCCACATCGAGGGGCGCACCCAGATGCTGGCGGCGATGAGCCACGATCTCAACACGCCGCTGACCGGGCTGCGCCTCCAGCTTGAACTGCTGGAGCCGGGGCCGGAGCGGGATGACATGCTGGAGAGCCTGAACGATCTGCGGCTGATGGTCAGCGAGACGCTCAACTTTATCCGTGGGGAGGCGAGCCAGGAGCAGTCACAGCGCTGTGACATTGGCGCGCTGCTGGGCGATCTGGCGCGGCGCTACCAGTTGCAGGGCAAGGCGGTGGCGTGGCCGGGCGGGGAGGGGGTAGCGATCGCCTGTCGGCCGGTGGCGTTGCGGCGCGCGCTGGGCAACCTGATCGACAATGCGCTGGCCTATGGCGGCGATGCCACGCTCAGCCTACGCCGGGTTACGGAGGGGGTATGTATTGAGATTCTGGATCACGGCCCCGGCATCGCGCCAGAGAACCTGACGCGGGTGCTGGAGCCGTTTGTCCGGCTGCATGATGCCCCGCCACCCACACAGCCGGAGGCTGGCGGCGGCTTGGGGCTGGGGCTGGCCATCGCCCGCGCCTGCATCCATGCCCACGGCGGCGAGCTGACGCTGCAAAACCGTCCGTCCGCCGGGCTGTGCGCGGTGATCCTGCTGCCGCGCGGGATCAGAAGTTGATGCTGACGCCGCCCCAGAAGGTGCGGCCATAGTTGACGGTGCCGTAAGTCTCGTCATCCAGACGCTTGTCGCCAACGTTGTAGATCGCGCCATTCAGCGTCACGCTGCGGGTTAGCTGGTGGGAGACGCCAACATCAGCGGTGGTGTAGCCCGGTGCTGGCTCGCTGCTGACGGTGTTGCCATACTCCTTGCCGTAGTAGGTGGCGGCGGCCCAGAACTGGGTGTCTGCCGTCATCTCCCACTCGGTGCGCAGCGTCGCTTTGTGCTTCGGTGTCAGCGCCAGCGGCGCGCCGGCGTTGCTGCCGCTCTTCTGCTCAGAGTCGGTGAAGGTGTAGTTCCCCTTCAGCGACCAGTTCGGCACAATCTGCCAGCTTCCGGTCAGTTCCACCCCTTTGATGATCGCCTTGTCGATGTTGACGCGATCCATCACGATGTAGCCGTTCCAGCGCTCGCTGGTGGTGACGGTGGAGAGCTTGTCCTTGAAGTCGTTGTAGAACAGCGTGGCGCTGGCCGAGAGGTCATCACGGTTTGACCACATCGCCGATAGCTCGTAGTTGGTGCTGGTTTCCGGCTTCAGGTCTGGGTTGCCCAGCATCACGTAGGTGTTGCGGCGCAGCACGGCGTAGCCATCAATCACCGCGCGGATCTCTGGTGCCTTGAAGCCACGCGCCACCCCGCCTTTCACCGTCCAGTCATCGGTCACATACCAGACGCCGTACAGGCGCGGGCTATAGTGGTTGCCGTACTGCTCGTGGTTGTCCAGACGCAGGCCGCCGGTCAGGGCGAACGCCTCCGCCATGCGCCACTCATCCTCAAGGAACAGCGCCTTCTGAACCACCTTGTACTTGTGATCCTGACGGGTGCCGTCGCCTTGGTTCCAGTCTTTAAGCTGGTTCTCCTGCCACTGCACGCCGGTGGTGGTGGTGTGGTAAGTGGTGGGAATGACCAGCTTGGCGTCCAGCACGCTGTTCTTGATGGTCGGCTTGCGCCCCAGCACGTCGGTCTGGGTCGGGCTGGCCAGCCCCTCGCGGCTGGTCTTCTCCTGCGAGAAGGAGAGCGTCGAGGTGGCCCATGACCAGCGCCCCTCGTGGGAGAGCGACCAGTGGTCACGATCATTCTTCTGCTCGCGAGTGGCCCAGTTGGCGCTGACGCCATCGCCATTCTTCAGCCGGGTCTGGCCGCCCTCCAGCAGGAACTCCTGATTCTCGGTTGGCGTGAAGGCCAGCCGGGCGGTCAGGTCTTTGTGGTGCGCCTTGGTGAAGCCATTGGTCTCCTGCACATTGTCATCCGCCTGACGATCCAGATAGCGGCCCCAGAGTTGCAGCGCCAGCACGTCTGGCACCAGCGGGCCATTGAGGTAGAGCTGGGTGTTGCTGGCGTTGCCCTGGCTGCGGTGCTGGCGGGCGGAGTAGTCATAGGAGAGGGTACCGCCCCACTTTTGGCTGTTTTTGCGCGTGATGATGTTGATCACCCCGCCAATGGCGTCCGAACCGTAGAGCGAGGACATCGGGCCACGAATTACCTCGATGCGCTCAATCGCTGCCGCAGGCGGAATGAAACTCTGCTCATAACCGGCATTGCCGTTCACCCGCGAGTCGCGGCCACCCTGACGCTTGCCATCCACCAGCAGCAGCGTGTAGTCCGCTGGCATCCCACGGATGGAGATGTCCGTTTCGTTGGCGCTACCATTGACCACGACCCCCTCCACCTCACGCAGGGCATCGCCGAGGTTCTGCACCGAGCGCTTGCGCAGCGCCTCACCGGGGATCACGGTAATTGAGGCGGGCGCATCTTCCAGCCGCTGCTCAAAGCCAGCGGCGGTCACCACCATGGTGTCTTCGGCGGTGTCCGCAGCAAAGGTGGCGCCGGGTACAAACAGGGCGAGGGTAATCAGTTCCGCCAGTGCGCGGCGTGTGAAGGTAACAGTCATGGTGCGTCTCTTTCCCAGAGGTGAAAATAAAAACGCGAATCATACGCATCCGCAATTCTGAAAATTGGACAAAGTGAGACAAAACCGGCAAACGGGAGGTGAAAGGGCGCACAGAGGGTGAAAAGGTGGGCAGGCACCGCCCTACACACGGGATTCTAAGATGATCAATGTAACGGGTGTGCAGCTACGTGAATTTATCGAGAGTAATGACTAAACACCCATTGAATAGAAATATAAAATATGGGCAATTTTTAAATGAAGATATTATTCACAGGCATCTCCCATTCAAAACTCGCGCGCCAACGTCAGGTAGCCATTGAATCGCACTGAACATTCATTGGCGTTAATCAATCCAGATGCAATAAACACATCCTTTTGCCCACGCTGATTATAATAGGTATATTTTGCCGTCACATTCTTTACGCCATCATCAAGGTAGGAAGATAAATATTGTGCTTCTGACAATGCCAACCCATCATGACGCGCCGCGTCTGCCGCATGATCGTTTGCAGCGGTTTGTGAAGCAAAAACAGCGGAGACCGGCGAAATATCCAAAACACTCACCTCTGTTTTCTTTTTTTCTATTGAAGAGGGATCAATATTCAGCTTTTCTGTGAAATTCTGGAATAACGCTATTTCTATTGATGCATTAACCCTGGCGCACTCCTCTTCACCGGCATAGGCCAGAAAAGGAAAGAGGGCCACAACATGAATTATTTTTTTCACAATAAATTTTCATCCTTTTAAGCGTTCCCTGAAACCGCGCCATTATAAAGTAAGGGGGTGCTATCTAAATGCGCTGTTGATAACAAAACGCCCCGACCATCAAGGCCGAGGGCGGTTAAAATGTTGAAAACTCGCTATCCGGTGAATCGCCATACCGCTCTGGTTAAGAGAACGGCATGGCGGCCTTGGCCGGATTTCTGATCAGGGGCGATCAGAAGTGGTAGAGGTAGTTCAGCATCATGCCCTGATCGCGCAGCATGTCCTCCTGCCAGTGGTAGGCCTCCGCGCTCAGCGTTGCCTGTTTGCCTTGGTACTTCACGCCGACCTGCGCCAGTCCGTTAACACCGCCGCCTTTCTGGCCGTCCTCCACGTGGAAGCGCTGACCGGCCGCGCCCTGCAACGAGGCGGTGCGTTCACCCTGCTGGTAACTCAGGTTCGGGCCGCCCTCCAGCGTGGCGGTGGCGGCCCAGCCATTGTCACCGGCGTAGGTCAGTTTCAGGCCAGCTACCGCGTCTACCGCCGTCTCTTCAACGCCTGACATGCGCAGGTTAAAGTCACCGGCCCCGCGTTCGTTGTAGCCCTCTTCAGTAGTGTGGCGCAGCTTCATGCCCGCGAACGGCGTCAGCGTCAGCCCTTTCTGTGGGGTGTAGCTTTTCGCCATCTCGCTGCGGAACTCCAGGTACTGCTGGTTGTTGTCGCTGTCCGCTACGCGATTGACGTCGCCATACTGCACCTGCCGGTTGCTGTCGAGGTTGTGGATGTCATAGCGCAACGCATTGTTCCAGCGCAGCTCGTTCTCTGTCAGCGGCAGACTGTGCTGCACACCAAAGAACTGGCTGTAGCCGCCGGTCAGGCCGTTGTCGCCAGCACGTCCAGTGCCGCTGCCGTCCAGCCGAGCGATGCCATACTGCACCTCCAGCGTCTGGTTTTTATCCAGCGTAAATTGCTGGCGCAACGCCATCATGTCATAGCGGGTGTCGTTGCCCAGTTCGCTACGCGGGTCACCTTTCGCTACCACGTTGAACGCCAGACCGTTGCCCATCGCTGGTGCGGTGTCGGCCAGCATCTCGAAGCGGTTACCCAGCACGCGCGCATCACGCGCCACGCTTTTTGCCTGACTGCCGGAGATTTGGCGCAGCGCGCTATTGAGTTCAGCGGTATTGGCGACGTTCAGGCTGGTGAACAGGTCATTGTTGGTGTAGGCCGCATCCAGCGCGCCCGCCACGCTCTTATCACTGGCGAGGCTGGCGTAGGCATTTTTGGTCAGGGTGACGTCGATGTTGCCGCTGTCGTCCTTCTGGCCTTCGGCGCGCCACACCACGCTGGTGGAGGTGATGTTCTGCTCGCCGCTAAGGTTCTCACCGACGAACACATCGTTGAAAGTTTGGGTGGTCGCGGCGCTGCCCTGCGTGAAACCGGTATCGATCGCCACGTCGCCCAGCGCCAGATTGCTGGCGGTCAGCGCCCCGGCGGTGCCGTCAGCACGGGTGCCGATGGTGTACTGGTTCAGGGTGCTGGCGACGGTCGGATCGGTGGGCAGGGTATACGTCGCGTAGTGCACCTCGCTCTTGTCCTCGCTGTTGCCGTTCACGCCCACTACCGTGACGTCGCTCTCTTTTATCAGTCCGCTGCCATTGCCAACCAGATTCACGCTGCCATTGTTGACGAGCCGACCATTGGCCCCCAACCGGCTAAAGGCGTGGGAGTTGACGGCATAGACATTGATGATGCCGTTATTCTCCAACACCGCCTCGGAGGCGGCGATGGAATCCAGTTGCATCGCCACCATGCCGCTGTTGGTGGTGCCGGGCGTACCGAGGTTGATGGTGCCATTGTTCACCAACTGGTTGTTTTTGCTGCCCTTCATCGCCACGGTGTTGCTGCCGCTGGCGTTTATCACGCCGTCATTGATCGCTATGGCATTCAGGTGGCGCATATACACGCCAACGCTTCTGTTGGCGGTATAATTAAGCTGGCCGGTGGCGCCGCTGTAGCCGTTGATCCCGTCACCCTGATTCCAGAAGGTCGAAGGCTGGGCATGGTCAAAGGCCGAGCCGACCAGCACGCCGCTGCCGGTCGTCTGGCTAATGGAGCCGTTGTTGATGATGCTGTTGCCGCCATTCCTGCCGAGCCGCAGCACTACCCGGCTGCCCTGCGTGCCGTCACTGATCAGGGTGCCGCTGTTTTTGAACACCGAGTTACCCTCAATCGTCATGTTGTGGGTTTTACCCATCATCACCGTGCCGTCAGTGGCATTATTTAACACGCTGCTGTTGCGCAGCCAGAAGTCCTGCGTGAGGTCGGCATTCCAGCTGCCGTGGTTGGTGAGGGTACTTCGGTCGGTCAGCGCCCCGTTCTGTATGGTGCCGCCAGCATAATTGATCAGGGTTGCGTCTGTGGCGACGGGCTGGCCGGTGCCGTTGATCATGCCACTGTTATTGACGGTGGCACCGCTTCTGGCGGAAAGGGTGGCAACGGTGCCAGCATTGTTGAGAACGCCCTGATATTCCAGCATCAGCGGCGCGGTGATGCTGGCCCCGCTCTCATTGTTCAGGATGCCCGACACATCCAGTTGGCTGCCCTCAATGGTGCCGGTATTGCTAACGGTCGAGCCGGTGTAGACCAGCGCCTCCTTCGCCAGCGAGGTAGTGCCGCTTAACACCGAGCCGTCAGGCAGTTCGAGCAGGGCAAGGCTTTCACTGTTGTCGGCGCTGGGCGGTACCCCGGTACCGACATTGATCTGGCCGCGGTTGACGATGCGGTTGTCCACATTGCCGTCGCTGTAGAACGCCTGCCCGTTCACGGCGTTGATATTGATTACGCCGGTGGTGTCGTTGATGGCGATGCTGCCGTTGTAGGCCGCCATGCCCGCCAGCGGCTGGTTTGGCTGGGCATTTTCATTGGTCTCAAGATTAATCGTGCCCTGATTAATCACCCGATTGTTGGGGCGCAAGGCCACCATGCCAGCCCCGGCGTTATAGACCGTGATCACGCCGCCTGGATGGTTGGTGGCAACGGCATTGCCATTGAGTGCCGGCCCCCCAAAATTGTCTGAGCCAGCAAACATACCCACGGCAAAGTCTTTGGGTGAATTGGAGGGGATATTGACCGGTATCTGTGTGGTATCGGCCGCATCTTTCCACAGCGCATCGGTGGTGATGGTGCCAAAGTTATCTATGGTGCTGTTATAAACCGCGTTTATCGCGACACCTCGGCCATACAGATTTAGCGTACCGTCTGCCATATTAGTGGCGGAGGAACCATTAGAAGCCGTCATCAACTGGATACCCATCACCGTATTATTTGACCACTCAAAATAACTGATACTAAATTTTTGGCTGAAGTTAACCAGGCTGTCCTGATTCATGACGCGGCCTGCCAGACTCCCCTCATTCACTGCACTGGCCCTGTTTTCGGCGAGCAGGGCGATGGTGTTAATGGCCTGACCCGCCGCCATGCTGGTACGCCGGATTTCCATGCTGCCCTGATTATGTAGCAGAGTATTTTCATCATAGCCGTAGGCCAGCGGCATATTCTCTACCTGAACCGTCCCGTGATTGAGCAGGCGACTACCGGACCCAAGGCTGGCCAGGCTACTGTTTGTAGTAAAATAGGCATTAATGCTGCTGATACCAGCGGTATTCAGGCTGGCCCCTTCAGCAATCTCGAGTTGCCCGCCGTTGGAGAGGCCGAAGCCAATAAACCCGACCGGGAAGAGGCCATCAGCACTGCTCTCTCCCTGTAGGGAGAGGGTAGAGGCGCCATCAATGGCGATCGCCACGGCTGGCCCAGACCCGGTACGTTGCTCGGCAACGCTATCGCCGGCCGCCGTATCGGCAATTTGATCCACTTCCCCGGTGAGCTGGAGGCCCTGACGCAACTCCACGCGATTGCCATCGCCGCTGAGGGTCACCCCATTGATGCTCTCCTGCGAGCCATCATTAAGGGCATACCGATGGGGAGCCACTTCCGTGTCCGTCACCACCTGAAGATGGCCGTCCAGCACCACCCGATTATTGGTGCCAGTCACCCCGATACCGGTGGAGGCGACATAAAAGGTCTCGGCGGCGAGCGGTGAGCTTTGGTCTTTATCCACCCGCATATTGCCGTTGAGGGTTATCTGGTTGGCCTCGCCTGCCACCTTCACGCCGGTCGCCTGTTGGCCGGTGACGTTGATCTCCGGGGAGAGCAGGTTGACGGTATTACTTTGGCCGCTGACGCTAATGCCGGTGGCAAAGTTGCCCACCGCCATTGCGCCGCGTTGGTTCAGGGTGTTGCTGTCGCCGGTAACGGCAATACCGGTGCCGCCGTCGTTGAGGGTGGCGTTGCCCTCGGTGTTCAGGGTGTTGCCATTGCCCGCCACCTGCACAGCGGTAGAGCCGCTGCCGTCAGCCACGATGGGGCCAAGGGTATTGAGGATGTTCTCGTCACCGCTGACACTCAGGCCGGTGCCGCCAGCCTCCCCGCCGGTGATGGCATGGCTGTTGATGGTGTAGCCATCGAGCGAGAGTGGTGTACCGATATCACCGTCGCCAATGCCGATGCTGTTTTCGGTGATATCGATGATTTTGTCATCGCCGCCGTCATCGCCGCCGTCATCGCCGCCGTCATCGCCACCGTCATCGCCGCCATCGTCGCCGCCGTCATCCCCACCATCATCGCCCCCGTCGTCACCGCCATCATCGCCACCACGGGTGCGGTTACCGTGGTCATCATCATCCGCAGCGATCAAGCCAATAGCCAGCACAAGCGCGGCGCCGCCGGCCGCGATCCAGATCCCATTTCGTTGCATAAAAGAGTCCTGCGTCAGGCAGGATTTCGGCAGGGCATCACGCTGCGCTTTGGACAGCAAATTAATATTGACCGGGCACGATGGCGAAGGCGTGTTATCGCTGGAAGGGAGAGCGGCAAACCCATTATTGCTGAGTGCCAAGGCAATACAGAGAGAGAGGAGTTTTTGTTGTTGCATGATTAATCCTCAACACAATGAGCGATCGTTTTATCCAATGGCAGTGACAATATTGGATAGCCTTACCCGAGCCATCTAAATAATGGGGGCGACAAGGTGTGCGTAAAAAACATTGAGATGCATGGAGTGATGAGTATAGCACTGGGTAACTGCACGGGCATAAAGTGGGAAAGGGAAATGTTATTTAAATGACTGGCTTCGCATTAATAATGGGTAGGGTGGTGGTCGGTTTTTATCGGTATAAAATAAATATCATTATATATCGTGGAAATAGCGCGTCTGTGTTAATTCATCATTACTGATTTTATTCATTGCGGGATTTGCTGGCAGAAAAGATTATGGGTTAATTTCTCATAATAATATTGTGGGTGGAAAGTATGCTATCAAAAAATCACCTTGTCGCGCCGGACAGGATGTATTCAGGCATACGCGTGGATAATAACAGGCCCGGCGGGAGCCGGGCCTTGATCCTTAGAACTTCAGTGTGTAGTTGACCATCAGCCCGGTGTCGCGCAGGCCATCCTCCTGCCAGTGGTAGGCATCGGCGCTCAGTGCCGCCTGTTTGCTTTGGTACTTCACGCCGACCTGCGCCAGCCCGTTAACGCCGCCGCCTTTCTGGCCGTCTTCCACGCGGAAGCGCTGACCGGCCGCGCCCTGCAATGACGCAGTGCGTTCACCCTGGCTGTAGCTCAGGTTCGGGCCGCCCTCCAGTGTGGCGGTGGCCGCCCAGCCATTGTCCCCGGCGTAGGTCAGTTTCAGACCAGCCACCGCGTCCACGGCCGTCTCTTCCACGCCTGACATGCGCAGGTTAAAGTCACCGGCCCCGCGTTCGTTGTAGCCCTCTTCAGTAGTGTGGCGCAGCTTCATGCCCGCGAACGGCGTCAGCGTCAGCCCTTTCTGTGGGGTGTAGCTCTTCGCCATCTCGCTGCGGAACTCCAGGTACTGTTGGTTGTTGTCGCTGTCCGCCACGCGGTTAACATCGCCGTACTGCACCTGCCGGTTGCTGTCGAGGTTATGGATGTCATAGCGCAGGGCGTTGTTCCAGCTCAGGCCACTTTCTGCCAGCGGCAGCGAGTGCTGCACGCCGAAGAACTGGCTGTAGCCGCCGGTCACGCCGTTGTCACCGGCGGTACTGACATCGCCGTCGCCATCCAGCCGTGCGATACCGTACTCCAGCGAAAGCGTCTGATTGTTGCCCAATGCAAACTGCTGACGCAGTGCCATCATGTCATAGCGGGTGTCGTTGCCCAGCTCGCTACGCTGGTCACCCTTCGCCACCACGTTGAACGCCAGCCCGTTGCCCATAGTTGGTGCGGTGTCGGCCAGCATCTCGAAGCGGTTGCCGAGTACGCGCGCATCGCGTGCCACGCTTTTCGCCTGACTGCCGGAGATTTGGCGCAGCGCACTGTTGAGTTCAGCGGTGCTCTTCAGGTTGAGGCTGGTGAACAGGTCGTTGTTGGTGTAGGCCGCATCCAGCGCCCCGGCGATGCTGGACACGCTCTCGTCACTCACCACGTCCGCGTAGGCGTTTTTGGTCATGGTGACGTCCACGTTGCCGCTGTCGTCTTTCTGGCCTTCGGCACTCCACACCACGCTGGTCGAGGTGATGTTCTGCTCACCGCTGATGTTGTCGCCGACAAACACATCCTCAAAGGTCTGAGTCGTCGCCGCGCTGCCCTGCGTGAAGCCGGTATCAATCGACACGTCGCCCAGCGCCACGTTGCTGGCGGTCAACGTCCCGGCGGTGCCATCGGCGTTGGTGCCGATGGTGTACTGGTTCAGCGTGCTGGCGGCCGTCGGGTCAGTCGGCAGGGTGTAATGGGCGTAGTGCACCTCGCTCTTGTCGTCAGTGTTGCCATTGACGCCAGCAATCTGCACGTCGCTCTCTTTTACCAGTCCACTGCCCGTACCCTCCAGATTGACCGTGCCGTTGTTAACGATACGGCCATTGTCCCCCAGCTGGCTGAAGGCGTAGGAGTCGGCGGCGTAGATGTTGATGGTGCCGTTGTTCTCCAGCACCGCGTTCGCGGTGGCGTTGGCATCCAGTTGCATCGCCACCATGCCGCTGTCAGTGGTGCCCTCGGTGCCGAGGTTGATGGTGCCGTTGTTCACCAGTTGCGCGTTGCTGCTGCCCTTCATCGCCACCGTGTTGCTGCCGCTGACGTTCATCACGCCATCGTTGATCGCCACGGTGTTGGTGTGCGTCATGGAGACGGCGGTGGCGTTGGTGGCGTTATAGTTCACCACGCCGGTGGCCCCGCTGTAGCCGTTCAGGCCGTCGCCCTGATTCCAGAAGGTTGAGGTCTCAGACTGGTTAGTCGCCGATCCTACCAGCACGCTGCTGCCGGTCTGGTTGATGGTGCCATTGTTGATGATGCTGTTGCCGCCAGAGCTGCCGATCCGCAACACCGTCTGGCTGGTTTTCGTGTCAGTGCTGTTCACGGTGCCGCTGTTTTTAAACACCGAGCCAGTTTCAACCGTCAGGTTGCGCTGGTTAGATAATGTGATGGTGCCGTCCACGGCATTGTTCATGACGCTCTTGTTGCGCAGCCAGAAGTCTTTGTTATTACTTGCATTCCAGTTGCCGTGGTTGGTCAGGGTGCTGCGGTCGGTCACGGCGCCGTTCTGGATGGTGCCGCCGGCATTGTTGATAATGGTTCCGTCGGCGACCGAGGGCTGGGTGCCGTCAATCACGCCGCTGTTATTGACGGTACCGCCGCTTTTGACAATCAAAGTGCCGTCAATCAGGCCGCTGTTATTGACAGTGCCGCTGCTCGTGACGGAGAGATCGACCACGGTGCCGGCATTATTGACGGTGCCCTGATTTTCAACGGTTATCGGTGCACTGATCGTGGCCCCGCTCTCATTGTTCAGCGTGCCCCACACCTTCAGCTGGCTGCCCTCGACGGTGCCAGTGTTGCTGACGGTGGCGTCGGTGTTGACCAGCATGTTTTGTGTCCACGTAGTGGTACCGCTCAGCACGGTGCCATCAGCTAACTCCAGCGAGGCCAGCGTGCTGCTGTTGTCGGCGCTGTCCGGCACGCCGGTACCGACGTTGATCTGCCCGCGATTGATGATGGTGTTGCCAGCATTGCCATCGCTGTAGAACGCCTGACCGTTTTCAGCATTGATATTGATCACGCCAGTAGTGTCGTTGATGGCGGTGCCACCGTTGTAGACCGCCATGCCCACCAGCGGCTGGCCCGGCTGGGCATTTTCATTGCTCTCCAGGTTAATCGTGCCCTGATTGATAACCTGATTGGTGCTGCCATAAGCCACCATGCCAGCCCCGGCGTTATACACCGTGATCGTCCCGTCCTGATGGTTGGTGGCAATAGCATTACTATTAGTTGTGGCGACATCATAACTGTCTGTGCCGACAAACATGCCGACGGCAAAGTCTTTGGCTGAGGCGGACGGGATATTGGCTACCACCTGCGTGGTGTCGGCCGCATCTTTCCACAACGCATCGGTGGTGATGGTGCCAAAGTTGTCGGCGGTACTGTTATCAATCGCACTCATTGCGACGCTGCGGCCATACACCTCCAGCGTGCCTTCGGCCGTATTGGTGACAGAGGAGTCATGAACAGCCGTCATTAACTGGATACCCACCACGGTATTATTCGACCAGCTCCTATCGGTAATTTCATTGCCTTGCTTGGTGTTAACCAAGCTGTCCTGATTCATGATGTGGCTGGTGAGTGTCCCCTCATTGATGGCAGAGACGCTGTCATACGCGTACAACGCACGGGAAAAGAGTGCCTGGCCGGCTAGCAGGCTGGTACGTTGGAGGTCGATACTGCCCTGGTTGAGTAGCAGCGTATTCTCGCCCGTACCCTGCACCAGCGTCATATCAGCGGCCTGGATGGTGCCCTTATTTATAAAGGAGGCCCCTGAGGTAAGGGTGACCAGACTGGCATACCATGAAAAGTGGTCTGCGCCATTGTAATTATTGTAAGCAGTGATACCCGATGTATTTAAGGATGCGCCCTCAGCGATCTCCAGTTGGCCACCATTCGAGAGCGCAAAGACATTGACGCCGACCGGGAAGTCGCCGTCAATGGTGCTCTCTCCTTGCAGGGAGAGGGTGGAGGCGCCATCAACGGTGATGGCCGCAGCTGGCCCCAATCCCTTGCGTTGTTCGGCAATGGCATCACCGGCCGCCGTATCCGCGATCTGATCCGTTTCCCCGGTGAGCTGGAGGCCCTGCTGCAACTCCACGCGGTTACCGTCACCGCTGATGGTCACGCCGGAAATAGTCTCCTGTGAGCCATTCTCTTCATAATATATTGAGGGTGCGACTTCCGTATCCACCACCACCTGCAGGTGGCCGTCCAGCACCACCGTATTGTCGGTGCCAGTGACGGCAATGCCGGTGGTGGCATCATAGAAGTTATCGGCCGCCAGCGGGGAGGACTGATCTTTATCCACCCGCATATCGCCGGTCAGGGTGATCTGGTTGGACTCGCCCGTGACCTTCACGCCGGTGGCCTGCTGGCCGGTGACGGCGATATTATCAGCGCTCAGGTTGACGGTGTTGTTCTGCCCACTGACGCTGATGCCGGTGGCAAAGTCGCCCACTGCCATATCGCCGCGCTGGTTCAGGGTATTGCTGTCACCGGCGACGAAAAAGCCGGTGCCGCCGTTGCTGAGCGTGGCGTCACCGTCGGTGTTCAACGTATTGCCGTTGCCTACCACCTGCACGCCAGTGGAGCCGCTGCCATCTACCACGACAGGGCCAAGGGTATTGAGGGTGTTGTCATTTCCGCTGAGGCTCAGACCGATGCCGCCAGCCTCAGCGCCGATGGTGGCGTTACTGTTGATGGTGTAACCCTCTACCGTCAGTTGCTTACCCATGTCCCCAACGCCAACGCCGATGCTGTCTTCATTAATATCGATGATCTTGCCTACGTCATCGCCATCGTCATCGCCATCACCGCTGCTGGTGGCGGTATGGCCGCTGTCGTCATCGGCCACGATAAAGCCCACCGCCAGCGCGGCGGCCACCGCGCCACCGGCGATCCACGCCCACTCCTCCTGCGAGAGCGCGGTCGGGGTCAAACAGGCGTCGGGCAGGGCATCACGCTGCTCTTGAGTGAGCTGGTTGATATTGGTCGGGCATTTCAGAGGGGTTTTATCTTCGGGGGTATCAGCGGCAAAACTATTATTGCTGAGTGCAAGGGCAATACAGAGTGAGAGAAGTTTTTTACGTTGCATGATTCACCTTCAAGAGTATTTGACGAGTCATTTCCCTGGCTTGGGAAAGCCAGTGTGTAATTCCATTTCGAAAGCACGTAAAAGCAAAAGTTACAGCGTTGTTATTACTGTAGGTCACTGGAAAATTTGAAGAGAAATTATATCAATTGAGGGTAAATGTCCCGGCCTGGCGAAAATAAATCCACACCCCGTCATGGGGCTGCGGGCGACACAAATAAAAAACAGTAAGTTAGCCGGAAGGGAGTTTTAATTAAAATTTGCTAAATTCTCTATTAATCCCAAATTGATCACTGCAACTAATAATTTATGGTTTAACCATTCATTAAATGTTTATTTAACGGAGCTGAAAACGGGCGGCCCATTGGGAAATAATAGCGTGGTATATCCCGCTTCAGCACCAGCGGTTTTACGGCATAAAAAAGCCCCATCAGAAAACTGAGGGGGCTTTTTTCATACCCGCCGGATCGTAACCGGGCGGTGTCAGGCCGGATTGCTAAGATCAGAAGTGGTAGCGGTAATTGACCATCAGCCCGGTGTCACGCAGGCCATCCTCCTGCCAGTGGTAGGCATCGGCGCTCAGCGCCGCCTTTTTACTCTGGTACTTCACGCCCACCTGCGCCAGCCCGTTAACGCCGCCGCCTTTCTGGCCGTCTTCCACGCGGAAGCGCTGACCGGCCGCGCCCTGCAATGACGCGGTGCGTTCACCCTGCTGGTAACTCAGGTTCGGGCCGCCCTCCAGTGTGGCGGTGGCGGCCCAGCCGTTTTCCCCGGCGTAGGTCAGTTTCAGGCCAGCCACCGCGTCTACGGCCGTTTCCTCAACGCCTGACATGCGCAGGTTGAAGTCACCCGCACCGCGCTCGTTGTAGCCCTCTTCCGAGGTATAACGCAGCTTCATGCCCGCGAACGGCGTCAGCGTCAGCCCTTTCTGTGGGGTGTAGCTTTTCGCCATCTCGCTGCGGAACTCCAGATACTGCTGGTTGTTGTCGCTGTCCGCTACGCGATTGACGTCGCCGTACTGCACCTGCCGGTTGCTATCGAGGTTATGGATGTCATAGCGAACGGCGTTGTTCCAGCTCAACCCGCTCTCGGCCAGCGGCAGCGAGTGCTGCACACCGAAGAACTGGCTGTAGCCGCCGGTCACGCCATTGTCACCGGCGGTGCTGACATCACCGTCACCATCCAGCCGCGCGATACCGTACTCCAGCGAAAGCGTCTGATTGTTGCCCAGCGCAAATTGCTGACGCAGCGCCATCATGTCATAACGGGTGTCGTTGCCCAGTTCACTGCGCTGGTCACCTTTCGCCACCACGTTAAACGTCAGTCCGTTGCCCATCACCGGTGCGGTGTCAGCCAGCATCTCAAAGCGGTTGCCCAGCACGCGCGCATCCCGTGCCACGCTTTTCGCCTGACTGCCGGAGATTTGCCGTAGCGCGCTGTTCAGCTCCGCGGTGCTCTTCAGATTCAGGCTGGTGAACAGGTCGTTGTTGGTGTAGGCCGCATCCAGCGCACCGGCGATGCTGGAGACGCTGTCGTCACTCACCACGTCCGCGTAGGCGTTTTTGGTCATGGTGACGTCCACGTTGCCGCTGTCGTCTTTCTGGCCTTCGGCGCTCCATACCACGCTGGTCGAGGTGATGTTCTGCTCACCGCTGATGTTGTCGCCGACAAACACATCCTCAAAGGTCTGAGTCGTCGCCGCGCTGCCCTGCGTAAAGCCGGTATCAATCGACACATCGCCCAGTGCCACATTGCTGGCGGTCAGCGTCCCAGCGGTGCCGTCGGCGTTGGTGCCAATGGTGTACTGGTTCAGCGTGCTGGCGGCCGTCGGGTCAGTGGGCAGGGTGTAACTGGCGTAGTGCGTCTCGCTCTTGTCGTCGGTATTGCCGTTGACGCCGGCAATCTGCACGTCGCTCTCTTTCACCAGTCCGCTATTAGCCCCGGCCAGATTGACCGTGCCGTTGTTCACGATGCGGCCGTTGTCGCCCAGCTGGCTGAAGGCGTAGGAGTCTGAAGCGTAGATGTTGATGGTGCCGTTGTTCTCCAGCACCGCGTCGGCGGTGGCGTTGGCGTCCAGTTGCATCGCCACCATGCCGCTGTCAGTGGTGCCTTCGGTGCCGAGGTTAATGGTGCCGTTGTTCACCAGTTGCGCATTGCTGCTGCCCTTCATGGCGACGGTGTTGCTGCCGCTGATGTTCATCACACCGTCGTTGATCGCCACGGTATTGGTGTTTTTCATATACACGGCGGTACCGTTGGCGGCGTTATAGTTCACCTCGCCGGTGACGCCGCTGTAGCCGTTCAGGCCATTGCCCTGATTCCAGAAGGTCGAGGCCACGTCATGATCAGCGACCGTGCTGACCAGCACGCTGCTGCCGCCGGTCTGGCTAATGGAGCCGTTGTTGATGATGCTGTTGCCGCCGGCCTTGCCAAGCTGTAAACCGGCACGGCTACCTTGCGAACCGTTACTGATCACGGTGCCGCTGTTTTTAAATACCGAGCCACTCTCAACCGTCAGGTTGCGATTATTGCCGAGCGTGATGGTGCCGTCAGCGGCATTGTTCATGGCGCTCTGGTTGCGCAGCCAGAAGTCTTTATTGTCAGTGGCGTTCCAGTTGCCGTGGTTGGTCAGGGTGCTGCGGTCGGTCATGGCCCCGTTCTCGATGGTGCCGCCGGTGTTATTGATGATTGTCCCATCGGTGACCACCGGCTGGACACCGTCGATCACGCCGCTGTTATTGACGGTGCCGTGGTTTTCAACCACCAGCGGTGCGGTGAGGATGCCCCCGCTTTCATTGTTCAGCGTGCCCCAGACGTCCAGCTGGCTGCCCTCGACGGTACCGGTGTTGCTGACGGCGGTGTCGGTGTAGATCAGCGTCTCCTTCGCCAGCGTGGTGGGGCCGCTCAGTACGGTGCCATCAGCCAACTCTGGCATCGCCAGCACGCTGCTGTTGTCGGCGCTGTCCGGCACACCATCGCCGACATTAATCTGCCCGCGGTTGATGATGACATTATTGGCATTGCCGTCGCTGTAGAACGCCTGACCGTTTTCAGCATTGATATTGATCACGCCGGTGGCGTCATTGATGGCGGTACCGCCGTGGTACACCGCCATGCCCACCAGCGGCAGGCCCGCTTCGTAATTTTCATTGGTTTCCAGGTTAATGGTGCCCTGGTTGATGACCTGATTATTGCCGTAGGCCACCATGCCGGCCCCGGCGTTATAGGTCGTGATCACCCCGCCTTGCTGGTTGGTGGCAGTGGAGGGGTTTTTGTCATAAACGTCTGAGCCGGCAAACATGCCGACGGCAAAGTCTTTGGCTGAGTTGGACGGGATGTTGGCCGCCATCTGCGTGGTATCGGCGGCATCTTTCCACATGGCATCGGTGGTGATGGTGCCAAAGTTGTCGATGGTGCTGTTCTCAACCGCATTCATGGCGGCACCACGGCCATACAGCTCTAGCGTGCCGTCGGCCATATTGGTTGCCGAGGAGTCAAACGACGCCGTCATTAACTGAATACCCATCACCTTATTATTAGACCAGTGGGGGGAGATCAGTCCGGTGCCGCTTGTGTAGTTGAAAATACTATCCTGGTTCATGATCCGGCCTGTCATGTCCCCCTCATTCACGGTGGTGGCCCCATGACTGGCACGCATACCGATGGTAAAAACGCCCGTGCCGGCTGCGGTGCTAT
Organism: Nissabacter sp. SGAir0207; assembly: GCF_005491205.1. Classification (NCBI taxonomy): domain Bacteria; kingdom Pseudomonadati; phylum Pseudomonadota; class Gammaproteobacteria; order Enterobacterales; family Yersiniaceae; genus Nissabacter; species Nissabacter sp. SGAir0207. The sequence continues at coordinate 26,631 of NZ_CP028037.1, forward strand.
TACGCCGAACCTCCATGCTGCCCTGATTATCTATCAGGGTATTTTCATTCTTGCCGTAGGCCAGCGTCACATTCTCCACCTCAATACTGCCCTGATTGATCAGGCTACTCCCGGACATGAGCCTAATCAGGCTACTGTCTTGATAGTCAAAGGCATTGATGCTGGTGATACCGGTGGTATTCAGGCTGGCACCTTCGGCGATCTCCAGTTTGCCGCCATGGGAGAGATCAAAGCCAATAAAGTCGACTGGGAAGTCGCCGTCAATGGTGCTGTCTCCCTGTAGGGAGAGGGTAGAGGCGCCATCAATGGTGACGGCCGCATATGCCCCATATCCTGTGCGTCGTTCGGCAATCGCATCGCCGGCCGCGGTATCCGCGATCTGATCCACTTCGCCAGTGAGTTGGAAACCCTGCTGCAACTCCACGCGATTACCGTCGCCACTGATGGTCACGCCAGAAATAGCCTCCTTTGAACCATTCTCTTTGGCATATTTATAGGGCGCGACTTCCGTATCCACCACCACTTGCAGATGGCCGTTCAGCACCACCGTATTGTTGCTGCCGCTGACGTCAATGCCGGTGGTCATTTTATAAAAGTTATCGGCGGCCAGCGGGGAGGCCTGATCTTTATCGACCAGCATATCGCCGGTCAGAAAGATCTGGTTGGCGTCGCCTGCGACCTGCACGCCGTTGGCCTGCTGACCCGTTACGTCGATATTGTCGGCGCTCAGGTTGACGGTGTTGTTCTTCCCGCTGACGCTGATGCCGGTGGCAAAGTCGCCTACCACCATATCGCCGCGCTGGTTCAGGGTGTTGCTGTCACCGGTGACCGCAATGCCAGTGCCGCCGTTGCTGAGGGTGGCGTCACCGTCGGTGTTCAACGTATTGCCATTGCCCGCTACCTCCACACCGGTGGAGCCGCTGCCATCCACCACGATCGGGCCGAGAGTATTGAGGGTGTTGTCATTGCCGCTAAGGCTCAGGCCAGTGCCACCGGCCTCAGCGCCAGTGGTGGCGTTATTGTTGATGGTGTGGCCATCTACTGCCAGTTGCGTGCCGATGTTGCCTTCGCCAATGCCGATGCTGTCTTCATTAATATCGATAACCTTGCTGACATCATCGCCATCATCGCCGCTGTCGTCACCGTTATCGCCGTTATCATCGCCGCCATCGTCACCGTTATCGCCGTTATCGTCGCCGCCGTCGTCACCGTTATCGCCGTTATCATCGCCGCCGTCGTCACCGTTATCGCCGTTATCATCGCCGCCGTCGTCACTGTTATCGTCGTCGCTGCCATTATCCCCGCTGGAGACAGCGTGGCTGTTATCGTCATCGGCCACGATAAAACCCACCGCCAGCGCGGCCGCCGCCGCACCACCGGCGATCCACGTCCACTCCTCCTGTGAAAGTGCTGACGAGGTCAGGCAGGCATCGCGTTGCGCTTGGGTGGGCTGATTGATATTGGTTGGACACTTCAGGGGCGTTTTGTCTTCGGGGGTATCAGCGGCAAAACTATTATTGTTGAGTGCCAAGGCAATACAAAGTGAAAGAAATTTTTTACGTTGCATAAGCTACCTTAAAAATTATTTGAGGGATAACTTTTATGGCTAAATAAGGCCGTCGGCAGGCCGATCTTCAGAAGAGTGAAAAAGTACAGGCCGCTGCATTGGCATTACAGGCACCAAAGAAAAGTTATGTATAAATTACCCCAGTCGGTGAAAAAACACTCTCTTTGTCCAGATGGGTGATTTTTAAGGCATAAGGGTCATGACGGGTTAAGATAAAAATCAGCAAATTAGCTGAGCGAAGGTTTTTAATTTAAAACAAATTAACTTTATGTTTATTATTAATTGATGATTATAAATAATGTCCTCCAATTTAATAATTCATAATTATTAAATTAGTACGCTGTAGGCAAGCCTGCTACTCATTTGTTACCAACGTAATGTTTTCTCTGCCAGCCATAACGTCTATTTCTCCCCAATAACATTTGCTGACCACCGGCCAGCTTTTTTAGCTTCCTACGTGGCAACAAAGGGCGCGGCCTCACAAATTGGCTAAGCAGCAAGACCGTTACGCAAATTGTCCCAACCATGATAGTTGCCCGTGGCCTGCCTTTGGATAATGGCTCCATTGTCAGCCTATTTGAGGGATCTACCCATGTACCGAGGTTTTTGGTATGCACAGGCGCTTGACCTGGAGGGCGCGCTGGCCCCGACGCTACAGGGCACTACCAGCGCGGACGTCTGCATCATTGGCGGCGGTTTTCTGGGACTGTGGTCAGCCATCCGCCTGAAAAAAGAGCAGCCCTCGCTCGACGTCGTGCTAATTGAAAAGGATCGCTGCGGCTCCGGTGCCAGTGGCCGTAACGGCGGGCTGGCTAACAACTGGTGGGCGAAATACCTGTCGCTGATGAGCATCTGCGGCGAGCAGGAGGCGCGCCGCATCTGTGAGGCGGCCGACTCAGCGGTGGATGAGATTGGCGAGTTCTGCCGCGCCCACAACGTGGATGCTCAGTACCGCAAGGATGGCTGGTTATGGACGGCCAGCAACCCGCGCCAGCACAACTCGTGGCGGGTGCTGACCGAGAAGCTGGACAACTACAACGCCAACCCCTTCCGCGAGGTGACGCCAGAGGAGGCGCGCGCCAAGTCAGGCTCGCCGCGTACCCTCTCCGGGATCTTCGATCCTAATGCCGCCACGGTGCAGCCAGCGATGCTGGCGCGCGGGCTACGGCGCGTCGCCATTGAGCTGGGGGTGCGCATCTATGAGAAAACGCCGCTCACCCGCCTTGACCGGCGTACCGCGCCGGTGGTTCACACCGCCCACGGCAGCGTGCGGGCGAAAAAGGTGGTGATCGCGATGAATGCCTGGGGCGCGCAGTTCCCGGAGCTGAAGCGGATGATCGTCGTGATGTCGAGCGACATGGTTGCCACCGCGCCAATGAAAACGCGCCTCGATGCCACCGGCTTCAATGATGGCGTCTGCGTGACTGACTCCCGCACCGTGCTGAACTACTGGCGCAACACGCCGGATGGCCGCATCGTCTTCGGCAAACCGCTTGGCCAGTTCGCCTTCGCCTCGCGGATCGGCAACCTCTATGACCGCCCCTGTCCGGCAGCGGAGGGGGTGACGGCGGAGCTGCGCTCCTTCTACCCGACGCTGGCGGATGTGCCGGTAGTCAGCAGCTGGACTGGCCCGCTGGATCGCGCCATGAAAGGGCTGCCCAACTTCGGCTTCCTCGGCGGCAATCCCAACATCATCTACGGCATCGGCTTCTCCGGTAACGGCGTCGCCACTACCGTCTTCGCCAGCCGCATCATCAAGTCACTGGTGCTGGAGGCGAACGACGAGTGGTCACGCTGCGGGCTGGTGGATCAGAAGGTCAAGCTGTTGCCGCCGGAGCCGTTCCGCTTTGTTGGTGCGCGCATGGTGCGCAACGCGCTGGTACGCAAAGAGACGCTGGAAGACCACGACCGCGACGCGGGGGCCTTCACCACCTTCCTGACGGCGCTGGCCCCGGCCGGTTATGTACCGAATACCAAAAAATAGGCTGCGAGGTTAAGCATGTCACACCACATCGTCTTTCTGGATCACGAAGGGATTGCGCCCTCGGTCAGGGTGCCGCCCATCAGCTTCCCACACAGCTGGCAATCCTATGGTTACACCGCGCCGGAACAGGTGGTGGCGCGGTTGCAGGGGGCCACCATCGCGCTGACCTGCAGCGTGCCGCTGCGCGAGGAGCAGCTGCGCCAACTGCCAGATCTGCAAATGATCTCGCTGGCGCTGACCGGCACCGACATCGTGGACACCGACTACTGCCAGCGGCGCGGCATCACCGTGACCAACGTGCCAGCGTATGCCTCCAACACCGTCGCGGAGCATGTGATCGCCACCATCTATGAGCTGTTCCGCCGCCCGGCCTGCTACCACCAGCTGATGCGGCGCGTGCATCGGCAAGAGACCGCCGCCAAGAACATCTACTTCGACTACCGGGTGCGCGACGTGGCGGGCAAGACACTGGGAATTATCGGCAGCGGGCCGATTGCCCAACGGCTGGGTGAACTGGCGAGCAAGATGGGCATGGAGGTGGTGTATGACGACCGTAACGGCGCGCGCTGCGGGTTCGGCTTTGTCTCGCGCACTGCCTTGCTGGAGATGAGCGACGTGGTGTCGGTCAATGTCCCGCTGACCCCGGAAACCGACAACATGATTGGCCGCGCCGAGTTGGCGCGGATGAAGCGCGATGCGGTGATCATCAATACCGCCCGTGGCGGCATCATCAATGAGGCAGCGCTGATTGAGGCGCTCCAGCAGGGGAAGATTGGCGGCGCGGCCATCGATGTGGTGGTGAACGAGCCACTGGCCGCCGACGACCCGCTGTTTGCGCTGGTCGATCTGCCCAACTTCATCCTGACGCCGCACATGGCGTGGAGCAGTGAGGATGCGATGCAGACCCTGATCAGCGGCTCCGTGGACAACATCCATCGCTTTGTCGAGGGCGAACGGCTGAAAGCCTCGCCGCTCGCCTCCTGACCCTTCGCCACACCATAAGGAAACACGCCATGCAACTCAGAGATACCACGCTCTTCCGCCAGCACGCCTTGATTGATGGGGAGTGGCAAGGAGCCGACAGCGGCAAAAGCAGCCCAGTGACCAACCCGGCCACCGGCGAGATGATAGGCACCATCCCCACGATGGGGCAGGCCGAAACGCGCCGCGCTATTCAAGCCGCCCACACCGCGTTGCCCGCCTGGCGTGCGCTGACCGCCAAGACGCGCTCCAGCCTGATCCGCCGCTGGTATGAGCTGGTGCTGGAGAATCAGGAGGATCTGGCGCACCTGATGACCACGGAGCAGGGCAAGCCGCTTGCCGAGGCGCGCGGCGAGATCACGCTGGCCGCCAGCTATCTGGAGTGGTTTGCCGAGGAGGGCAAGCGAATCTATGGCGACACCATCCCCGGCCACCAGCCTGACAAGCGTTTGCTGGTGATCAAGCAGCCGATTGGTGTCACGGCGGCGATCACGCCGTGGAACTTCCCGGCGGCGATGATCACCCGCAAGGCTGGCCCGGCGCTGGCGGCGGGCTGCACTATGGTGCTGAAACCGGCTTCGCAGACCCCCTATTCAGCGCTGGCGCTGGCCGAACTGGCGCTGCGCGCTGGCATCCCGGCGGGTGTGTTCAGCGTGGTGACCGGCAGCGCCCGCGAGATTGGCCGCGAGCTGACCAGCAACCCCATCGTCAGCAAACTGACCTTCACTGGCTCCACGGAGATTGGCCGCAAGCTGATCGCCGACTGCGCCCACGACGTGAAAAAGGTGTCGATGGAGCTGGGCGGCAACGCGCCCTTTATCGTGTTTGAGGATGCCGATCTGGATAAGGCGGTCGAGGGCGCGCTGATCTCCAAATTCCGCAACAATGGCCAGACCTGCGTCTGCGCCAACCGCATCTATGTGCATGAGCAGGTTTACGGCACCTTTGCCGACAAGCTGAAGGCGGCGGTGTCAGGGCTGACGCTGGGCAACGGGCTGGAGCAACATGTCACCACCGGCCCGCTGATTGATGAACACGCCCTCGCCAAGGTGCAGGAGCACATTGATGACGCGCTCAGCAAAGGCGCGCAACTGATTGCTGGCGGCAAGCGGCTGGCGGGCAACTTCTTCGAGCCAACCATCCTGATCAACGTGCCGCCCCATGCGCAGGTGGTGCGGGATGAGACCTTTGGCCCGCTGGCACCGCTGATCCGCTTCACTGATGAGAGCGAGGTGGTGGCGCAGGCGAATGACACCGAGTTTGGCCTTGCGTCCTACTTCTACACGCAGGATGTGTCGCGCATCTTCCGCGTCGGCGAGGCGCTGGAGTATGGCATGGTCGGCGTTAACACTGGCCTGATCACCACCGAGGTCGCGCCCTTCGGCGGGGTAAAAGCCTCGGGCCTCGGGCGTGAAGGCTCCAAATATGGCATTGAGGACTATCTGGAGATCAAATACCTCTGCCTGAGCATCTGAATATAATCTCAGCCCCCGGCGTTTTTACTTCCCAATATCGCTATGTTAGTTTGGCGAATAGGCTGGCCGGGGCAATGGTGCGCCCGTCAAAAAATTCCAGAGGGGGAAGGGTGAGCATAGGATTTATTGGCGTGGGTGACCTCGCCAGCAAAGTGATTAAGGGCCTGCTGCGGGAAGATAGCGATGTGACGATCTATTTATCGCCACGCGGTGAAACCGCTTCGCGGGCATTGGCTGAACATCCGCAGTGCATCCGGTTGGAATCCAATCAACAGGTCATTGACCGGGCGGATATGATTGTTCTGGCGGTCAGGCCAGAGCAGTTGCGCGATATTATGCGGGACACCACCTTTCCCAAAGGGAAAAAGATTGTCTCGCTGATCGCGGGCATTGAACTGGGCACGTTGAAATTACTGCTCGATAGCGAGGCGGTATATCGGCTGATGCTGACCAGCGCCGCCGAAATTAACCAATCCATGATCGCCATTTTCCCGCCTGACCCGGCGATTGAGGCACGCTTCGCCGCGCTGGGAAATACGCTGGTTTTTGACAGTGAGAATGATTTTGAGCTGTCCACCGTCGGCGTCTGCATGAATGGCTGGCTCTACTTCCTGCTCCACGCCATGCACAGCTGGTTTACCGAGCGCGGTATGGGGGAGGCGCAGGCGAAAAAGCTATTGATTCACTGTCTGAAGGATATCAGCGCCTATGCCGAGCAGCACAGCCTGCCGTTCAACCAGATTGGCGAGTCCATCGCCACGCCGGGCACGCACACCGACGCGGGGCTGCAAATGCTCAATCGCCACCACTCCCACGCCGCCTGGAGTGCGGCCTGTGAGGTGGTCTACAACCGGCTCACCAACCATACCGCGCAGCAGTAACGCGCCCTCAATGGCGGCTGACCAGCCGCTCAATTTCGCGCCGTCTTTTGCGGTAGTCATTCGGCGTTTCGCCATACTGTTTCCTGAACCACAGGATAAAGTGCGAGGCGTCAGAAAAGCCGCAATTGATGGCGACCGTCGTGACGCGCTGGCTGGTATTGACCAGCAAATTGCGGGCGTGCTGCATCCGCAGTTGTCGCCAGTAGCTGGCGGGCGTCGCGTTGGTGTTCGCCAAAAAAACGCGGTTGAGCTGGCGGGGGTGGGTGCCGATGTGCTCCGCGACATCTTTCAGCGTGAAGTGCATACCCAAATTCTCTTTCATAAAGTTGACCGCCTGCTGCACGGTGCTGTTTTTATAGATGTGCTCCTCCATGCTATCGGCGTGCAGCCGGTCATCCTCTTTTTTGCCAGCGGTGCGCTCCTCCACCAACAGGTACTCCAGCCCCTTATGCGCGCGGATCTCACCGCAATGCTTCCTGATTAAATTGGCGGCCAGATCGATCGCCGTGCCGCCGGGACAGGTGATGATGCCGTGGTCATCAATGTAGCTCTTGTCGATCACCGCCTGTGACTCGGGAAAGCGCTCGCGGAACTCGTCGGCAATGGTGAAGTGCACCGCGCAGCGGCGTTTGCGTAGCAGCCCCGCCTTGCCCAGCACGAACGAGGCGCTGCACATGGCGATAATCGGCACGCCGCGCGCATGGTAGCTGCGCAATACGTTGAGCAACCGCTCCGGCGGGTCGCGCGTCTCCTCCAGCAGACCGCCAGCCAGCACAATGTAGTCATAGCTTTCATCATCATTCAGGGCGCGGGTCGGCGCGATGCGCATCTCACAGCTGGCGGTGGCCGGCTCGCCGTCGAGCGTCATCCAGTCCCACTGGCAGTAGATTTGGCGGCTGGAGAAGGAGACATCCGCCGCGAAGCGCAGGGAGTCCACAAACCCCGCCACCGGGATCAGGGTAAAGTGGTTCATCAAAATAAAGCCCACTTTCAGTTCTGGTTTGCCAGGCAGAAGGGGCGCGCCGGGGGAGACGGTTTCAACAGCATGGTGAGAATTTAGCATTTCACATCCTTACTACATCCCATTTACATACAGTTGTATCCCACGGCGGGCTGTCCCAGCTATTACATAATGTGCAAGAAGTATAACAAAACGGACAAGGTGTCAGATGTGTGACAAAGATCACAAGGCGCTGCTCAGGTTGTCCTAAATATTATGGCAATTTTTATTTGGCCGGGATGGAGTGGCTTCTATTCGTGGAAATGTCCGCCATTTTATAGATGAATATGCCTCGAGTTGGATGCAATAAAAGGGTGCCCCGAGGGAGTGCAATAGGGTGGCGGTAAAATAAGACGTGTAATTTTGATATTTTCTCTCTGGTCAATACGTCGGGTAATATCGCTCACGCCAAAATAATGGAATGGGATCTAAAATTCCGCATGGAATTTACGCCTTATTATTCCTTTATATTCGCGTTTTTCCTCCCCGAGTTTCCGCGCCAGACCCTCTTACCAGGCTTTTCGCGGAAAGCCCTTTCCTTTGAGGTAGGGGATGCAGAGCGAAGCGCCCGCAAGGGCGCTAATGAGGGCGGTTCTGATCCTCAATGTACTTTTTAATCACTTCAAGGGGCGCACCGCCCACGCTACCAGCGAAATAAGACGGCGACCAAAGCGCGTCTGAATTCCACGCGGGTTTATGCAAATCAGGGTGATGCAATTTCATCTTGCGACTACTAACCCCTTTCAGGCTGTTAACCAGCTTGCTGATCGCCACCTTCGGCGGGAAGTTTAGCAGCATGTGAACGTGATCCGATTCCCCGTTAAATTCCACAACCTCGCATTCGAATTGCTCGCATACGTTGCGGAGAATCATTTCCAGCGTTTCCAGATGGGCAGCATTAAACACCTTGCCCCGATACTTAGTGATAAAGATTAAATGGCAATGCAGCACAAAGACACAATGCCGCCCCGTTCGATAAGTTAACTCCATAGACCAACTTTGAAAATGTGCTTTAAGGCGTGTAGTGTAGCGCACTATGAGCATTCAGACCAAAACATTATCAGTCAGAGTTAAAGACAAACACGCCGCCGTTTTGCGGCAGATGGCTTTTGAAGTCAATCAGGTCTTTAATCTGGCAAACGAGATAACCAGCGCGGCATATAGCAACGCTGGCGCTTTTGGTGCGCAGGTTCCAAAGTGGCTAACCGCGTATGATGTTCAAAAGCAGACTGCCGGACTCCGCAAGGAAAAAGGCTATCTGATCGATAGCGCCAGCATTCAGGAAGTGATCGCCGTACACGGCAAAGCCCGCAAGCAGTTTAAGCGGTCAAAACTTCGCTGGCGTATCAGTGGCGGCGCACGCCGTTCGCTGGGCTGGATTCCGTTTAAAGTCGGTTTTGCGAAGTGGCAAAACGGGCAAGTTAAGTTTGCTGGCAAGCTGTTTAAGGTATGGGATAGCTACGGCTTGAGCGCCTATAAATTCCGTGCTGGCAGCTTTTCAGAAGATAGCCGGGGGCGTTGGTATTTCAACGTAGCCGTAGACTATGAGGAACAACCCACCGAAGGCGTTAGCGCCGTTGGTATCGACTTAGGGTTAAAGGATATTGCCACCACGTCAGACGGTGAAAAGCTGGCGGCTGGGCGGTTCTATCGTGATCTTGAGCCAGCATTAGGCAAGGCACAACGGGCGAACAAAAAGCGCCGCGTTAAGGCTATCTACGCCAAAATTAAAAACCGCCGCAAAGACGCTTTGCACAAATTTAGCACGGCTATTGTGAAAGCGAATGCGGCAATTTTCGTAGGCGACGTGAGCGCCAGCAAGCTAATCAAAACAAAGATGGCTAAAAGCGTTTTAGACGCTGGCTGGTCAATGCTCAAAACACAACTGGAATATAAAGCGATTGCGCGATCAGCGGTGTTTCAAGTAGTCAACGAAAGCTATTCCACCCAGGCTTGTTCGTGTTGTGGGGCGCTACCCCTAAACAGTCCGAAAGGTAGAGCAGGCTTGCGAATAAGAGTATGGACTTGTAGCGAGTGCGGAACGCTACATGATCGCGATGTGAACGCGTCAAAGAATATACTCGCGGCAGGGCATTGCCGTCTAGCTGTAGGAATCCCCGTCCTTTAGGGCGGGGAAGATGTCAATGCCGGAACTTCCGCTCAATCTCCTCCAGGGAGAGGCCGCGTGTCTCGGGCAGAAATTTGAACAGCAGCACCAGCATCACCAGGTTGCAGAGTGCGAAGACGCCAAAGGTCGCGCCGCCGCCCCAAGCGTCCAGCATGATGGGGAACAGCGACTGGATGATAAAGTCGAAGCCAAACAGGCCAAAGACGGCAATCCCCATCCCCAGCCCACGGATGCGCAGCGGGTAGATCTCTGACAGCATCAGCCAGAACACCGGGGCAATCCACCCCTGCATAAACACCAGAAACAGCGACATCAGGCCAAGGATGATATAGCTCGCCCCGGCAAAGTTGCCCTGCAAGCTACTCACGCCGCCATGCGTCTCGTAATGGAAAAACAGCTTGAACGCCAAGCCAATCATCACCAGCACCACGGTCACGCCAATCTGCCCGCTCAAAAACATTTTGCGGCGCGGCAGCTTGCCAATGATCGCCATGCCCAGCAGGGTGGCAATGATGGAGATCAGCCCGTTCGCCACCGCCGCCGTGACCGCCGCCGCATCGCCCAGCCCGGTCGATTTCAGCACCGTCGGCGCGTAGTACATGATGGTGTTCACCCCGGTAACCCGCGTGGCCAGCACGATCATCAAACCAATTAAAATCAGCTGTACCACCCACTTTTTGCTTAGCTCCTGCCGCAGGCTGAGGGGCTGCGTATCCAGCGCGATAATCTGGCGAATTTCTTTCACCTCGCCCTCAATCTCCTGCGGCGGGCGAACCAAGGCGAGCACGTCGCGCGCCTCCTTCTCCTGGCCGCGTTGCAAGAAGAAGCGCGGCGACTCTGGCATCGCCAGCATCCCGAGCCAGAGCAGCACTCCCGGTATGGCCGGTATCGCCAGCATGATGCGCCAGTTGGTGCTCAGTTCCGGGTAGGCGTGGACAATGCCGGCATTGACCGAGTAGGCGAGGAACTGCCCGGTGACGATCATCAGCTCATTGACCGTCACCAGCCGTTCTCGCTGGTTGGCCGGGGCCAGCTCGGCGATGTAGACCGGCACCGTCACCGAGGCGCACCCCACCGCCAGTCCGAGGATAAAGCGGGCGGCCAGCATGGAGGTGACATCCCACGCCGTGGCGGTTGCCAGCGCGCCAAAGATGAAGATCATGGCAACCCAGAGCAGGTTTTTGCGGCGGCCCTGACGGTCGGACAACATGCCGCCAAACAGCGAGCCAAAGGCCGCGCCAAACAGCAGCGACGAGGTGACAATGCCCTCGGCGGTGGGGCTGAGTCCCAAATCCCGGTTCATAAACAGCAAGGCACCGGAAATCACGCCGGTGTCATAGCCGAAACAGAGTCCGCCAAGGGTAGAGATTAAGGTAATGCGCTTGATATTGGGGCCAGCGGATATCTCCCGCGCGGCCGTTTCCTGTCGAACTAATTTCTCTTCCATCGTGAGTGTCTCATTCCGGTTTGTAGAAAATAACAGGCAGAAAATAACAGGCAGAAAGTAGGGCCGGGTCATTGACGATGCCTGTCGGATCTATTTTTCAACGCATGAAGGGTGCGGCGAGATAAAGGGAAAATGCGTTGTGTGGCTATTAATCCCCAATAAAATGGCTATTCCAATAACAAAAGTTGCTTTAAATCGGCGGCGGAGTAAGAGCTGTGAGGCTTTTCACAGAGCCGGAATTATAATTAAACCGGCATACAAACAGGCGAACTGTATAACCGATTGATTAGGATGAGTTTTAATCGAGAGGGCATCCAGCGGGACAGGGAGTAAAAAAATTACCGATAACCTGTATAAAACAGCGTTGAAACTTGAAATTAACATCATCAGCCGTAAGGGCTTCAGAACAAAGTGACATTTTGAGAAATTTAACCGTGCAAAATCAATCAGTTGAATGAGAGCAACTTTTAGCACTCGGTAAAGTGTTAACTGGATAACAAAATAGAAATTCCACCGGTTAAAGGATTGAAACGCTACCGCGGCCTCTCTATTTTCTCTTCAGGGTTCCGGTGCCTTGCTACTTATTTTTATTGGGAGAAAGCAAGGCCCGCTATTAAAAGTTTTTTTCACTCTGACGTTTTTCCGCTCATACACTTTTGCTGAGGTTTATAATGCTAAACGTTGCGCTGTTAGGTGCTGGCCGTATTGCCAATGTGCACGCTCGCCTTATTCATGACCACCCGGACACGGTGCTCTATTCGGTATCTGATATTTATGCCGATGCGGCGAGCGCGCTGGCGGAGAATTATGCCGCCCGCGTGCTGTCCGCTGAGGAGGCGATTGCCGACCCGCAGGTAGACGTGGTGCTGGTCGCCACCTCCACCGATACCCATGCGAACTTCTCCCTTCAGGCGGCGCGGGCGGGCAAGGCGATCTTTTGTGAAAAACCGATCGATTTGGATATTGAGCGCGTCAAAGCCTGCGTGGCGGAGATCAAGGCGCTGGGCGTGCCCTTTATGATTGGCTTCAACCGCCGCTTCGACCCCAATCATGCTCACCTCAACCGCGCGCTGCGTGCGGGTGAGATTGGCTCCCTCGAGCACCTGCAAATCTGCTCGCGCGATCCCTCGCCGCTGCCAGATGACTACCTGCTGGCCTCCGGCGGCATGTTCCGTGACATGACCATCCATGACTTTGACATGGCGCGCTTCCAGTTGGGTGAGGAACCGGTGTCGGTCTCGGCAGTGGCGGCCGCGCTGGTCAGCCCGACGGTCAAGGAGGCTGGCGATGTGGATACCGCGGTAATCACCCTCCAGACCGCCTCGGGCAAGATTGCGGTGATCAACAACAGCCGGCGCTCCGGCTACGGCTACGACCAGCGCATCGAGGCGCACGGCCAGAAGGGGTGCCTGACGGTGCAGAACGTGCCGACCAGCACGCTGATCAAAATCACCGAGGAGGGCGGGGCACAGGCGCAAAAACCGCTGCACTTCTTCCTCGAGCGCTATCAGGAGGCGTTCAGCGAGCAGTGGAAAGCCTTTGTGGCGGCCCTGAAGGCGCAGCGCCCGATGCCGACCAGCGCTGATGACGGCCTGAAGGCGCTGCTGCTGGCCGAGGCGGCGGTGGAGTCACTGAAGACGCAGCGCGTCGTCAACGTCAATCTGTAAGGAGCGGATGATGAAAATTGGATTGGTTTCAGACAGCCTCGCGCACCTGCCGGTGGCTGAAGTGATCCGCACTGCCGCCGAACTCAAGCTTGACTGCATTGAGTTCGCCACCGGCAACTGGTCAACCGCGCCGCATCTGGATCTTGATGCCCTGCTAGGCAGCGCCGCGGCCCGCTCCACGCTGATGGGCATGTTGCGCGACCACGGCCTGACGCTCTCGGCGTTGAACGCCAATGGCAATCCGCTGCACCCCGGCGACACCGGCCAACAGCACGCTGACTGCTTGCATAAAACGCTGGAGCTGGCACGCCTGCTGGAGGTGGAGAATGTGATTACCATGTCGGGGCTGCCGGGCGCGCCCGGCGATCGCTTCCCGAACTGGATTGTCACTGCCTGGCCGCCGGAGACCCAAACCATCCTCCAGCACCAGTGGGAGGTGGCGCAGGGCTTCTGGCGAGAGACCGCCCAGCGGGCGCGCGACAATGGGGTGCGCATCGGCATCGAGCTGCATGGGCAGCAACTGGCCTACAACCTGCCGACCTTCCTGCAACTGCGCGACATTACCGGCGAGGTGGTCGGCCTGAATTTCGATCCGAGCCACATTCTGTGGATGGGCGGCGATCCGCTGGCCTTTATCCGTCAGGCGGGCCACATGATCTACCACGTGCACGCCAAAGACACCCTGATTGACACCGTCAACCGCGCCACCGCGACGGCGCTGGACAACCGCCCGATGACGCAGAGCCGCGAACGTAGCTGGTCGTATGTCACGCTCGGCTATGGGAAGCCAGAGCCGTGGTGGAACGCCTTCTGCTACACGCTGGCGCACTTCGCCAGCCCCGATTTGACGCTGAGCATCGAGCATGAGGACATGAACCTCTCCCGCATGGAGGGGGTGATCAAATCGGTCAACCTGCTGAAACGCACGGCGACCATGGAGAAGTCTGATTACGTGTTGCCCGCCATTTAATGCCTTCGCACTGGCCGCCCGGCCAGTGCGTTCAACTGGCAGTCTTGATACCCGCCAGCCAGCGGTTTTTATATTGCGTCGGCGGAATGCCCACCACCATCTTGAATACCCGGTGGAAATTATTGACGCTCTCATAGCCGACCGCGCTGGCAATCGCGGCGACATCCAGATCGGTATTCACCAGCAAAGATTGCGCCTCGCCCACCCGGCAGCGAATGATGTACTGCTTCGGAGAGTAGCCGGAGAATTTCTTGAAGACATGGATCAGGTAGAAGCGCGTAATCCCGAGCTGGCTGGCGATGGTCTCCAGCGTGAGCGGATGTTTATAGTGCTCATCAATAAACTCTTTAATCGACAGGCCAAGCGACGCCTCGGTTTGGTTGCAGGCGTGAAGGTGCGAATAGAAGACATTGCGGCACATCATCACAATGGCATTCAGCAGGTGATGGGTAATCACGCCGTGGAACGGTGCCTTACTGAAGACTTGGGTACATAACGCCTCAAACAACCCGTGCAACGCCAATTGGTGCTCGCCGCTGGCGACCACGGCGCGCTCCTCACGGCCAATCAGGTGGTTTTCGGGCAATCCGGCAAGGTGCAAATGGTGGATGCCACAGCTGTAGATCAGGGAGTCCGCACTGAGGTGGGGGCGCTCGTCATGCACCACGCCCTGATTGAACACCAGAATGTCCCCCTCCTGCGCCAAATATTGCCGCCCGCCAATCTGGTATTGGCCGCTGCCGCGCGCAATGAACATCATCTCCAGCCGGTCATCATGTTTATGCATCACCCTAGGAATCGCGGACTCCTCGCCTTCGGTCTGGCAGACAAAAAGCAACTGCGGGCCAGACTGGTCTTCGAAGTCCGGGTAAAGCGTGCTGTTATCCTGGCAGTGGTGAAGCATCGTGACCTCAGGCGGTATTGTGGGATAGTTTCCCGGCAACGGCTACATAACGTGCTAAAGCCACTATTTGCCCGGCTGCTGTTGCCGGCGGACGGTCACGCTCTCGCCACCGATGCCCCAGTTGTCCATGGGCACCTCATCAATCACCACCACGGTGGTGGCCGGGTTTTTCCCCAGCACCGTGGCCAGCAGGTCGGTCACGCCAGCAATCAGTTCCGCTTTTTGCTCAGGGGTAGGGGCTTCAGTGCCGCCTGTCACTTTGATGTTCACGTAGGGCATGGGAATTCTCCTTGTTGGCATGGGCACGCCCCGCATGGTGGGCGGCAGGTAGGGGAAAAGTAGAGGATTTAACCGCCGGTGAATAATGAATTCTTTGCAACATTAGCCGCCCTCATCCACCGCGGCATAGAACACCAGCCGCAGGTGCTTGTCTTGATCGACGATGAAAGAGGCGTGGTTAAACGCCACCGCCCCCTGGCCCTCAATCAGGAAACTGCGGCGGCCCTCACAGCGGCCGTGGACATCGTGCTGGTGCCACAGCTGCTCAAAGGGGGCAGAGAGGTGGGTAAGCGTCTCGACCAGCGCCACCATGCCCTCGTCCTCTGGTGCTTGGGCGAAGTCCCGGCGGAAACTGGCCAGTACCTGCGGCGCTTGGGCCGCCCACTCGACAATCCGGCTGCTGAGCCGCTCATCCGCAAACAGCATCCAGAGCATATTGCGCTCAGCGGCCTCACGCTGCCCAAAACCAAACAGGCGCTCCGCCGCGGCGTTCCAGCCAATCACATCCCAGCGCAGGTTCAGCACGTAGGCCGGGCGCGTCGTCAGGTCATCCAGCAGCAGGCGCACCAAGGGGGAAAGCTCACACCACGTCTGCCCGGCGAGGGCGGGCGGCCGCTGGTGGGCCAGCAGGAACAGGTGCCGACGCGCGATCTCATCCAGCTTCAGCACGCGCGAGATGCTGTCCAGAAAGGCCGTGGAGACGCTGATGTCGCGTCCCTGCTCCAGCCAGGTGTACCAGGTGATGCCGACCCCGGCGAGCGCCGCCACCTCTTCACGGCGCAGGCCGGGAGTACGCCGACGCTTGCCAGCGGGCAGCCCCACCTCCAGCGGGGAGAGATCCTCACGTCGCCGCCGCAGAAAATCTGCCAGTTCAAGCCGGGTACGTGCCAGTCGAGTCGTGGTCATATTACTTCCAGTAACAGCATAAGTGGTTCCATAGTAACAGGTTAAATTATTTGCCACACTCCCGGCACATACTTGAAAAGGGAGTTATTCATGGCTGCTGATCACCCACCGTGCGCCACCCACGCGTCATCCCCAGACACCCGATCCCAGCGGTCGCCGCTGGCGCTCGCCACGCTACTGCTGGGCGGTTTTATCACGGTATTTGACCTGTTCGTCGTCAACGTCGCTATCCCCTCAATGCAGACTACGCTGGCGGCTGGCTTCGCCGAGATTGGCTGGGTCATCGCGGGCTATGAGCTGGCCTTTGGCATCCTGCTGATTGCTGGCGGCAGGCTGGGCGATCGCTATGGCCGACGGCGCCTGTTCCGGCTGGGCCTGTGGGGATTTGTGGTTGCCTCCTGCCTGTGCGGTCTGGCCCCGGACGCCCGCAGCCTGATCGTTGCCCGCTTCCTGCAAGGCATGGCCGCTGCCATGCTGTTCCCACAAATCTATGCCCTGTTGCGCGTCATGTATGATGACGCTGGCCGTCGCCGGGCGTTTGGCCTGTTAGGGATGACATTAGGACTGGCGGCCATCGCTGGACAGGTGTTGGGCGGCCTGCTGGTAGAGGGTGACCTGTTTGGCTTGGGCTGGCGGATCATCTTTCTCATTAACCTGCCGGTTGGCGCGGCCGCGCTACTGGCGACGCGCGCCCTCCCGGAGTCATCTCTGCCACAGGCCCAGCGGGTGGACTGGCGCGGCATCGGGCTGGCATCGGCCGGGCTGCTGCTGCTGCTGTTACCGCTGCTGGAAGGCCCTAACGCTGGCTGGCCGCGTTGGACGGGGCTTAGCATGGCGCTGTCACTGTTGATGCTGCTGGCCTTCCTGCGCTGGGAGGGGCGTCTGGCAGGGCGGGGCGACGATCCGGCCATTGATACTCGCCTGTTCCGCAATCTCGGGTTCTCCTTGGGGTCGCTGGTGGTGCTGCTGATCTACTCGACCGCCAGTTCGCTGTTCCTCTGTTTCGCCCTGCTGGTGCAAACCGGCCTTGGCCTGACGCCGTTTGCGGCTGGCACCCTGTTTGCCCCGGCGAGCGTGGGCTTTATCGCCGCCTCCATGCTGGCCCCCAACGTGGTGGCGCGCGTTGGCAGCATGACGATGGGCGTTGGCGCGCTGCTCTACGCGGCAGGCATTGGCTGGCTGATGGCGGCGGCAGGCAGCCTGAGCCAGCCACCGGCCCCCTTCGCCCTGATGCCAGCGCTGCTGTTATTCGGCTTTGGTCAGGGACTGTCCATGACGCCGCTGCTCAATCTGGTGCTCGGCTATGTGCAGGAGCGCCACGCAGGCATGGCCGCCGGGTTCATCTCCACCATGCAGCAAGTGGGTGGAGCCTTTGGGGTGGCGATTGCCGGACTCTTTTTCGTCAATACCCTACAGGCCGCCAACAGCGGCATCCCGCTCGCTGAGCGCTATGCTGACGCCTTCAGTCATGCCATGCGTTACAACGTCACAGCCATTCTCCTCGCCGCGCTGCTGATTTTCTGGCTGGCACGCTACCGACCCGCCGGGCGCTAAGGGCGGCGGGGCCATTTTTTGTCGCCTGCGTTTTATCCTAAAAATGCCCCCGGCCAGACATCCCCGGCTATGTTTATTGAAACGAACCGTATCGTATCGATAAACAGTGAAAAGGGCTTTGCATGGAAAACGGTCACTCCTCCTCCCCGCGCCGTTCGGCCGGGGCAACCCGCAGTGAGGCATCGCATCAGGCGATTGTGGCCGCGGCGCGCCAGGTACTGGCAGAAAAAGGGTACGCGGGCTTCTCCTTTGAGGCGGTGGCCCGGCTGGCCGGTGCCAGCAAACCCACGCTCTATCGCTGGTGGCCGAACAAGGCGCAGTTGATTGCGGAAGTCTATGAGGTGGAGGCCACGCACATCGCCATCCCGGCGCACTACCCGGTGCGGGAGAGGATGGCGATGCTCCTCAACGCTCTGTGGACGTTATGGCACACCACCCTTTGCGGCGTGGCATTCCGTAGTTTTATCGCCGAGTCGCAGCATGATAAAGAGAACATGGCCCTGTTGCGCGAGGCATTCCTGAACCGAAGGCTGGCACTGCCACAGGAAATTCTTGCCACTGCGATTGCACAGGGCGAACTCCCGCCGGATACCGACACGGCGCTGATGCTCAAGATGCTCTTTGGCTTCTGCTGGCTGCATCTGCTCACCGACAACCTTGGCGACACTTCACCCATCGCGCCCTTTGTCGATTACCTGTTTGGCCGCGTTCCCCGGCTGGCGGGCGGCAGGCACGATCCTTCATTCCCTATCAGGAGCTGACCCATGAAAAAAGAGACCCGGCAACACTGGGACATCCCGGACATCGATGCGCTGCTTGACCCGGCCCCGTTGCCGTTGGAGACGGGCACCTGCCAACTGGCAGATGGGCGGCGGGTGGTGGCCGTCAGGAACCCGTTACTGAACTGCACCGGTGCCATGCTGGAGTGGTGGTTTACCTTTTTTGAGACCACCGAGCACCTGAAGTGGTGGCACCCCCACGACCATATCCACCACGGCGGCTGGGATGAGCAGTGGGTCAAGGGTGAAAACTACCTTGGCGCGACCATTCAGGCGGTAGAGGCGCTGGGCAGCGTGCCGCCGGTGGCAGCCAAAATCCGCTTTAGCTCGCCCGAGCATTTCTTTTCAGCAGAGAAGGTGCAGGCGGCCAGAGCAAGCGGCGGGATGTCGGCGGCCATCTGTGGGTGCATTGGCTTTGGTGAGGAGATTGCGCTGGATGCGTGTGGTAACCCGCTCGATGGCCGCATGATCCATCTGGTACGCGACACGCCGTGGGGATGCGTGCTGAGAAGCCGCTTTATTCTCGGGGAGGCGCCCGGCGGCCAGCCCCCGCCGGAGGAGATTGCCCTCGGCCTGCTCCAGCACTGTCAGGAGGAGTTCACCACCCTGTCGCTCATATTGCCGGCGCTCTATGCGGCGGAGCGTGCCGCGGCCCTCGCGCCACCCGATCGCGGGTAGCGGCCCGCCACCCATTGTTCGGCGCGGGCCGAAGCATCGGTTTTTGGCTGATCTATGCTGGACGCCAGATTCTTGAGGGAGCACACCGATGATTGCCGTACTTTTTGAAGCCGATGCACTGCCCGCTGCCCAGCAGCGTTACCTTCAGCTTGCCGCCGAATTGGCCCCCCTGTTGGCCGGGACGCCGGGCTTTATCGCGCTGGAGCGCTTCCAGAGCCTGAGTACGCCGGGAAAAATCCTGTCGCTCTCATGGTGGGAGGATGAGGCGTCCGTCAGGCAGTGGAAGCAGCACCAGCTGCACCGGGCGGCGCAGCAGGAGGGGCGGGAGTCGATCTTCGCCTTCTACAGGATACGCGTGGCCGAGGTGGTGCGGGAGTACAGCTCTGAACAAGGGAGGGAGCAACATGTATGACATCCATGTGGTACTCAGCATGGCACCGGGCGCGCTGGCGGCATTAGGTACGTTGCTCGGGCAGAGTGGGATCGGGCTGGAGGGCGGCGGTCTCTTCGCTACGCCAGAGGGCGGGCACGCCCATTTTCTGGTCGAGGAGGGGGAGCGGGCGCGCGAGGTACTGCTGGCCGCCGGTTTCAACGTGCAGGGCGTGCGCCGACCGCTGATCCGCAAGCTGCCGCAGCTACGCCCCGGCGAACTGGGCGAAATAGCGGAGGCGATTGCCCGCAGCGGCGTGACAATTCAGGTACAGTACAGCGATCACCGCAACCGGCTGATCCTGCTAACGGACGATGATGTCCGCGCCGGTGAAGCCACCAGACAATGGGATACCGCACCTGAATGAGCCTTCCACGTAGGGAGCCTGCGCCCTCACTTGAGGGCGCGGTCTCCGCCCTTGCGGCCGCCATCGCTGATCCCTCGCGCGCCGCCATTCTCTGCGCGCTGATGGATGGCCGGGCATGGACGGCCACCGAACTGAGCGCGGTGGCCGGGGTGGCGGCCTCGACCACCAGCGGCCACCTGATGCGGCTGCTCAGCAATGGGCTGATCCAGTGCCTGACGCAGGGCCGCCACCGCTACTACAGTTTGGCGGGCCATGAGGTGGCCGGGCTGCTGGAGAACCTGATGGGCCTCTCCATGCGCCCCCAGCACAGCGTGACGCCGCGTACTCCGCCGCAGCTGCGCCATGCGCGCACCTGCTATGACCATCTGGCCGGGGAGGTGGCGGTCAGTCTCTACGCCGCCATGCAGCACAAGGGCTGGCTGGCCGCTGATGGGTTGGCGCTGACCCCGCTTGGCCGCGAACAGCTGGAGGGCATGGGGGCGGTGCTGAGCGCCAAACCCAAGCGCAAAGCCTGCTGCCCCTGTCTGGACTGGAGCGAACGCCGCCACCATCTGGGCGGCGAGGCGGGTGCCGCGCTGCTGGTGCTGCTGGAGGCAAAGGGGTGGCTGACCCGGACGCCGGGCTACCGCGAAGTGACCGTGACCGGCACCGGGCGGGCCGCCCTGCGCCGGCTGTTTGGCCTCACGCTCTCCTTACCTTAAGCCGCTTAAGGTTTTCCTAATTTTCATCTGCCACCCTGTAGCCCTCTGTGAGTTATCAGGATGCTACTATGTCGCTGTTAAAATTTAAAAGGCCCACGCTGGGGCGGCTCCCCTTTTTGCTGTTGTTCTCCGCCTACATTGCCTTTGGCCTTAATCTGGCGTACTACCGCCAGGTGCTGGGCATCTTGCCGCTCCACTCCCTACATGACTGGGCGATGTTCCTCTCCATGCCGCTGGTGGCCTTTAGCGTGATCAACATCGTGGTGACGCTCTGCTCCTTCCTGTGGCTGGAGAAGCTGGCGGTCGCGCTGTTCGTGCTGGTCTCCGCCACCGCGCAATACTTCATCATCCACTATGGCATCATCCTTGACCGGTCGATGATCCTGAATATCGTGGACACCACCGCCTCCGAGAGCTGGGCGCTGCTGACGCCGCGCATGGCGCTGTCAGTGGGGCTGTCCGGCGTGGCGGTGGCGCTGCTGGCCTGCTGGCTGCGCATCCGTCGGCCCCGGCCGCTCTGGCGTGGCGCGCTGGCGCGCGTCGCCAGCATCCTTGGCTCTGGTGCGCTGATTGTGCTGGTGGCGCTGCTGTTCTATAAGGATTACGCCTCGCTGTTCCGCAACCACAAGGAGCTGGTGAAATCCCTCAGCCCCTCCAACAGCATCGCCGCCGTCTGGTCTTACTATAGCCACCACCGGTTGGACAACCTGCCGCTGGTGCGCATCGGGCTGGACGCGCGCCAAAGCCCGGCGCAGCTGGCCGGGCCGAAAAAGAACCTGACCATCATCGTACTGGGCGAAACCTCGCGCGCGGATGACTTCTCGCTGTCGGGCTATCCGCGCCTCACCAACCCGCAGCTGGTGCAGGACGGGGTCACCTACTTCCCGCATACCGTCTCGTGTGGCACCTCCACCGCCGTCTCGGTGCCCTGCATGTTCTCCAACATGCCGCGCGCCCACTATGACGAGACGCTGGCCGCCCATCAGGAGGGACTGCTGGACATCCTCCAGCGCGCGGGCATCCAGGTCAGCTGGCGCGAGAATGATGGCGGCTGCAAAGGGGTCTGTGACCGGGTGCCGCATCAGGATGTGACCAGCCTTGACCTGCCGGGTATGTGCATCAAGGGCGAGTGCTATGACGAGGTGCTGTTCCACGGGCTGGAGCAGGAGATTGACCGGTTGCAGGGCAACGGCGTGATCGTGCTGCACACCATCGGCAGCCACGGGCCGACCTACTCCCACCGCTACCCGCCGCAGTTCCGGCGCTTTACGCCGACCTGTGACACCAATGAGATCCAGACCTGTACGCGTGAGCAGCTGGTCAACACCTATGACAATACGGTGCTCTATGCGGACTATATCGTCGATAAGGCGATCACCCTGCTGAAGGCGCATCAGGATCGCTTTACCACCAGTCTGGTCTACCTCTCTGACCACGGCGAGTCATTGGGCGAAGCCAGCACCTACCTGCACGGGATGCCCTACGCCATTGCGCCGGAGGTGCAGAAACATGTGCCGATGCTGCTGTGGTTATCCCCGGACTACCAGACGCGCTATGCTGTTGACATGAAGTGCCTGAACCAGCGGGCGACGCAGGATGCCTCGCAAGACAATTTCTTCTCCACCCTGCTGGGAATGACCGGCACCCTGACGCATGAATATGTGCCAGCGGATGACCTGCTGGCGACATGCCGGAGCAACAATGGATGAAAATCTTAATCATTGAGGATGACGCCCTGCTATTGCAGGGCCTGCAACTGGCGCTGACCGGCGCGGGCTACGCCTGTGACGGTGTCACTACGGTGCGCGACGCCGAGGCGAGCCTCGCCTCTGGGCTGTACAGCCTGCTGGTGCTCGATCTCGGCCTGCCGGATGAGGATGGGCTGCGCCTGTTGGCGCGGCTGCGGCGTAAAAAGGTGATGCAACCGGTGCTGATCCTCACCGCGCGCGACACGGTCAGCGAGCGCATCGCCGGGCTGGACGCGGGGGCGGATGACTATCTGGTCAAGCCGTTCGCGCTGGATGAACTGCTGGCGCGCATCCGGGCGCTAATCCGCCGCCACGTCAACCAAGGCGACAGCACGCTGACCGTCGGCCGCCTGACGCTGGACATGACCCATCGCCAGATCCAGCTGGCTGGCGCGCCGCTGGATCTGACTCCCAAGGAGTACGCCATCCTCTCACGGCTGATGCTCAAGGCTGGCCACCCGGTGCACCGCGAGGTGCTCTACAACGACATCTACAGCTGGGAAACCGAGCCATCCACCAACACGCTGGAGGTGCATATCCATAACCTGCGCGACAAGATTGGCAAGTCGGCCATCCGCACGGTGCGCGGTTTTGGCTATGCGCTGATGAAAGATGAGGGGGGCGATCCCGCATGATGCCGCGTTCCGCCCGCCGACGCAGCAGCACGCTGCGTTTTCGCCTGTTGCTGGTGATTGGTGTGATTCTGCTGTTCTGCCAAATCATCAGCGTCATCTGGCTATGGCATGAGAGCAAGGAGCAGATCCAGTTGCTGGTGGACGCCGCGCTGCACAACCATAACCAGCAGCGCCACGTGCGGCAGGAGATCCACGAGGCGATTGCCAGTCTGGCGGTGCCGAGCCTGATCATGATTGCGCTGGCGCTGGGGCTGTGCCTCCAGGCGGTGAAGTGGATCACCCGGCCACTGTTGGAGTTGCAGACCCACCTGGAGCAGCGCAGCGAGGAGGATCTGGAGCCGATTGGTTACCACAGTTCGGTGGCGGAAATTGACGCCGTGACGCAGGCCATCAATCAGCTGGTATCGCGGCTGGCGAGCAGCCTGGATCGCGAGCGGCTGTTTACCGCCGATGTCGCCCACGAGCTGCGCACGCCGCTGGCCGGGTTGCGGCTGCATCTGGAGCTGATCGAGAAGGCGCACGGCGTCAATGTCCGGCCGCTGCTCCAGCGGCTGGATCAGATGACCAACAGCGTGTCACAGCTACTGCAACTGGCGCGCGTTGGGCAATCCTTCACCTCGGGCAACTACCAGCAGGTGGCGCTGGTGGCGGATGTGGTGCAGCCGATGGAGGATGAGCTACGGATGATGCTGTCACAGCGCGGCCAGCAGTTGCAACTGGTGCTGCCAGCCGAGGCGCAGACGCGCGGCGATGCCACGCTGCTCAAGGTGCTGTTGCGCAATCTGGTGGAGAACGCCCACCGCTACAGCCCGGAGGGCACCACCATCACCGTTCGCGTGGAGCGCGCGCCGCAACCGGTGCTGATGGTGGAAGATGAGGGGCCGGGCATCGACGAGGCGAAAAGCGGCGAGTTGAGCAAGGCCTTTGTGCGCATGGATCGCCGCTATGGCGGCATCGGGCTGGGGCTGAGCATCGTCACCCGCATCGTGCAGCTGCACCGTGGGCAGTTCTTCCTCGAAAACCGCCAGCCGCAGCCGGGCTGTCGCGCGTGGGTCAAATTCGCGGCGCACCCCTGAGCCGCTCTCCCTCCACTGAATTCCCTTTCTCATCCTTTTGGCCGATGGCCGCCACCTGCCAGCCGGTGTTAGATAGCGATGACCTGCGCGCGCCCCGGCGCGCGCTTTGCTATCACACAATCTGGAGTGCCTATGAGCGATGTGGCGTTACTTCCCCAGGTGACGGCCTTCCTTGGCCGTCGGCAGGGGCACTTTATCCACGGCGAGGCGCAAGAGGGCCAGGGCGCGGCCTTCAGCGTGACCAACCCCGCCACCGGCGACACCCTATTGACCCTGAAGGGCGCGGATGAGGCACAGGCCCACGCGGCGATGCAGGCGGCACAGGCGGCCTTCGCCCCGTGGCGTGATATGCCGACCCTGCAACGCGGTGCGCTGCTGCTGAAGCTGGCCGACGCGCTGGCGGAGGAGCGTGAGGCGCTGGCGCAACTGGAGAGCCTCTGCTCCGGCAAGACCATTCAGTTGGCGCGGATGCTGGAAATTGACCAGTCGGTGGCCTTCCTGCGCTACTTCGCCGGTTGGGCGGGCAAGATCAATGGCGAGACGCTGGATGTGTCGCTTCCCTCCTTTGCTGGTGAAAAATATACCGCCTTCACCCGCCGCCAGCCGGTGGGGGTGGTGGTGGGCATCGTGCCGTGGAACTTCTCCATCATGATCGCGGTGTGGAAGCTGGCGGCGGCGCTGGTGTGCGGCTGCACGGTAGTGCTCAAGCCAAGCGAGTACACGCCGCTGACCCTGCTGCGGGTGGCGGAGCTGGCGACCGCCTGCGGCTTCCCGCCGGGGGTGATCAACGTGGTCAACGGCAGCGGCGCGCTGCTGGGGCCGCTGCTGATTGGCCACCCGGCCTGTGCCAAGGTCAGCTTCACCGGTTCGGTTGCCACCGGCAACGCCGTCAACCGTCTGGCGACCGAGCAGGGCAAGCGCGTCACCCTCGAATTGGGCGGCAAGAACGCCGCGCTGTTCCTTGACGATCTCTCGCCGGAGGAGATGGTCAACGGCATTCTGGAGGCCGGTTACCTCAACCAAGGGCAGATCTGCGCCGCCGCCGAGTGCTTCTGGCTACCGGAGCAGAAGATGGAGGCGGTGCTGGCGCTGCTCAGCGAGCGGCTGGCGGCGATGCCGATCGGCTCACCGCTGGATGAGGCCACGGTGGTGGGGCCGCTGGCGAACCGGGCGCAATTTGACAAGGTGCTGGGCCTGATTGAGCAGGCGCGCGCGGAGGGGGATGAGATTGTCTGCGGCGGGCAGGCGCAGGGCGGTAAGGGCTTCTTCGTGCAGCCCACCGCCATCCGCGTCGCCTCCGTGGACAGCACCCTGATGCGCGAGGAGACTTTCGGCCCGGTGGGCAGCTTCATCGCCTATCAGGACGCCGAGCAGGCGCTGGCGACCATCAACGACTCACCCTACGGGCTGGCGGCCAGCGTCTGGTCACACAACCTGAGCCACGCACTGCGCATCAGCGAACGGCTTGAGGCTGGCATCGTCTGGATCAACATGCACACCTTCCTCGACCCGGCGGTGCCGTTTGGCGGCGTCAAAGGGTCGGGCATTGGCCGGGAGTTCGGTAGCGCCTTTATCGATGACTATACCGAACTGAAATCGGTGATGGTGCGCTATTGAGCGGGGGGCGGGCCGTGCCCGCCCTAGCTGGCTGGCCCGGCGTACCAACTGGCACCGACGTTGCGCAGCAGCTCGGTGCGGTTGCTCACCTCGGCCTTGGTGAAGATGTTGCGCAGGTGGGTTTTCACGGTGGAGAGCGAAATGTTGAGGTGGTGGGCGATGCGCTTGTTGCAGGCACCCTCGCGGATCAGATCGACAATCACCTGCTCCTTGGGCGTCAGGCGCTGGTCGCCCGGCACCGGCAGCAGCTCCTCCGTCGCCAGCTCCACCAGCGGCAGCATGGCGCGCAGCCGCATCCGCTCCTGTGGGGTGAAGGGGGTATCGCGCATCAGCGACAGGCCCGCCACGATGTGGCGGTTCTTGCGCACGAAAATTTCTGCCATGTCCGCCATGTTGTTCGGCTGCATGAAGTGGCGGTAGTAGGGCGTGTGGCGCAACTGGGCATCCGGGAAGGCAAACGACACCGGCAGCGGATCATAGCGGCGCGGGTGGAACGGGTCATGCGGGCAGAAGTGCTCCAGATAGGCGCGGTGCGTCTGCGCCGGGATGCCCGCCAGCACATAGTGCTGCGGCGCAAGCTGCTCATCCACCCGGTAGTAGACGCCCAGCGAGCCGGGGATCAGCCGGGTCACGTTCTCCAGACAACTATGGATAAACGCATCCGCGGGAATCTGTAAGGTTGCCATCACGCACACTCCTCTTGGGTTAACCGTGGCCGGAACGCTGTCCCTCCGCCTCCACCGTGGCGGGGGCGTCCGGTGCTTGCAGGGTGTTGAACTCCTCCAGCAACCGCTTCAATTGCGCCATCTTCTGCTGGCCAAACTGTTGCTCAATCTGCTGGTAACCGGCGTCCACTTCGTTGCACGCCTGCTGGTAGAGCGCCACGCCCTGCGGCGTCAGCGAGGCGAACAGCTTGCGCTGGTCATTTAGCGGCTTCAGGCGGAACACCAGCCCGTCGCGCTCCAGCCGGGTCAGGATGCCGGTCAGGCTAGGGCGCAGCACGCAGGCTTCACGCGCCAGCGCATGGAAATCGAGCGAGCGGTGCGCCGCCAGGATGCGGATGATGCGCCACTGCTGCTCGGTCAGGTTATGGCGGTTCAGGATCGGCCGAAAAAAGCCCATCGCCGTTTCACGCGCCTGTAACAGCGCAATCGTCAGGGATTCATGCATAAGCATTCCAGTGTTGTGGTGTGGTGACTGAGGGTGCATTGCTGATCCCAGTATATTTTCCGCCGTGGACGATGCCTAGTAACAGCAGAATAACAGACCCATTAATTCTGGAAATATTAACAGGTTAATAAAGTGATAGGCTTCACAATTCTGGTAACAAATATTTAACCTGTTGGCGAGTCAAGATATCAACTTACTGTTTTGTAGCGAAAAATGTTGCCAATTCCGCTCTGCTAGCTGCGTCACAATTCAATAACATCCTCTTGCTTCGCGGCGATGATCCGATCTAATACTATTTCATTAAGATGTTAATGATTGATGTGCGCGCCACATCCCCAGCGAGGAGAGAGCATGAAAAGGACTGTATTTGCCGTTGCGTTGAACCACCGCGCCCAGACGGCGCACTGGCAGGAGGCCTTCGGGCAGCCGCCCTATCAGGCTGCGCCAAAAACGCCGGTCTGGTTCATCAAGCCACGCAACACCCACCGCCGCGACGGCGACACTATCAGCCTGCCAATGGAACAGACCTACAGCGGCGGCACACTGGCGGTGGTGATGGGCCGCACCGCCCGCAAGGTGGTGGCGGCCGAGGCCGGGGAGTACATCGCCGGTTACGCGCTTGCCAACGAATTGAGTCTGGCGGAGGAGAGCTTCTACCGCCCGGCGATCAAGGCCAAATGCCGTGACGGCTTCTGCCCGATGGGCGAGCTGGCCCCGCTGGCCGACGCCAGCGCGCTGGAGATCATCACCGAGGTCAATGGCGAGGAGCGCCAGCGCTGGAGCACGGCGGATCTGCACCGTGACGCGGCGACGCTGATTGCCGCGCTGAGTGATTTCGCCACCCTGCAAGCCGGTGACGTAATTTTGCTCGGCACGCCCCAGCAGCGGGTGCCGCTGTCGCCGGGCGATGAGGTCACGCTGCGCGCCGCCGGGCTGCCGTCGCTGACCAACCGCTTCACCGATCGCCCGGAGGCAGCGCGCCCGGCCGCAGAGGGGCACCCGACGCTGTTTGCGCTGGGGCTGAACTACGCCGACCACGCCACCGAGCTGGATTTCAAGGCCCCGGAGGAGCCGCTGGTGTTCATCAAGGCCCCCAACACCCTGACCGGCGATCACGCCGTCAGCGTGCGGCCAGACAACCTGGAGTACATGCACTACGAGGCGGAGCTGGTGGTGGTGATCGGCAAGACCGCCCGCAACGTCAGCCGTGACCAGGCGCTGGAGTATGTGCAGGGCTACACGGTGTGCAACGACTACGCGGTGCGCGACTACCTGGAGAACTACTACCGGCCCAACCTGCGGGTAAAGAGCCGCGACACCCTGACGCCGCTGCTGCCGCAGGTGACGCCGCGCGCCGCCATCCCGGATGCCCAGAACCTGCAACTCAAGACCTTCGTCAACGGCGAGCTGCGCCAGTCGGGCAACACCCGCGACATGGTGTTCGACGTGCCGTTTTTGGTCTCGTACCTGAGTGAATTCATGACGCTGCACCCCGGCGACCTGATCGCCACCGGCACGCCAAAGGGGCTGGCAGATGTCCGGCCCGGCGACGAAGTGGTGGTGGAGATCGAGGGGATTGGCCGCCTGACCAACCATATTGTCAGTGAACAACAATTTGAGGAGAGCCTGCATGAGCAAGATTGACCACTGGATCGACGGCAAGCGCGTCGCCAGCGCCGACTACTTCACCACCCACAACCCGGCCACCGGCGAGGTGCTGGCCGAGGTGGCCGCTGGCGGCGAGAAGGAGATTAATCAGGCGGTGGAGGCGGCGAAAAACGCCTTCCCGAAATGGGCCAACACGCCGATGAAGGAGCGCGCGCGCCTGATGCGCCGTCTCGGTGAGCTGATTGACCAGAACGTGCCAGCCATTGCCGAGCTGGAGACCGCCGACACCGGGCTGCCGATCCACCAGACCAAAAACGTGCTCATCCCGCGCGCCTCGCACAACTTCAACTTCTTCGCTGAGATCTGCCAGCAGATGAACGGCCGCACCTACCCGGTCGATGACCAGATGCTCAACTACACGCTGTTGCAGCCGGTCGGCGTCTGCGCACTGGTCTCGCCGTGGAACGTGCCGTTCATGACCGCCACCTGGAAAACCGCGCCCTGTCTGGCGCTGGGCAACACGGCGGTGCTGAAGATGTCCGAGCTATCGCCGCTGAGCGCTGACCGGCTGGGCGAGCTGGCGCTGGAGGCGGGCATCCCGCGCGGCGTGCTCAACGTGGTGCAGGGCTACGGCGCGACGGCGGGCGATGCGCTGGTGCGCCACCCGGAGGTGCGCGCTATCTCCTTCACCGGCGGCACCGCCACCGGCCGCAAAATCGTGCAGAACGCCGGGCTGAAGAAGTTCTCAATGGAGCTGGGCGGCAAGTCGCCGGTGCTGATCTTTGAGGACGCAGACATCGATCGCGCCTTGGACGCCGCGCTGTTCACCATCTTCTCCCTCAATGGCGAGCGCTGCACCGCCGGTTCACGCATCTTCATCCAGCAGAGCATCTATCCGGAGTTCGTCAAGCGCTTTGCCGAACGCGCCAACCGCCTGCGGGTGGGCGACCCCACCGATCCCAACACCCAGGTGGGCGCGCTGATCAGCCAGCAGCACTGGGAGAAGGTCTCCGGCTACATCCGGCTGGGAATCGAGGAGGGCGCGAGGGTGTTGGCCGGTGGGCCGGACAAGCCCGAGGGGCTGGGCCACGGCCACTTCCTGCGCCCTACGGTGCTGGCGGACGTCGATAACCGGATGCGCGTCGCTCAGGAGGAGATTTTCGGCCCGGTGGCCTGCCTGCTGCCGTTCAAGGATGAGGCCGAGGGGCTGCGGCTGGCGAATGACGTGGAGTATGGCCTCGCCTCCTACCTCTGGACGCAGGATGTCAGCAAGGTGCTGCGCCTGTCGCGCGGCATCGAGGCGGGCATGGTGTTCGTCAATACCCAGAACGTGCGCGACCTGCGCCAGCCGTTCGGCGGCATCAAGGCCTCCGGCACCGGCCGCGAGGGGGGCGAGTACAGCTTTGAGGTGTTCGCCGAAACCAAAAACGTCTGCATCTCCTTTGGCGATCACACCATCCCGAAATGGGGCGTGTAAGGGGCACCTATGGGCAAGTTAGCGTTAGCGGCAAAAATCACCCACGTTCCGTCGATGTACCTGTCGGAACTGCCGGGCAAGCACCACGGCTGCCGTCAGGCGGCCATCGACGGCCACCGCGAGATCAGCCGGCGCTGCCGTGAGCTGGGGGTGGACACGCTGGTAGTGTTCGACACCCACTGGCTGGTCAACAGCGCCTACCACATCAACTGTAACCGCCACTTTGAGGGCATCTACACCAGCCATGAGCTGCCGCACTTCATCCGCGACATGAGTTATGAGTACGACGGCAACCCGGAGCTGGGCTTCCTGATCGCCGAGGAGGCGGTCAGCCAGGGGGTGCGCGCGCGTGGGCACGCCATCGAGAGCCTGAGCCTGGAGTACGGCACGCTGGTACCGATGCGCTACATGAACAGCGACCGCCACTTCAAGGTGGTTTCGATCTCCGCGTTCTGCACGGTGCATGACTTCGCCGACAGCCGGCGGATGGGCGAGGCGGTGCGGCGGGCGGTGGAGAAGTATGACGGCACCGTGGCGGTGCTGGCCAGCGGCTCGCTCTCCCACCGCTTCATTGATGATCAGCGGGCGGAGGAGGGAATGAACGCCTGGACGCGCGAGTTTGACGAGCAGATGGACAAGCGCGTGGTGAAGCTGTGGCGCGAGGGGATGTTCGCCGAGTTCTGCCGCATGTTGCCGGAGTACGCCGACTACTGCTACGGCGAGGGCAACATGCACGACACGGTGATGCTGATGGGGCTGGTGGGCTGGGACACCTACCGCGGCAAGGTGGAGTTCGTCACCGATCTCTTCCCCAGTTCCGGCACCGGGCAGGTCAACGCCATCTTCCCACTGGACGCCTGACAAGGAGGGCGAGATGCCCCATTTCATCGCTGAATGTACCGAGAATATCCGTGAGGAGGCGCGCCTGCCAGCGCTGTTCGCGCAGGTCAACGCGCGGCTGGCGGAGAGCGGCCTGTTCCCGCTGGGCGGTATCCGCAGTCGCGCCCATTGGCTGGAGACCTGGCAGATGGCCGACGGCCAGCACGACTATGCCTTCGTGCATATGACGCTGAAGATCGGCCACGGCCGCTCGCAGGAGGATCTGCAACCGGTGATGGCGGCGCTGTTTGACTGCATCACCGAGCACTTCGCCGGGCTGATGGCGTCGCGCTACCTGGCGCTGTCGCTGGCGGTGGAGGAGCTGCACCCGCTGCTCAATTTCAAACAGAACAACGTGCACGCGCTATTCCGCTGAACGCCATTTCGCTAAAGGAGTAACACCATGCTGGACACCCAGACCATTGGCCGCCTCGCCCGCGAGCTGCATCAGGCTGAAGAGAGCCGCGAGCAGATCCGCCAGCTGTCGCTGCGCCACCCGGAGATCACGCTGGAGGATGCCTACGCCATCCAGCGGGCGTGGGTGGCGGAGAAGATCGCCAGCGGGCGGGTGCTGAAGGGCCACAAGATCGGCCTCACCTCGAAGGCGATGCAGGCCAGTTCGCAAATCAGCGAACCCGATTACGGGGCGCTGCTGGATGACATGTTTTTCGATGACGGCAGCGACATCCCTACCGAGCGCTTCATTGTGCCGCGCGTCGAGGTGGAGCTGGCGTTCGTGCTGGCGAAACCGCTGCGCGGCCCCCACTGCACGCTGTTTGATGTCTACAACGCCACCGACTACGTGATCCCGGCGCTGGAGATCATTGATGCCCGCTGCCACGGCATCGACCCGCAGAGCCAGCGGCCGCGCAAGGTGTTCGACACCATCTCCGACAACGCCGCCAACGCTGGCGTGGTGCTGGGCGGGCGGCCGATCAAGCCGGATGCCCTCGACCTGCGCTGGATCTCGGCGCTGATGTACCGCAACGGCGTGATTGAGGAGTCGGGCGTGGCGGCGGCGGTGCTGAACCACCCGGCCAACGGCGTTGCCTGGCTGGCGAACAAACTGGCGGCCCACGACGTGCAGCTGGAGGCGGGGCAGGTGATCCTCGGCGGCTCCTTCACCCGCCCGGTGGCGGCGCGTCAGGGCGACACCTTCCACGTTGACTACGGCGCGTTGGGCGCCATCAGTTGCCGGTTCATTTAAGGAGACCCTATGTTCATCAACACCTTTAAACAGGCGCTGCAACAGCGGCAGCCGCAGATTGGCCTCTGGCTGGGGCTGGCGAACGGCTACAGCGCCGAACTGCTGGCGGGCGCGGGCTTCCAGTGGCTGCTGATTGATGGCGAGCACGCGCCCAATGACGTGCGCTCGGTGCTTGGCCAGTTGCAGGCGATCGCCCCCTACGCCAGCCACCCGGTGGTGCGGCCGCCGTGGAATGATGGCGTGGTGATCAAGCAACTGTTGGATGTCGGCGCGCAGACCCTGCTGATCCCGATGGTGCAGACGGCGGAAGAGGCGGAGCGGGCGGTGAAAGCCTGCCGCTACCCACCAAATGGCACCCGCGGCGTCGGCAGCGCGCTGGCCCGCGCCTCGCGCTGGAACCGGGTGGCCGACTATCTGCTGCGCGCCGATGAGCAAATCTGTGTGCTGGTGCAGATCGAGACCCGGCTGGGCCTCGACAATTTGGAGGCGATTCTGGCGGTCGAGGGGGTGGACGGCGTCTTTATCGGCCCGGCTGACCTCAGCGCCGACATGGGCTTCGCGGGCAACCCGACCCACCCCACGGTGCAGGCGGCGATTGAGCACAGCATTAGCCAAATTTTGGCGGCGGGCAAGGCACCCGGCATCCTGATGGCGAATGAAACACTGGCGCAGCGCTATCTGGAACTGGGGGCGCTGTTTGTGGCGGTGGGCGTCGATACCACCCTGCTGGCGCGGGCGGCCGAGGCATTGGCGGCGCGTTTCACCACCCTGTCGACACCTGCCATCCACGCAGACAAATCGGTCTATTGAGATCGGGGGAGAAGACCATGACAGCGGCAACGCCACACCATGAGAACAAGTTGTCCGGAATTGAGCAGCAGGTGATCAAAAAGCTCTTCAGGCGGTTGATCACCTTCCTGTTCGTCCTGTTTGTTTTCTCCTTCCTCGATCGCATCAATATCGGTTTCGCGGGCCTGACAATGGGCAAGGATCTGGGGCTGACCTCCACCATGTTTGGGCTGGCGGCAACGCTGTTCTACGTCACCTATGTGATCTGCGGCATTCCCAGTAACATCATGCTGGGGATTGTGGGCGCGCGGCGCTGGATCGCCAGCATCATGGTGCTGTGGGGCATCGCCTCCACCTGTACCCTGTTCGCCACCAGCCCACAGACCCTCTATGCGCTGCGGATGCTGGTGGGCATCGCCGAGGCCGGTTTCCTGCCCGGCGTGCTGCTCTACCTCACCTGGTGGTTCCCGGCCCACTACCGCGCCCGCGCCAACGCGCTGTTCATGATCGCCATGCCGGTCACCATGATGGTCGGCTCGCTGCTCTCCGGCTACATTTTGGCGATGGATGGCCTGCTGAACCTCAAGGGGTGGCAGTGGCTGTTCCTGCTGGAGGGGCTGCCCTCGGTGCTCCTCGGCGTGATGACCTGGTTCTTCCTCGATGACAAACCGGCGCAGGCGCGCTGGCTGTCCGCGGAGGAGAAGGGGGCGTTACAGGGAATGCTTGAGCGCGAGCGCGCCGCCGCGCCGCCAACCGCCACTGCGCGCCCGCTGTGGCGGCAGGTGCTAACGCCGGTGGTGCTGCTCTACACGCTGGCCTACTTCTGCCTGACCAACACCCTGAGCGCCATCAACATCTGGACGCCGCAGATCCTCAAAAGCTTCAACGCCGGTAGTAGCGACATCATGATTGGCCTGCTGGCCGCCATCCCGCAGTTCTGCACCATTTTGGCGATGGTGTGGTGGAGCCGCCGCTCTGACCGCTTGCGGGAGCGCAAGCAGCATACGCTGTTGCCCTACCTGTTTGCCGCCGCTGGCTGGCTGCTGGCCTCCGCCACCGCCCATCCACTGGTGCAACTGCTGGGGATTGTGATGGCCTCCGCCGGGGCGTTCACCGCGATGGCGATCTTCTGGACCACGCCCGATCAGGTGATCAGCTTTACCGCCCGTGCGGTGGCGCTGGCGGTGATCAACGCCATCGGCAACGTCGGTTCGGCGGTCAGCCCGCTGATGATCGGCATCCTGCGTGACGCCACCGGCAGCTTCAACGCCGGGCTGTGGTTTGTCGCGGGGTTGCTGGTGCTGGGCGCGTTGGTACTGACGCGCATCCCAATGGCGGGCGAGGGGCGAACGGTGACGCCAGCCAGCGCCCTCCAGCAGAAAAGCCAGTAGGGGGCGCGCATGGATCAGGCGGCGACCTTCGAGAATATCGACATCAGCAAGGAGTATGACGCGCGTTACGCCAATGATGATGTGCACTATGAAACCTTTGCCCGGCTGGCGGCCTTTTTTGGCCGCGACATGCGCCCGCACTGGCATGACCGCTACTTCCAGCTCCACTACCTCGCCACCGGCAAAGTGACGCTGCATCTGGATGACCACTACTACTCGGTGCAAGCGCCGCTGTTCATCCTGACGCCACCGTCGGTGCCGCACGCCTTCATCACCGGGCCGGAGAGCGACGGCCATGTGCTGACGGTGCGCCAGGAGCTGATCTGGCCGCTGATTGAGAAGCTGTGGCCGGGCAGCGGCGAGGCGGCGACCCTCGCCGGGCTGTGCCTGTCGCTCGAGTCGTCGCCGCACACGCTGGCGGCGCTGGAGCACTACTGGCCGCTGGTGGCCGCCGAGTTCAGCCAGCCCCATCCGGGGCGGGAGCTGGTGCTGGCGGCGCTGGCGCAAGCCATTTTTACCCTGCTACTGCGCGAGGCCCCGCCAGATGACCACTCGGCCTGCGGCGTGCGCGGCGAGATGCGCATCTTCCAGCGCTTCAACCGGCTGGTGGATGAGCAGTTCGCCCAGCACTGGGCAGTGCCGGACTACGCCAACGCGCTCGGCATCAGCGAATCACGGCTGACCGGGCTGTGCCGCCGCTTCGCCAACCAGCCGCCCAAGCGCCTGATCTATGAGCGGCTGCTGCGGGAGGCGAAACGGCTGCTGCGCTACAGCCCGCAGAGCGTCCACCAGATCGCCTACGCGCTGGGTTACAAAGACCCGGCCTACTTCGCGCGCTTCTTCCACCGCATGGCGGGCTGCCCACCGAGCGCCTTCCGCAACCGATAAGTGCTGGCCGGGCGGGATGGGTTCTCCATCCCGCCCTTTTTTTCGGCCTTTGATCGCGATCGCAAATCTCCACGCTCCCGCTGCGCGCAACGGAAAAGTACCGGCAATCGCCTGAAACGTCTCTTCCGGGGCGGGCCATCCGGCGCTTAAATCGATTAACAGAAAAGAAACACATAAATAACAAATACCCTATTCACCGCTGAAACCCGAGGTCATGCCATGAAACCTGAAGCCCACCGCGCCGCCACCAACCGCCCCTTCACCGGGGATGAGTACCTCAAGAGCCTGCAAGATGGCCGCGAGATTTACATCTATGGCGAGCGGGTCAAGGATGTCACCACCCATCCGGCCTTCCGCAACGCCGCTGGCTCGGTTGCCACCCTGTATGACGCGCTGCATGCGCCTGAGACCCATGACAGCCTCTGCTGGCAGACCGACACCGGCAACGGCGGCTACACCCACCGCACTTTCCGCTTTGCCCGCTCCGCCGAGGAGATCCGCTTGCAGCGCGACGCCATCGCTGACTGGTCACGCCTGACCTACGGCTGGATGGGGCGCACGCCGGACTACAAGGCCGCCTTCGGCTGCTCACTGGGGGCCAACCCGGAGTTCTACGGCGAATACGCCGACAACGCCCGCCGTTGGTACACCCGCATCCAGGAGGCAGGGTTGTATTTCAACCACGCCATCGTCAACCCGCCGATTGACCGCCACAAGCCAGCGGACGAGGTGAAGGATGTCTATATCCAGGTGGAGAAGGAGACGGACGCTGGCATCATCGTCAGCGGCGCGAAAGTGGTGGCGACCAACTCGGCGCTGACCCACTACAACTTCATCGGCTTTGGCTCGGCGCAGGTGATGGGCGACGATCCCAGCTTCGCGGTGATGTTCGTCGCGCCGATGGACGCCGATGGCGTGAAGCTTATCTCACGCGGCTCCTATGAACTGACCGCGGGCGCGACCGGCTCGCCGTTCGACTACCCGCTCTCCAGCCGCTTTGACGAAAACGACGCGATTCTGGTGATGGACAAGGTGCTGATCCCGTGGGAGAACGTGCTGATCTACCGCGACTTCGACCGCTGCCGCCGCTGGAGCGTTGAGGCCGGTTTCGCGCGCCTCTACCCGATGCAGGCCTGCGTGCGGCTGGCGGTGAAGCTCGATTTCATCACTGCGCTGCTGCAAAAGAGCCTCGAGTGCACCGGCGTGATGGAGTTCCGCGGCGTGCAGGCGGCGCTGGGCGAGGTGGTGGCGTGGCGCAACCTCTTCTGGTCGCTGAGTGACGCAATGTGGGCGGAGGCGCAACCGTGGAAAAACGGCGCCTGGCTGCCAGACATGCAGGCGATGCAGACCTACCGCGTGATGGCTCCGATGGCCTACAGCAAGATCAAAAACATCATTGAGAGCAACGTCACCAGCGGCCTGATCTACCTGCCCTCCAGCGTGCGTGACCTCAACAACCCGGAGATTGACCGCTATCTGGCGCAGTATGTGCGCGGCTCCAACGGCATGGGCCACGAGGAGCGCATCAAGATTTTGAAACTGATGTGGGACGCCATCGGCACCGAGTTTGGCGGCCGCCATGAGTTGTATGAGATCAACTACGCGGGCAGTCAGGATGAGGTGCGCCTCCAGTGCCTGCGCCACGCCCAAGGCTCCGGCAACATGAAGGGCATGATGGAGATGGTGGAGCGCTGTCTGGCGGACTACGACCGCGACGGCTGGAAAGTGCCGCACCTGCACAATGGCAATGACATCAACCAGCTCGACCGTTTACTGAAATAAGGGGGTTTTATGTCTCTCGACGAACAACAACGCCGTTTCCGTGACGCGATGGCCAGCCTGCCCGCCGCCGTCAACATCGTCACCACCCAAGGCAGCGCCGGGCGCTGCGGCATCACCGCCACGGCGGTCTGCTCGGTTACCGACTCGCCGCCCACCGTGCTGATCTGCGTCAACCGCAAGAGCGCCATGAACCCGGTGTTTGAGCAGAATGGCCGGATGTGCATCAACGTGCTCAACCATGAGCAGGAGGAGATGGCGCGCCACTTCGCTGGCATGACCGAACTGCCGATGGAGCAGCGCTTCACGCTGGAGGGGTGGCACGAGGGCGCGACCGGCCAGCCGGTGCTCGATCGCGCGCTGGCCAGCCTAGAGGGTGAGATCCAGCAGATCCAGCTTATCGGCACCCATCAGGTCTACCTGCTGGCGATCCAGCACATCACGCTGGCGGAGGAGGGCAACGGGCTGATCTACTTCAAGCGCCGTTTCCACGCCACGCCGCACCCGGCGGCGCTGCCCGCCTGACCCTTCACCCTGCGAACAAACCGGCCCCGGCCGGTTTTTTTGTGTCCGCCGCCTGTGCGTTGCCTCACGCTTCCGCGCCTCCTCCCTCTTATGGACGATACTTCGCGCCCGGCGCGCATGGTGTATTGGGCCTTCGACCAGATAAGACAGGGCAACCCATGCATAACCAACTGGATGCGCTGAACTACTACAGCGCCACGAAAAAATACTCGCTGAGCTTCCCCGCGCTGCAACAGGACATTGAGGCGGACGTGGTGATCATTGGCGGCGGCTTCTCCGGCATCAATACCGCGCTGGAGCTGGCGGAGCAGGGCATCACCAACGTGGTGGTGCTGGAGGCGCGCCACCTCGGCTATGGCGGCACCGGCCGCAACGGCGGGCAGGTGATGGCGGGCATCGGCCATGACATCGAGGCGGTGAAAAAGCATGTCGGCCCGGACGGCATGGCCGCGCTGTTCGCCATCGCCAACATGGGCGCGGGCATCATCCGTGACCGCATTCGCAAATACCAGATCGACGCCGATTTCGTGCCCGGTTATGGCTACCTGGCCTACAACGCCCGTCAGGAGCGGACGTTGCGCCAGTGGGAGCGGGAGTTCCGGGCGGCAGACCCGGAGCAGGAGATCGCGCTCTACACCGGGCGCGACGTGCAGCAGGTGGTGGGTTCGACGGTCTACCGTGCCGCGCTGAAACACATGGGCGGCGGCCAGATCCACTCCCTCAATATGCTGCTCGGTTCCGCTGGCGCGGCCGCCTCCCTCGGCGTGCGGATCTTTGAGTCCTCCCCGGCGGTTGAGGTGCAGTACGGCAAGCAAGTGCGGGTGCGCACGGCAACCGGCAGCGTGCGCGCCGCGAAGCTGCTATGGGCCTGCGACAGCTTCCTCAACAAGCTGGAGCCGGAGATCCACGCCAAAACGCTGGTGACCTACTCCTACCAGATCGCCACCGAGCCGCTGCCCGACGCGCTGGTGGAGCGCATCAGCCCGCTGCGGGGCGCGTTCAGCGACATCCGCCCGGTGATCAACTACTACCGGCTGACGCGTGAAAACCGGCTGCTGTTTGGCAGCGCCACGCGCTTTGTCGAGTACACGCCGCGCGACTTCGCCGCCTGGAACCGCACGCTGATGTTGCAGGTCTTCCCCTATCTGCGCGATGTGCGCATTGATTTCGCCTGGGGCGGGCCGATGGCGTGTAGCGCCAACCTCTTCCCGCAGATTGGCACCCTCAAGGCGCACAACAACGTCTTCTATGTGCAGGGCTACTCCGGCTTCGGCGTGACGCCGTCACATATCGTTTGCAAGATTCTGGCGGAGGGGATGAATGGCGGCTCTGACCGTTACCAACTGATGAGCCGCATTCCCCACGCCACCGTCCACGGCCGCGACAGCCTGCGCTTGCTGCTGGTGACCGCTGGCAAATTGATGCACCAAACCAGCGGCTTTTGGAAAGGCCGCAATTAACTGACCGGAGAAGAGCATGACACCGTTGAAACTGAACCAACC
Source organism: Nissabacter sp. SGAir0207 (assembly GCF_005491205.1). Classification (NCBI taxonomy): domain Bacteria; kingdom Pseudomonadati; phylum Pseudomonadota; class Gammaproteobacteria; order Enterobacterales; family Yersiniaceae; genus Nissabacter; species Nissabacter sp. SGAir0207. The sequence goes on from NZ_CP028037.1 coordinate 65,620, forward strand.
GATCCCTGAACTCCAGCCAATTGGCAGCATCCGCCTGCTGGGGGCTACCCCCACCGAGGGCGACCCGCAGGCTGCCGGGGCGATGATCTTTGGCGAGCCGGGCGATGACCTGACCTGTGGGCTGTTCTCCGCCACCCGTGGTGGCTTCCGCATGACCTACCCCTTCACCGAGCACGCCACGCTGCTGGAGGGTGAAATCGAGCTGACCAACGAGGCGACCGGCGAAACCACCCGTTACCGGCCGGGCGACAGCTGGTTTGTCGAGCAGGGCACCGCCGTGCGCTGGCAGGTGCTGAGCGAGCGCTTTGTAAAACACTATCTGGCGAACGTGACGTTGCGCTAAACCCGGACGGACGGCCCTGCGCCGTCCGTTTTTTTCTGACACCCGGTGGAGGTGGGCATGTATAACCAAAAATTGAGGGCGCACCTGGATCGCGGCGTGATTGGCTTCCCCGGCACCATGGCCAGCTCCGTCGGGATGCTGATGGCCAGCCCGACCCTGCTGACCGCCACCAGCGGCTTTGGCATGGGGGGCGATAGCTTCGCGCTGGCGGTGCTGCTGGCCTTCATCATGATGCAGGCGCAGATCACCACCTTTGCCGAGGCGGCGGCGCTGATCCCCACCACCGGCTCGGTGTATGACTACATCTCCTGTGGGATGGGGCGCTTCTTCGCCATCGTCGGCGCGCTCTGCGCCTATCTGGTGGTGCATATCTACGCGGCGACCGCCGAAACCATTCTGGCTGGGGTGATGGCGCTCGCCAACTTTGAGTCCCTGCTGCCGACGCTGGCGACGCATCAGGACACCTGGCTGCTGGGCGTGGCGATGGTGCTGCTGTTCGCCTGTCTGAACGCGCTGGGCATTGAGGTGTTCAGCAAGGTGGAAGTGGTGCTGACCTTCGGCATGGGCTTCACCCTGCTGGTGTTTGGCATCGGTGGGCTGCTCACCGCCCCGGCGGTCACTCAGCCGGGCTGGTTTGGCGCGGCCCTCAATCTGGGGGATGTCGGCGGCTTTGTCGGTTATATCGGCATGGCGATGTTTCTGTTCGTCGGCTGTGAGCTGGTGACGCCGATGGCCCCGGAGATCAAGCGCGCGCACCGCACCCTGCCGCAGGCGATGGGGCTGGGGTTGCTCTGTGTCGCTGGCTGCCTGTTTTTGTACGGCGCGGCGATGAGCCGCCAGGTGGATAACGTGCTGGTAGACCCGGCCCACGGCCTGCGCCTGATGGACACGCCGCTGGCGCTGCCCGCCTTCGCCTATCAGGTGATGGGCCATGCTGGCCAGTACTGGCTGGGCTTCGGGCTGATTCTGGCGGGGGCCGCCACCATCAATACGCTGATGGCCGCCGTGCCACGCATCCTCTACAGCATGGCGCTGGATGGCGCGCTGCCGCGCGTGCTCACCTGGCTGCACCCGCGCTTCAAGACGCCGGTGGCGGCCATCGCGCTGGCGGCAGCCATCCCCTGCCTGCACGCGTGGTACTTGCAGGGCAATGTCGATCGCATCGTGCCGCTGATTCTGGCAGCGGTCTGTGCATGGGGCGTGGCCTATCTGCTGGTGACGCTCTCGGTGGTGCTGCTGCGCATCAGGCGCCCGGATCTGCCGCGTGCCTACCGTTCGTCGCTCTTCCCGCTGCCGCAGGTGATCTCCAGCGTCGGCATCATCATCGCCATCTGGCACATCACCCCGGCGGGCATGGATCGCAGCGCCATTCTGGTGCCCTTTGGTGTGATGCTGGCCATCGCCTCCCTCTACGCGCTGGGCTGGACACTGCTGGTGCAGCGGGTCAATCCCTTCAAGCCGGTGGCGGTGGAGGAGGTGGTGACGCGGGCGATGGCGCGCCACCCGCAGCTTCACGAGGAGGCACCCGATGCGCTCCGCTCGCTGGTCTGAGCCGACGCTGCTGCGCGCCGTCAGTGCCGATCTGGCGAACTGGCAGCCGGAGGAGCAACAGGGGCGGCTGTGCCTGACGCTGGGGCCGGGGGTGGAGGTGTGGGTGGAGGCGCGGCGGCAGCGGCTGTTTATGGCGAACCTCTGGCGCTGCGAGTTCAGTTGCGCCGGGCCGCTGGCCGAACGCGCCGAGGGGCGTGTGCGTGCCCACCAGCCGGGCTGGTGGCGACGCCAGCCGGTGCGCTTTACGGGTCGTGGCGCGATGGCGTCGGCGCTGGCCCGCCACCTCAACCACTTCCCCAACCTGCGGCAGACGCTGGCGGAGCTGGACTACCGCCAGTTTGAGCTACGGATGGAAGGGGGAGAGTGGCGCTGCGTGATTGAGCCGTGGGCGGCGAGCGAGGTGGCCTGCCGCCTGCCGCCGCTACGGCGCTACCTGCGCCTGACGTCCCACCAGCGAATGCTGTTGCTGAGCGTATTGAAGATGGTCGCTGAGGCGATGGCCCGCTTTCCGCGCTAGCCGATGTACTGGCTGAAGCGCAGCAGGTAGCCATCCGGGTCTTGCACCAGAAACTCACGCTGGCAGGCGCTGTCACTGCCGGTGGCGTAGTGGTTGTCGGTCAGCGGGCGGTAGAGCGCAATGCCGTGCTGCGCCAGCCGCGCCACCAGCGGCATCACATCCTCCACTTCAATCTGGAAATTGACGCCGCGCCCGTAGGGGTGCTCCAGCTCCCCGGTACGCCAGCCGGTGTCGTGGGCGGCCTCCAGCATTAGCTGTGCCTCCCCGAGGCTGAGATAGGCGAAATCCGGCGCACCGCGACGGATCATGATATGGAAGCCGAGGACATCGACATAAAAGGTGAGCGAGGCGTTGAAGTCCGATACGGTGAGTTCAGGAACCATCCGGTTCCAGTAGAGGTCGTTTCCCTGTGGCATAGTCCATCCTGGTCTGCGTGTTCGCCGCTCTCCGGGGGCGAAAAATGAAATCGTCCCCCTGTTATAGCCTGAACCGACATACTATGCGCGTGAATTATTCTCACGCTAACCAATGGGTTGGCCTGCGGTTTAGGAAGCGAGCTTCATCAGCACCAGCCCGGCGACGATCAGCACCGCCGCGGTGATGCGCATCAGGCTGGCTGGCTCGCCCAGCACCAGCAGGCCGAGCAGGAAGGCACCGACCGCGCCAATGCCGGTCCAGATGGTGTAAGCGGTGCCGAGCGGCAGGGTACGCATCGAGAAAGAGAGCAGGGCGAAGCTGACCACCATCGCCACCAGCGTGATCACGGTCGGCCAGGGTTTGGTGAAGCCCTGCGACAGCTTCATCGCATACGACCACACCACCTCAAACAACCCCGCCACCACCAACAGAATCCAGGCCATGCTGGCTCCTTTGCGTTAAGAGCCGGGCCGTCCCGGACGTGAGAAACAGACGCCGGGGCCGTCCCCGGCGCGGAAAGGGCGGCTACGATAGCCGCCCCAGAGAGAGATGTCACGCCGCTAACGCGTCAGGCCAGCGCATAAGAGACGGTCAGCGCGCCCTTTTTCAGCTTCACGGCAGTGATCAACACGTTGCCCACCTCATCCGTGGCGCGCACATGGGTGCCGCCGCAGGCGTAGGCTGGCAGGTCGCCCCAGGTCACCCAGCGAGACTCGCCCTCCAGGTACTGGTTGCGCGCCAGCGCGGCGGCCACTAGCTGGTTCACTTGATCGCTCAACAGCGAGGCCGCCGGGGCCTCGTCTGACCCGGTCGCCTCAAACACCACGCGCGCCTCGCCGGGGCGGTGGTTGGCCTTGACCGCGCGCCAGCCGAGCCGCTCGCCCACCGTACCAATCAAATGCCCGGCGGAGTGCAGCCGGGTGTTGAGCCGACGGTTGTCGGCATCCACCTCCAGCGGCACCTCTCCCGCCGCCAGCGGGTTGTCGGTCACGTGGATAATGCCGGTCTCATCCTGCATCACCTTCAGCACGCGCGCGCCGCCAAGGCGGCCGATGTCCGAGGGCTGGCCGCCGCCGTGCGGGTGGAACAGCGTCCCCGCCAGCCGCACGTGCCAGGTGCCCTCATCGCCCGGCTCACAGGCCAGCACCTCGGCGTCCATCGTAAGCTCATCACTGAAGAAGTAGTGTTTGGTGGTCATGGTGTCCCTGCCTTTGTCTGTGGAAAAGCGATCAGTTTTAGCAGATTTTTAACATTATGTTGATCATTAGGCCACAACAACGGCCGCCCGTCACTCGCCCAGCAGCGGCCAGGTGATGGGGGCGACCTGCTCCAGCGCCGGGCGGGCGAACAGGTAACCCTGAAAGGTGTGGATGCCCGCCGCCGCCAGCCAGCGCCACTCTTCGGCCTCCTCCACGCCCTCGGCTACCACCGCAATCTCCAGCGCAGAGCAGCACGCCAGAATGGCGCGCACAATCGCCTGCCGCGCGCCGCTGCGGTGCACGCCGCTGATGATCGCGCGGTCAATCTTGATCTTGTCCGGCTGGAAGCGCGCGAGCAGCGACAGCCCGGCATAGCCCGCGCCAAAATCATCCATCGCCAGACTGAATCCGGCGGCGCGCAGTTGCCGGATGGCGGCCTCGAAGGCGTCAAAGTGGGTGATAAACTCGCTCTCGGTGATCTCGACAATCACCTGGCTCGGCACCAGCCCGCTCTGCGTCACTGCGCGCACCAGCTCTGGCACTGCGTCGGGCACCTTCACCAGCGACATCGGTTGCAGGTTGACGGAGATCATGCTGTCGCCAATGCCAATCTGCTGTGCCAGTTGGAAGGCGTAGACCTTGGCCTCCAGATCCGCGGCATACTGCGCCTCGTCTGAGAGGGAGGCGAAGTATGCCGCGGGCGAGCCGCCGTCCGGCGCGCGGATCAGCGCTTCCAGCGCGCTGACGCGCTGGTGGGTGGTGTCCACGATTGGTTGCAGGGCGAAGCGGCAGGGCTGGCTCGGTGCGGCCGCGCCCGGCTGGAAGGGGGCGGGCCGGGTCACCAGCCGCAGCGCGTGCTCCGCGTCATGGCCGGGAAGGCTTTGTCGCCAGCGGCCACTGGCAAAGGCGCGGATAAAGCGCACCACCCGATCCTCATCGCCAGCGCGCGGCTGGAGGGTACTGCGCGCCAGAATCTGCGGCAGCACCTCCTCTGGCGGGCAGCCGCGCATGTCAAACACCTCCATGCCCAGCTTGCCAAAGCGCCGCGCCGGGGCGTAGTCGCGCATCAGCTCAACAATCTGCTGGTGCCGCCCATCGTCGCAAATCCGAGCATAGACGGCGTTGACTGCGGCGTACGGCCCCTCAAGGATCTGGAAAAAGTGGTCGCCATCAAACAGCAGAATGCCAGTGACCTGCACCGGCTCATTGCGTTGCCGGGCGTGGTCGGCCAGCGCGGCCAGAAAGGGGGCGTCCGCCAATTGGCTGGGGCGGCTGCGGTAGATCAGCGTCGAAAGCATGAACGTATCCTGGGAAAATTCACCAAAAGGGCCATCACATGCAGGCTGTCGCCATTCTTGTTAAGGAGGAGCGCATGTATCAGAGTGGATCGCTATTGTGGCGCAATTTGCCGCCTTCTGCACCCATCCTGCGCGATTGGCGGTGAATCAGGGCCGCCACTGCCCTGATTCAGCCGCTTTGCTGTCCCTATTGGCAATTTCCGAACGAAAATAGGGCGTTACGGACGTACCGGCAGCAAATATCGGTAGATGTAATAGGGCGCGCGCGTCTGGTCGCCACGGCCCCCGGAGTGGGCGGCGAGGTACTCGAGCTGCGGCGCGGGAATGTAGAGGAAACCGTCATTGGCGATATAGAGCGCATCCGGTGAAATAAGTCGGTTATCCTGCAACAGGATTTCGCGGCGGCCATTGGGGTGCAGCACCTCAATGGCCCGCTCCTCGACGTTCGACAGGTAGATGCGGCCCTTCCGGTCCATTGCCGTGCCGCCGATGGAGGGGATATCCGCCACCTTCTCCATCCGCTGCTCCAGCGCGCGGCCATCCAGCACCTCGTCCAGCAGCAGCGCCAGCGGCACGCGGTAGAGTGGCCCGGTCGGCGTCGCCACATAGAGCCACTGCCCGTTGGGGCTGATCTCCAGCATGTCGCTCTGCACCGCGGGGAGTGTGCCTTTGCCATCACTCAGCACCCGGCCACCGAACCCTTTTTGCTGCGCCTGCGACGGCTTTTTCAACAGTGGCGAGCCGGAGAGCTTGCGCTTATATTTGCCGGTGTTGAGATCGTAAATAATAATCCCGCCGAGGCCGGAGTCGGTAATAAACACATAATTGCCGAAGAGGCGTAGATCATTCAGTACTCCCCCCTCTGGCAATATTGAAGCATTAAAACGAATAATCTTTTCTGGCTCGCCACTCTCCAGATTAAAGGCAATCACTTTCGCCGCCCCCGGCCCCGGTTTGCCGCCCTCTGGCGTGCCCTGATCCACCACCCACAGCCAGGGCTGAGAGAAGATATGCACCGCATTGACGTTGACCAGCGTATCGGTGCCGCTGTCACCGGGCCGCCACTGGTTCCAGTGGTTGCCGGGGAAGGGCACCAGCCCGGCGGCTGTCTGGCGCGCCACCGCTGGCGAGGTATTGTGCTCTTTAAACCGCGGAAAATTCAGGAAGATTTCCCCTTTTGGTGACACCGTCACGCCATTGGCCAGCCACGGCGAGGCCACTACCGCTTCCAGCGCGGGTGAGCGGGTCGGCCCCGCCAGACTAAAGGGCGCGCGCGCCAGACAGCAGGCCGCGAGGCTGCCAGTAATAAAATCTCGTCTTCTCATCTTTTTTCCCTCTAAATTGGCGTGGCAATCACACCGCTATTTCCCGCGCTTGATTTAATTCCATCAAATAGTGGCCTTGTCTTTTCCGATAACGTGGCCAACGCTTTATCTTCATGTTTAGTTGAGTTTTTTGAAATAGACAAACAGGGAGAAGAGAATGGAAGGTAACGGGCTGCAATTAATTAAAAATTTTAGCATCAGTGATAATCTGGCCCAGCTTATTATCCAAACCGTGGTGGCGGAGGCGGCAGAGCGCAATACACCGGTTTCAGTGGCGGTAATGGATTTTGGCGGCCACTTGGTGGGCTTCCGCCGAATGGACAATGCCTATTTCGCCAGCGCCGAGGCGGCGGTGGGCAAGGGGCGCTCCTGCGCCGGTTTCCAGCAATCCACCGGCACCTTTAGCGAGATGGCGAAAACCGAGTCCTGGGTCGGCAACCTGCCGGGGCTGATCCCGCTGGGCGGCACCTGCCCGCTGACGGTCAACGGCCAGTTCGTGGGCGCGGTGTCGGTCAGTGGTGACACGGAGGAGAGTGAGCAATATCTGGCGGAGAAGGCTGGCGAGCGCTTCCCGTTCCTGCTGGAGCACTTCCTGCGTGATGACGCGCCCATCGGGATTGAGCACGTCGGCATCACCGTGCCGGACATGGACGCCGCCGAGCGCTTTTTCCAGCAGGCGTTCCACGCCGTCACCCTCTATGCGCTGATTGACAAGGAACAAGCACCCTCCGGTGGCGAAGAGATCACGGCGATGAACGGCCTGCGGCCCGACACGGCGATGAAAGAGGTGCGGATGCTGCGGCTGGGCAATGGCGCGAACGTCGAACTGTTCAGCCTGACCGGCTACCAGCGCGAGCGCGCCGCCGGGATCAATGACGTGGGCCTGACGCACCTGGGCGTCTACTGTGCCGACATTGAGGCGGCCACCCGGCAGTTTGTCGCCGCCGGTGGCGAATTGCTGGCAGGGCCTAACCCGCTCTCCGGCTGCGAGGGCGGCGAGGGCAACCGCTTCCACTTCGGCAAAACCCCGTGGGGAATGCTGGTGGAGTTTATCCGCTTCCCGTCACCGCTCACTTACAACAAAAATGGCACCGTCGCGCGCTGGCAACCCCGCGCCTGATGCCACCGGCCAGCCGCGCGCTGGCCGCTCCATCAATCGATATTCTCCGCCGTAATCACCTTCAGCTCCACCTTCCCGGCCCGGTAGAGATCCGGCTGCTCGCCCGTGTCGAGGTGGCGCAGCAGGATATCCATCGCCAGCCGGGCGTGCTGCGCGGCGTTCTGGTCGAGGGTGAAGGAGGCGAGGTCGTGTTGCAGTAGCGCCCGCGTCACGGAGTACAGCTCATGGGTGATGTAAACGCAGTCACCCAGCAGCTGGTGCTGTTGCAGGGTGGTACGGATTTCAGTGTTGCCGACGCCGGTGTTGTAGATGCCCACCAACTGCGGCGAGTGCAGTAGGGCGTCATGGAGCAGCGAGCGGATCATGTCGCGCTGATCCTGCCCACAGAGTAACTCCCGCAACCGCAGGTGCGGCGCGCGCTGGGCAATCGCCTCGCGAAAGCCAGCAATGCGCTGCTGGTGGGCGCGGTAGTCCACCCGCCCACTGACCATAATCACATCGCCCGGCTGGCGGGCGGTCTTGCTCATCAGCAACCCGGCGGTGCGCCCCGCCTGCTGTTGGTTAATGCCGACATGGCACAGGCGCGCCGCCCCCGGCAGGTCAGTGACAATGGTCACCACCGGCACCCCACGCGCCCGGCAGTGCGCCAGCGCCTCATGGATAATCGGGTAGTCATGGCCGAATACAATCAGGCCATCGCGCTTCTCACTGCTCTGCATGATGTAGTGCGCCAGCTTCTCCGGCTGAGACTCCGGGATGAAGGTGCGGTGCAGCGTAATGCGCCGGTAGCCCAGCCCACCGGCAATGTCAGCGAAATCCTGCGCCAGTTGCTTAAAAAAATGGGAAGGATTGGCGCTAAGGAACACCTCCACCTGCCAGGGGTGCTGGTACGCCTCTGGCAGCGGGCGTTTTATATCCATCGCCCGCGCCGCATTCAACACCTTCCGCGTGGTCTCCGGCGAAACGCCGCCACGTTCATTGAGCACCCTGTCAACCGTTGCCACACCGACGCCAGCCATCTTCGCCAGCATCTCCAGGGTAAACTTTTTCATTACTGCTCCAAAAATAACCAGATAACGCCAGCCCAATGGGCTGGCGGAAAAGGGGGGTAAACAGCCAACGTGGCCATGCCCGGCAGCCAGCCGGGCCTATTATCAAATTGCCCGCCCGGCAGGCAAGGCATCAATTGTTGCCAAACACATCACGCGTGATTATCACGCTCCTCATTGAAGACAATGCCGAGCTGGCGGCGCGCCTCATCCATCACCCCCAGCGTGGTCAGGGTGGTGGCGAGGGGCCGGATCGGTGACTCCAGCCGTCCCTGACCGATGCACCATGCGGCGTGCTCCATCTCATGGCAGAGCTGGGCGTAGTGGTTGCCAGCATCCTGCCAGCGCAGCGAGTGGTTGCCCTGGCTGGCGGTGAGCACAAAGTCGCCCGGCGCGTAGAAGTGCCCATCCAGCACCAGCGTGGCATCACGCCCGGCGATCACCGCGCCGCTCGGCGTGCGGCTGAACAGCGTGGTATTAAGCACGGCGTGCATCCCGCCAGCGTGCGTCAGCAGCATGGAGGCCTGCCCGTTTACGCCACCCGGCACCGACTGGCCGGTCGCCACCAGCCGCTCCGGCGCGCCACCGGCCACCTTGACGCTCAGGGCAATCAGGTAGCTCCCCAGATCGAGCATCGGCCCGCCCGCCAGATCGGCATTGAAAATGCGGTGATCGGCGGTGAAAAACTCCCCATGATCCGCCAACAGGGTGTGCAATTCGCCCAGATCGCCATTCGCCAGCAGTTGCGTCAGCACATCATATTTTGGCGTGAAGTCACACCACATCCCCTCCAGACAGAGGCGCTGTTGCGCCTGCGCCTCGCGTTGCAGTTGCGCCGCCTCCTGGGCGTTGAGGGCCAGCGGTTTTTCCACCAGCAGGTGCTTACCGGCGCGCAACACCTTCAGCCCATCCGGCAGGTGGTGGTTGTGCGGCGTCGCCACGTAGATGATGTCGAGATCCGGGCGCGCCAGCATCTGGTCGGTATCGGTGTAGGCGTGCGGGATCGCCCACTGCTCCGCGAAGTGTTGGGTCTTCTCCGCGTTGCGGCCAGCCACCGCCACCAGTTGCTGGTCGGTGTGGTGGCGCAGCGCCTGCGCGAAGTGGTTGGCAATCCAGCCGGGGCCAATGATCCCCCAACGCAGGGAGGGAATGTCACGGCGCTGGGGCAAACGGGGTTGGGGCAGGGCAGATGGAAACATAGGGACTCCGATTATTTTCTATTCATGAAACAGCCGACCTTGGCTGTTATAGGGGTGAGGCAAATTCATCATAGAAATGTTAATGCGGAGTGGAAACGGGCTGCGTTGATGGAATTCCATCAAGGCAATTCTTCCCAACGGAATAAGAAAAAATTATGCTTAATCTGTGTTAAATTTTTATTAATTATTTTATTTAAAATGTGAATGCCCCACCTCTGGTCAAGCTGAATCGCACTCTGCTGCGCCGTTAAACCGATACTCCCCCTTGCGAAAACATCGTCCTGTTCTGATTAACCGGTCAGGCATGTGCTCGCCTGCGGAAAAAAATCGCCCTGCCATCGTGCGGAGGAAATAACGGCCAGCGGGGCAATGTCTATCTATTTTGCAGGGAAAACATGAAACGCAGAGAGTTTCTTACCTCATTCGCCGCACTGGGTGTGGCCACCTCCTTGCCGATCGCCAGGGCGGAGGTCGTCACCGGCGGCCAGCCTTGGGAGAGCGGCACGGCCAGCACACCGCCCGCCCCACCACGTCAGGGCGGCTTGCAGTACCTGACCCAGCATGAATTCGACACCGTGGGCGCCATCGCCGAGCGCTTCATCCCGGCCGACGAGCTGAGCATCAGCGGCAAGGAGGCGGGATGCGCCACCTTCATCGACCGCCAGCTGGCCGGCGATTACGGCAACGCCGCCGCGCTCTACCGTCTGGGCAAATTCGTTAAGGGCACGCCGGAGCAGGGGCCGCAATCCCCGCTCACCCCGGCCCAGCGCTACCGCCAGGGGCTGGCGGCGCTGGATGCCTACACCCAGCGCCAGAGCGGCAAGCCTTTTGTCGCGCTCCCCGGCGCGGAGCAGGATCGTCTGCTGCACGCGATGGAGGCCGATGCCCTCGATCTGGGGCCAGAGGTAGAGACCAAGGTGCTGTTTGAACTGCTGCTGCAAAACGTCCGCGAGGGTTTCCTCTCCGATCCGATCTATGGTGGCAACAAAGAGATGGCCAGCTGGAAAATGATTGGCTTCCCCGGTGCACGCTACGACTTCCGCGACCTGCTCAGCAAAAAAGGGCAGAAGCTGAACATCATCCCCACCAGCCTGATTGACAACACGCTCTAAGCGCGTGGCAAACCATTAAGACGAGTTTTAATTATGAATACTATCCGTCCAAAAGCTGACGTGGTGATTGTTGGGCTGGGTTGGTGCGGCTCCCTGATTGCGGAAGAGCTGACCCGCGCTGGCCTGAATGTCGTGGCGATTGAGCGTGGCCCGTGGTTTGAGACCGCCACCGACTTCCCGCCCTCCGTGGATACCGATGAACTGCGCTGGGATACCCGCCGCAGCATGTTGCTCCCCCCTGCGGTGGAGACCACCACCTTCCGCAACAACCGTACCCAGCAGGCGCTGCCGACCCGTGACTGGAACCTGAACGAGCTGGGCTACAACGTTGGCGGCTCCGGCACCCACTGGGCCGGTATGGCGTGGCGTTTCCTGCCGTTTGACTTCCAGCCCTACAGCCAGACCGTGGCGCGCTACGGCAAGCAGAAGATCGCCGAGGGCCTGATCCTCCAGGATTGGGGCGTCACCTATGACGAGCTGGAGCCGTTTTACGACCGCTTTGAGAAGATCGCTGGCGTCTCCGGCAAGGCTGGCAAGCTGAAGGGCGAGACCATCCCGGAGGGGAACCCGTTTGAGGGCGACCGCAGCAGCGACTACCCGCTGCCGCCGCTGGAGGGGATGCGCCTGACCGACATCTTCCGCGACGCCACCAAAGGCATGGGCCTCAACCCCTTCATGGTGCCCGCCGGGCAAGCCTCCCGCGCCTACGTCAATCCGCTGGGCGTGCGCATGGGGCCGTGTACCTACTGCGGCTACTGCCTCTACTACGGGTGCGGCAACTTCTCCAAATCCAGCCCCAACGCCTGCGTGATCCCGGCGCTGATGCAGCGTGAGAACTTCACGGTGCTGACCGACTCCGCAGTGGTGCGCGTTAACAAGGCGGCGGACGGCAAAACCGTAACCGGCGTGACCTACGTCGACAAGAACAAAAAAGAGTGGGAGCAACCGGCGGGGATCGTGGTGCTGTCGGCGTTCCAGATGCAGAACGTGCGCCTGCTGCTGCTCTCCAAGATTGGCAAGCCCTACGATCCGGTCAGCAAAACCGGCGTGGTGGGCCGTGCCTACAGCTTCCAGACTGTCTCCGGCGCGAGCCTGTTCTTTGAGGATGAGAACCTCAACCAGTACATCGGTGCGGGCGCGCTGTCACAGCAGGTGGATGACTACAACGGCGATAACTTCGACCACAGCGACAAGGACTTCATTGGTGGCGCGGGCATTTTGGTGGTAGCACGCGGCGCGCGGCCAATCGGCAACGCCGATGCCCTGCCGCCCGGCACCCCGCGCTGGGGCAAGGCGTGGAAACAGGCCTATACCCACGCTTTCCAGAACGCTACCTTCATCTTCGGGCAGGGCACCAGCTTCTCCCATGAGGATTACTACCTCGATCTCGACCCGGAGTACGTGGATGACAACGGCAACCCGCTGCTGCGCGTGACCTTCGACTACAACGACAATGACCGCCGCTCGGCCGCCTTCATCATGGATAGAAGTGTTGAGATTGGCAAAGCGATGGGTGCGAAGACGGTGATCGGCACCAACTCGGCCTCCGGCCACTACTCGCCCTACAACTTTGCCAGTGACCATACCATCGGCGGCGCGGTGATGGGCACCGACCCGAAAACCAGCGTGCTCAACCGCTACCAGCAGAGCTGGGATGCGCACAACCTGTTTGTGCTCGGTGCCTCCTCCTTCCCCAACAATGCGGGCTACAACCCGACCGGCACCATCGGTGCGCTAAGCCTGTGGACGGCGAAGGCGATCATTGAGCAGTACCTGAAAAACCCTGGCCCGCTGGTAAAGGTGTGACATGAAAAAAACAACCATCATTGGGGGCGTGGCCCTGATTGCTGCCGCAGTCGCAGCGGGCCTGCTCTGGCAGAACGCGGACGCCAGCGCGGACGACGTGGCGGGCAACCAGACGCTGACCAGCCAACCGCCAGCGGATGCCGACGCCGAGGCGGTGGCGCGTGGCCGTTATGTCGCCATCGCCGGTGACTGTGTGGCCTGCCACACCGCGCCGGGCAGCAAAACGCCGTTCTCCGGCGGCTACTCCATCAGTACGCCGTTTGGCGGCATCTTCGCCAGCAACATCACGCCGGACGCCGAAACCGGCATCGGCAACTGGACGGAGCGCGACTTCTTCCGCGCGGTGCGGCATGGCCGTGGCAAGGAGGGCGAGAACCTCTACCCAGCGATGCCCTACAACGCCTATGTGAATGTCAGTGATGAGGATATGCACGATCTCTGGCTTTACATGCGCTCGGTTAAACCGGTTCACAATCAGGTGCCAGAGACCAACCTTGGCTTCCCGTATAACATCCGGCTGGCAATGATGGGCTGGAACCTGCTGTTCTTCGCCAACCACGGCTTTGCCGCCGACGCCAGCAAAAGCGCCGAGTGGAACCGCGGTGCCTATCTGGTGCAGGGGCTGGAGCACTGCGCCAGCTGCCACACCGCCAAGAACCTGTTGGGCGGCGACAAAAATGCTTACCTACAGGGCAGCAACATGGCGGAATGGCATGCGCCAGACATCACGCCAAATGGCTATACCGGCATCGGCAGTTGGAGCGAGGATCAGATCGCGCAGTACCTGAAACTCGGCAGCAACCATGTCGCGGTGGCCTCCGGCCCGATGGCCGAGGCGGTCAGCAACTCGACCCAGTACCTGACGGATGCCGATCTGCACGCCATTGCGGTCTACCTGAAATCGGTGCCGGACTCCGGTGCCAAGCGCCCGCAGCCGCTGCCAGCGGACAACCCGCTGATGCAGACTGGCGAGCACGTCTACTCCGCTAACTGCGCGGCCTGCCACAACAGCGACGGCAAGGGCATCCCGAACCTGGCGGCCAGTCTGGCGGGCAACCCCGGCCTGATGGCGAAGGACGCCTCCTCGCTGATCACCACGGTATTGCAGGGCGGGCGCGGGGCCGTGACCCAAGGCAACCCGACCAGCGGGGCGATGCCCAGCTTTGCGTGGAAGCTGTCGGATGATCAGGTGGCGGCCGTTGCCACCTACGTGCGTAACAGCTGGGGCAATGCCGCACCGGCGGTGCCGGTGAAGGATGTAGCGGATGAGCGTGAGCTATTGAAATTGCCGCCACAGATGGCGGCACACTAAAGTACGTGGGCGCAAGGACGCGCCTGAACCGCTTACAGAATGTTCTGTTTTACGCTTTCTTAACATTTTAGCGGAAGTGTAAACCGGTTACAGTTGTTACCCTTATTAAGCCGGACGAAGGCGGTGGCGGCCAGCCAACACCAGGGGCGAATTTCGCCACCGCTCTCGTGCCGGCACCTTTCAAACCGCAGGCGGCTGTTGGCCATGCGTCTTTTTGCCCCTACGATGGCTATCCCAACGCCGGAGAATGGCGCGGGTGGTGAAAAATGCGCTCAGCAAGCTGACCGGCAGTGTCGTCCAAAAGATGATGGCGGCAAAAAACGTCGTCACATCCTCATCACCATAAATATCGAAAAAGTGTGCCAGGTCATATATCTGATAGGTGAGGGTAAAATAGATCACCCTCGCCGACAAAATGCACAGCGCAGCAGTAGCAACCGCCATAAAAATAAATAGAACAACGTAACGCATAATTTTTATGGCTTGTGCCTTGGACTTTTTTATCTTTCTGGTGATGAAAAATGAGAGCGTAAGTCCTATAGACAATGATACCCAGAAGGCCACGGCGGCATAGAGTGTCAATACGCCATCATCGCCGATAACGCTAAAATCATTTGCCAATGCATAAAAAGAGTAGGCGACAAAAGGGAGCGCTATGCGTGCCAATAAAAGTCCAGCGATAACAAAGGCAAAGGTGAGTAAGAGATAAATGAGCGCAAAAACGAATCTCTTGGCAATTTTCATCTTATTGGCATCCCACCGTCATCTTTTAACCATAAGTTTGCTGGAATAGGCATAATAATCTCCCTTGGATTAATCATGATTAATCCTACTGCGCGCTATTTCCCGACGGCAATTTAACATTGGTTAATTGTTAGTGTATTAAATATAAAATGAGAAAAATAATCGTGATGGGAATGCGGGGCTGTTTTATTTTCAATAGATGACATCACAAAAATAATGGCTCTCAATTCCAAACATAAAAAAGGCGCCCGCGGGCGCCAAGGGGAAATGGGGTTTATTACTCTTGCAGGGCACGGGCGCGCTGAATACGTTGCTCTTCGTGCGCCTGAGTTGCTGGGGTCAGGGTGAAATCAAATTCAATTTCAGTGTGCGGGTGGGGCAGATCGCGTTTCGCGCTAATCGTGGGATCGGTGATCTTGACTGGCTCGGCAATCAGTTCGTCGCGGGTGGCGAAGGCGAAATCATCCCACAGGTAGCGGTCGCCATTTAAATTGATCTGGGTGGTCAAGTGGCGATGACCGGGCGCGGAGACGAAGAAGTGGATATGCGCCGGGCGGTTACCGTGGCGACCAAGGCGATCGAGCAGCGCCTGCGTCGGGCCATCGGGCGGGCAGCCGTAGCCGGAGGGCACGATGCTGCGTACGGCGTAGCGCCCCTCGGCATCGGTACGGACGCGGCGGCGCAAATTGTACTCGCCCTGCGATTTATCAAAGAAGGAGTAGTTGCCCAGCGTATTGGCGTGCCAGATGTCCACCACCGCGCCCGCCAGCGGCTGGCCGTCGGTGTCCTTGACCTGGCCGTGCAGCCACATTACCCGGCCATCATCCTTGCCGTCATCCATGCGCGCATAACCGTCGCTCAGCGGCGCATTGGCGACATAGAGCGGCCCCTCGATGGTGCGCGGGGTGCCGCCGCCAAAACCGGCCTCGGCCTCGCGCGCATCCTCGCGCATATCCAGATAGTGCTCCAGCCCCAGCCCGGCGGCCAGCAGCGCCGCCTCCTGCCGCCCGCCGAGGGTGTGCAGGTAGTTGGCCGCCTGCCAGAACTCCTCGGGCGTGACGTCGAACTCATCTATCAGGTGGCACAGGTCGCTCACCAGCCGGTGCATAATCTGCTTGAAGCGGGCGTCGCCCCCCTCGCTGTGCAGGCCACAGCTGATCTCCAGTAATTTTTTGACATCGTCATGCTGGCTGTAATTGGTTTTCATATTATTGCCCTCATTGCAGTGTAGGGTGAATCGGGTCAGGCAGAGGGGCCAGCGAGACGCCGGCCAGTCATGGCATCAGCGATCGTCTGGATGGATGCTGGAGGGGTGGCGGCAGAGCGGCGTCACCGTCACCTCCATATAGGGGTAAAGCGGCAGTTGGGTGAGCAGGTTATGCAGCGCCTCATTGCTCTCCACATCGAAAATGCTGACGTTGGCGTACTGGCCAGCGACGCGCCAGAGGTGGCGCCAGACACCCTGCTCCTGCAACCGCTGGGCGTACTGCTTCTCCTCCCGCTTGATCTGCTCGGCTGTGTCGGCAGGCATCTCCGGTGGGATGCGCACCACCATCTCAACTTTGAATAACATCGGTAGCTCTCCTTATTTACGCGGGTCTTATTTACGCCGGTTTTATTTACGCTGATAGTGGCGGAATTTGTCATCGTCCAGGGTGATGCCGAGGCCCGGCCCCTGCGGGATCGTTACGCCGCCCTCGCGGAACACCAGCGGGTTGGCAACGATGTCATCTTTCAGCAGCAGCGGGCCGAACATCTCGGTGCCCCAGCTGAGCGGCAGGGTAGACCATGCATGGAGTGAGGCGAGGGTGCCGATGGTGCCCTCCAGCATGGTGCCGCCGTAGAGCGCGACGCCCGCCGCCTGCGCCACATGCGCCAGTTTTAGCGCCTGCGCTGGCCCACCGGCCTTGGCGATCTTCAGGGCGTAGGCCCCGGTGAAACCGGCGGCGGCCAGCGCATAGCCGTCATGGGCATCGGCTACCGCCTCATCCGCCAGCACCGGCAGCGTGAAGCGCTGGCTGAGCTGCACCAGTGTGGCGCGATCCCACAGCGCCACCGGCTGCTCCACCAGATCGATGCCAATCTCCTGCAACGCCGCCATGCCGCGCACCGCTGTCACCGCGTCCCACGCCTGATTAACATCCACCCGGATGCTGACGCCTTCGCCCAGCCCCTCGCGGATGGCGCGGGTGTGACGTAGATCCTCCGCCAGACTCTTCGCGCCAATCTTCAGCTTGAAGGCGCTGTGCCGCCCTTCGGCCAGCAGGCGCTTGCCCTCCTCAATATCACGCTGGGTGTCGCCGCTCGCCAGCGTCCACAACACCGGCAGGGTCGGGCTACGCGCGCCGCCCAGCAGGGTGCTGACCGGTACGCCAAGGCGCTTGCCCTGTAGGTCGAGAAAGGCGGTCTCCAGCGCCGATTTGGCAAAGGTGTTGCCCTTGACCGGCAGGTTCATCGCCGCCGCCAGCGCCGCCGGGCCATCAAAGGCGCGGCCGCACACCGCCGGGGCGAGGTAGGTGTCGATCGCCGACTTCATCCCTTCCGGGCTTTCCGGGCCGTAGCTCAGGCCGCCGATGGTGGTCGCCTCGCCCCAGCCCTCGGCCCCATCGCGGTCAGTCATTTTGACCAGCGTCAGGGTCTGGCAGCCCATGGTGGTCATCGACAGCTTGTGCGGGCGGATGGTCGGGATATCCACCAGCCAGCTCTCGATGCGTTCTATCTGGATGCTCATTCACGGTTCCTTCGGTTATGCCGCACGGCGGAAAAAGTGCAAAACAGCGGCGCTGAACGCGTCTGGCGTCTCAACGTTACTCAGGTGCGAGGCGGGCAGCAGGTGTAGCTCGGCGTTTGGCGCGGCGCGCACGATCTCGCTGGCGTCAGCGACGGTAGTGACCGGATCATGCTGGCCGCCAATTACCAGCATCGGCCGCGACAGGTGGTGCAGATCCTCGCGCAGGTCAGCCACGGCCAGTGCCTCGCAGCAGGCGGCGTAGCCTACCGCGTTGCCTGCCGCCAGCGCGCGGATCAGCGCCGCCACCTGCTCCGGGTGCCGCTGGCGGAAGGCCGGGGTAAACCAGCGCTCCGCCGAGCCAACGGCCACCGGCGTCAATCCCTGCTCCCGCACCAACCGGGCGCGATCCTGCCACCCTTCACGGGTGCCGATGCGGGCGGCGGTGTTGGCGACCGCCAGCGCATGAAAGCGCCCCGGATGGTGGCGGTTGAGCCACAGCCCGGTCTGGCCGCCCATCGAAATGCCGCAGAACCCTGCGCGCTCCACCCCCAGGTGTTCGAGCAGGGTGATAACGTCACTGCCCAATTGCGCCAGCGTCAGCGGCCCGGCTGGCAACGGGGTGGCCCCGTGGCCGCGCGCGTTGAAACGCAGCACCCGGTGATGGGCAGTCATGGCCTCAAGCTGCGGCTGCCACATCTCATAGGTGGTGCCGAGCGAGTTGGCGAGCACCAGCAGCGGCGCGCCCTCCGGCCCATCAAGGCGATACTCAATCTCCATGCGGCCCCCTATACCCGTTCAATGATCAGCGCGATGCCCTGGCCGACGCCAATGCACATGGTGCAGAGGCCATAGCGGCCGCCGGTGCGTTGCAGCTCATAGGCCGCGGCCATCACCAGTCGGCCACCGGAGGCACCGAGCGGGTGGCCGAGGGCGATCGCGCCGCCATTTGGGTTGACGTGCGCGGCGTCATCCGGCAATCCCAGCTCGCGCGTCACCGCCAGTGACTGGGCGGCGAAGGCTTCGTTCAGCTCAATCACATCCATCTGCCCGAGCGTCAGCCCGGCGCGCGCCAACACTTTGCGCACCGCCGACACCGGCCCAACGCCCATGATCGATGGCTCCAGCCCGGTCACCGCACTGGCGACAATGCGTGCCATCGGGGTCAGGCCGTGGCGGCCGATCCCCGCCTCGCTGGCGAGCAGCAGGGCGCAGGCCCCGTCATTCAGCCCGGAGGCGTTGCCTGCGGTCACGCTGCCCTGTGGCGTGACCACTGGCCTGAGCCGGGCCAGCGCCTCCAGCGTGGTGGCGCGCGGATGCTCATCCGCCGTCACCTCAAGCGGCTCGCCGCGCTTCTGCGGCACGCTGACGCCAATCAGTTGCGGCGCGAAACGCCCCTCCTGTTGGGCGGCGGCGGTACGTTGCTGGCTGCGCAGCGCGAAGGCATCCTGATCCTCACGCGAGACGCCATAGCGCGCCGCCACCTTCTCGGCGGTCTGCGGCATGGTGTCGGTGCCGTAGAGCGCCTGCATTTTCGGGTTGATGAAGCGCCAGCCCATGGTGGTGTCTTCCAGTTGCATGGTGCGGCTGAAGGCGCTCTCCGCCTTGCCCATCACAAAGGGGGCGCGTGACATGCTCTCCACGCCGCCCGCCAGCAGCAGGTCAGCCTCGCCGGTTTTGATCGCCCGCGCTGCCATCGCCACCGCGTCAAGGCTCGAACCGCACAGGCGGTTGACGGTGCAGCCCGGCACCGAGACCGGCAGCCCCGCCAGCAGCAGCGCCATGCGCGCCACGTTGCGGTTATCCTCACCGGCCTGATTGGCGCAGCCAAACAGCACGTCGTCCAGCTGCTCCCACGCCACTTGAGGGTGGCGCGCCATCAGCGCCTGAATCGGCAGCGCCGCCAGATCGTCGGCACGCAGCGCGGCCAGCCCGCCATTCAGGCGGCCAAAGGGGGTGCGTACCCCGTCACACAGATAGGCGGTTTGCATCAGCGTCCTCGCGTTGGTTAAGGTGGAAGGTGAGGGGCACCGGGGTGATCTCTTGCAGTTGCGTCGGCGTCAGGCCACCGAAAATCTCCGTGACCACCAGCCCCTCGGGCGTGACGTCCATCACCGCCAAGTCACTGTAGATGCGGTCAATGCAGCCGACGCCGGTCAGCGGGTAGGTGCACTGCTCGACAATTTTGCACTCGCCGTGGCGGGTGAGGTGCTCGGTCATGGCGAACACCTGACGCGCGCCGATCGCCAGATCCATCGCGCCGCCCACCGCCGGGATGGCACCGGGCTTGCCGGTGCTCCAGTTGGCGAGATCGCCGCGTGCCGAGACTTGGTAAACCCCCAGCACGCAAATATCCAGGTGGCCGCCGCGCATCATGGCGAAGGAGTCACCGTGGTGAAAGTAGCAGCCGCCCTCCAGCAGGGTGACGTACTGCTTGCCAGCGTTGATCAGCTCCGGGTCTTCTTCGCCCTCTGCCGGGGCTGGCCCCATGCCGAGGATGCCATTCTCGCTCTGGAGGAAAATCTCCTTGTCATGGGGCAGGTAGTTGGCGATCTGCGTGGGGATGCCGATGCCAAGGTTGACGTAGGCCCCCTCCGGGATGTCTTGCGCGATGCGGCGCGCCAGCTGTTCGTGGGTCAGTTTGTCCATCATGCGCTCCTCCGTTGTTGGGCGGCGGTGGCGACCAGACGCTGGACAAAGATGCCGGGGGTGATCACCTGCTCCGGGTCCAGCCCACCAAGCGGCACCTGCCGGTTGACCTCGGCGATGGTGCAGGCCGCCGCCATCGCCATGATCGGGCCGAAGTTGCGGCCGGTCTTGTCATAGACCAGATTGCCCCAGCGGTCGCCGAGGTGGGCGCGGATCAGCGCGAAATCCGCCTTCAGCGGCAGCTCGAACAGATAGTGGCGTCCCTCAATCTCCCGTGTCTCCTTGCCCTCCGCCAGCTGGGTACCGTAGCCGGTTGGGGTAAAGATGCCGCCCAGCCCAGCGCCACCGGCCTGGATGCGCGCCGCGAGATTGCCCTGCGGCACCAGCTCCAGCTCCAGCTCGCCCCGGCGATACAGCTCGTCGAATACCCAGGAGTCCGCCTGCCGCGGGAAGGAGCAGACCACCTTGCGCACGCAGCCAGCCTTGAGCAGCGCCGCCAGCCCGTGGTCGCCGTTGCCGGCGTTGTTGCTGATCAGGGTCAGGTCGCGCGGGCGGCGGCGCACCAGCGCCTCCAGCAGCGCGTAGGGCTGGCCAGCCGGGCCAAAGCCGCCGACCATCACCGTTGCCCCGTCATGGATGTCCGCCACCGCGTCGTCGGCGGAGGGGACGCTTTTATCAATCATGGGATCTCCTTTTCACACTGCGGAGTGTGCTCCGCGTGACTGCTGTTTTTTTCACCCTATGCGCCGCCCTGACCTGCCGCAATACCGAATATCAAAACATTGTGCGATTATCGGACAGTTGGTTAAAATTGTGTTAAATCTGTGATCCAGCCAGAGAATTTGCACGCGGGGCGCTTGCGACGGGGCGGTGAAGGCGATAATTAGCCCTCCAGACGTCACCAACCAAGGGGAGAATAGGGTGAGCGAGGGGCATAACGAGTGGCAGCGGCTGGGGGAGATTGGCGCGCTGAGCGATCACACCTACAAGGGCGATCCCAATTTCATGGCGTCACTGGCGCGTGGGCTGGAGGTGTTGCAGGTCTTCACACCGCACTTGCACCGGCTGTCGGTTTCGCAGATCAGCCAGATGACCGGCATCCCGCGCGCGGCGGTGCGGCGCTGTCTCTACACCCTCAAGGCGCTGGGGTTTGTCCACTGCCCGGATGGCCGCCACTATGTGCTGCTGCCACGGGTGCTGACCATTGGCCATGCCTACCTTGCCAGCTCGGAACTGGCGCGGGCGGCACAGAACTCGCTGGAGTTTTTGAGCAAGCAGCTCAATGAGTCCTGTTCGGTGGCGACGCTGGATGGCGACAGCATCCTCTACATCGCCCGCGCCAATGTGAAACGCATCATGACCATCGACCTACAGCGTGGTAGCCGGTTGCCTGCCTACGCCACCTCGATGGGACTGGTGCTGCTCAGCGCGCTGGCGGAACCCGAGCTGGACGCCTACCTGTCACGCGTCACCTTTGAGCCGCTGACGCCCCACACGGTGCGTGACGCCACCCAACTGCGCGAGCAGCTGGCGCGGGTGCAGCGGCAGGGGTATGCGATTAATGATCAACAACTTGAGATAGGATTGCGATCCATTGCGGTGCCGATGCACGCGCGTAAGGGTGGGGTGGTGGCGGCGATGAACGTCGGCGTCAATGCCTCGCAGGTCTCGGCCCAGACCCTGCGCGACACGGTATTGCCGCAGTTGCAGCGTACCGCGATGGAGCTGGCGCTATTGTTGTAATCGCGACATTTAAATGAAATTCCTGCCGGCTTGGCTTGCCTGAAGGCCGCGCAATATTATCCTGTTTGCGCCGCCGATATGCGGCGTTTCGCCATCATCAGTTTGGGCATTATATCGTAATAATGGTATCCACTATTTTAATGACGGCAGGGTATCCCTGATTTCTGCGCGGATAATAGCGCAGGAAAAATCGGATACTTATTAGGCTGTTGTCGGCTATTTACGATTTAATGTTGTTAATAGTCGTAGGGGTATTATAAGATCGCGCTTCTTAAACATTTGTATAAATATAAAGCATCGAATAGAAAGGTATTATTATGACTGGTTTTCTGAAGACGTTGAACAATATTCGCAGCCTGCGCACACAGGCGCGTGAGGTCGATCTCTCAACCTTGGAAGAAATCCTGCAAAAACTGACAACTATCGTGGAAGAACGCCGCGAAGAAGAGGCGTCAGAAAAGCAGCAGAAAGAAGAGCACCTTACCAAGCTGAAAGAGTATCTGGAGCTGATGCAGGAAGAGGGCATTGACCCGGCTGAACTGTTGGCGATGACCGATGCCCAGGGTGGCCGCCAGAAGCGCCAGCCGCGTCCGGCGAAATATCAATTCCGCGATGAAAATGGCGAATTGAAAACCTGGACCGGCCAGGGCCGCACCCCGAAAGCCATTAAACTGGCGCTGGATGCCGGCAAGTCGCTGGACGATTTCGCCCTGTGATCGCCTCAGGACGCCGTGTAACAGCGGCGTCCTGCCTTTAATTCCCCGCTTTGCCTCTTTCCCTGCCGCCATTTCCGCTTTTCTCAACCAACCCTATATCATCCCGCTATTCTGGCTGGTGGTTTGTCTGATGACACTTTAGAATCACCTTTTATTATCAAGAAAAGATCAAAATGAAAAAAAGCGTAACCTTAATTCTCGTGCTGCTGATATTGGCGGCCGCTGGCATGTGGTGGAAAAATCGGGCCGATAAAGCCCGTGTGGAAAACGACGGCTATTATAGCGCGGTGATGTGTGTGATTGTGCAGCGCTTGGGCAGTGACACATCGCCAGAGGCCTACCTGCGCGATTTCAATACCGTGATTGAGGGCGGCAACTCCTTCTACGCGCTTGACCGCAAATCGCTGGATCGCGACGAAGCCCGGCGGGTGATTGCCGCTTTCCAAGGGTTGCCTGAGGCCGACAAAGCCCGCGCCGTGCAGCAAGACAGCGCCTGCCGCGCCAGCCTGATGGCGGCACTGGCGAAATAACCTGCGGCTAACACCTTGAGAAACGGAGCAATCTCACTTTCCATTCCTCTAAATTATCATATACTGGATAGATAACCAGTATCATTGAGGGAAGTGATGTGATTGTAACGAGCATATTTAGCACGCCGGATGAGGAGATACCGGTGCTGGCGTTGCCGCTGTTTGCCGACTACTGCCGTGCCGGGGTGCCGTCACCGGCGGCGGACTACATCGAGCGGACGCTGGATCTGAACGAGTACTGTATCCGTCACCCCAGCGCCACCTACTTTGTGCGTGCCGAGGGGGATTCAATGGTACTGGCGGGCATCAACAGTGGCGATTTGCTGGTGGTGGATCGCGCCGAAACGCCGCAGCATGGCGACATCGTGATTGCGGCGGTGGAGGGGGAGTTTACCGTCAAGCGGCTCTGCCTGACGCCGCGTCTCTGTCTGGAGCCGATGAACACGGCCTACCAGCCCATCTACGTGGAGGCTGACCGGCTGGAGATCTTCGGCAAGGTGCTGCACGTCATCCATACCCTGCGCAAGTAAAAAAGGCATACCCGCGGGTATGCCCCCTGCCGGGCTGGCCGTTATGGCTGGCCCTTGCTCCCCAGATCCTTATCCTCCAACGGGGTGGAGCCAAGCTCCGCGCCGGTGGCGGGGTTGATGTTCGGGTCAGACTGGGTGCGCTGCGCCATCACCTGATAGTCCACTTTTTGCGACTCCGGGATGGTCAGTACCGCCAGCCCGTCGCCGCCATCCACCGCGGGCTGCGGGTCGGCCACATACTGGAAGTTCTCATCCGAGTTCCAGCTCCCCCGCACCTCGCCCTCACCCGACATGTTGTAGTAGATGTTGGCAAAGGCGGGCACCGGCGGCAGTTTGCCCGGCGGGAAGTTGTTGCGGATGGCGTAGAGCGCCTTCTCAAAGGAGAGCTGGTGCGCCACTTCACGGGTCATCAGGAAGGTCAGTGCGTCACGCACGCCGACATCATCCGTCAGGTTGATCAGGCGTTCATAGACGATTTTTGCCCTGGCTTCGGCAGCAATATTCGAGCGCAGGTCGGCTGTCGGCTCGCCGATGGTATCAATGTAGGCGGCCGTCCAAGGTACGCCAGCGGAGTTGGTCAGCGGCGGCCCGCCGCCATACAGTACGCCGGTGATGTGGCTGTCATTGCCGTTGCCGGTCAGCGAGCGATAGAGATCGGCCTCTTTCTGCGTCCCTTCCGACAGCTCGCCCTTCGCGCCCTTGTTCAGCATCGCCACGATGGTGCCAATGATCTCCAAATGGCTTAGCTCCTCGGTGGCAATATCCAGCAGCAGATCCTTGCGCCCCGGATCGTCATCGCCCAGCCCTTGGGTGAAGTAGCGGCAGGCCGCCGCCAGTTCGCCCTGTGGCCCGCCAAACTGCTCCAGCATCAGGTTAGCCAGACCAGGGTTGGGTTCAGAGACCCGGACAGTGTATTGCAGTGATTTGACATGTTTAAACATTCGCCATCCTCAATGTTTGGGTGGTCAGAAATAGGGGAAGCCCCCTGCAAACCGCATTGTGGTGCTTTGTCGATATCATGCTCACACATGCAGGCCGTGGGGAAAAACCATCGGGTGAAAACGGCACTGCATGGCGTTATCTGGGAGGTGGCACAGGGCCAGCCGGGCAGATAACACACCTAAGTTATAGAACATGTGGGATAAGTGACGCGGCTGTGATGGGAAATGTGTCGGGTGGCTGGCAGAAAGGGGGAGGCGGTATCAGGGGGCACCAGCGTGGCTCGGGGCACTGAATCGCCTGATAACCTTGGGGTTATTGGCGGCTTGGCGGGATAGCGCAGTTTTGCGTTAAGAAAGGCGACAAAATGTAAAAAGCCCCGGCAGTGGCCGGGGCTTTGCGCAAGGCATGGGAGCCTTATTCGTTGATACGCGGGTGTTGCTGGATCAGGCTGGCACGTTTGGTCTCCAGCTCAGCGATCTGCGTATTGATGTCTTCGATCTTCTGCTCAATGTTGTCGTGGTGCTCACGCAGGATCTCCTTGGCTTCCGCCAGGTCGGAGGCCGCCGGGGTCGCGCCGCGCAGGGGCTTGTTGGCAGTCTCTTTCATGAAGATACCGGTCGCCAGACCCACCAGCGCCACCACCATCAGGTAGTAACCCGGCATATAGAGGTCACCCGAGGACTCCACCAGCCAGGCGGCGATGGTCGGCGTCAGGCCAGCAATCAGCACCGAGATGTTGAAGGCGCTGGCCAGCGCACTGTAGCGGATGTGGGTCGGGAACATCGCTGGCAGGGTGGAGGCCATTACGCCGGTGAAGGCGTTAAGGACGACCGCCAGCAGCAGCAGGCCAGCGAAGATCAGCCCGGTCACTTGGCTGTTAATCAGCATGAAGCAAGGCACTGCCAGCACCAGCAGCGCGATGCTGCCGATAATCACGAACGGGCGGCGGCCAAAGCGGTCACTCAGCAGGCCCATCACCGGCTGCACAAACAGCATCCCGATCATCACCGCGATGATAATCAGTACACCGTGGTCTTCCGAGTAGTGCAGGTTATGCGACAGGTAGCTCGGCATGTAGGTGAGCAGCATGTAGTAGGTGACGTTGGTGGAGATCACCAGACCGATACAGGTCAGCAGGCTTTTCCAGTGGCGGGTGGCAATCTCTTTGAACGACACTTTCGGGCCATCACGCAGGCCTTCGCGGTCGCCCTGTTCCAGCTTGTCAACGTGCTGCTGGAAGGCCGGGGTCTCTTCCAGCGCGTTACGCAGGTAGAGGCCGATGATGCCCAGCGGCAGTGCCAGGAAGAACGGCAGGCGCCAGCCCCATTCGAGGAAGTTGGCCTCGCCGACGATGGCGGAGATCAGCACCACGATACCGGCACCGGTCACGAAGCCAGCGATGGAGCCGAAGTCGAGCCAGCTACCCATAAAGCCACGGCGGCGGTCAGGGGAGTATTCGGCGACAAAGATTGACGCGCCGGTGTACTCACCGCCGACGGAGAAGCCCTGTGCCATTTTCGCCAGTAACAGCAGGATCGGCGCCCAGATGCCGATGGAGGCATAGGAGGGGATCAACCCGATACAGAAGGTACTGACGGACATAATGATGATGGTGATGGAGAGGATTTTTTGGCGGCCATACTTGTCGCCGAGGGTGCCGAAGAACATCCCACCCAGCGGGCGGATCAGGAACGGCACCGAGAAGGTCGCCAGCGCGGCGATCATCTGTACGCTGGGGTTGGCATCCGGGAAGAAGACCTGCCCGAGCGCGTAGGCCACGAAGCCGTAGACCCCAAAATCAAACCACTCCATTGCGTTGCCCAGAGAGGCAGCGGTAATGGCTTTACGCAACTTGGCATCATCGATGATGGTTACGTCTTTTAAGCCGATGGGCTTCACCTGTTTTTTTCTAAGTTTCATAGCAAGTGGACCTGTTGTTATGGTTATTGATGCTTGATGGTTCCAGTCATTCATAATTGTTATAACAGAAGGATAGACTATAGGAACAGTAAATGGGGTCTTTATGGTTAAGTTCTAAGCGAAAATGCAAAATAAAACGCTGAATGCACAAATTATCAGCAAAAATATCCGGATTTTTCCGCTTCACTATTAAGCCGACAGGATAAGTTGAAGGACAAAATAAGCCAAATTGCGAGTACACCCAGTGTTAGTGGGCATATCTGGTTGAGCAGGCTACGCTATTTCCCGAAGTGGAAAAAAGTGGGTTGTTTAATTTTGCTTAACTGACTCGGTTTTGGCAGAGATTATTCATTGCAACCAAGGCGATCGCGCGGGGGGATATTGCGCCAAAAACTGGGGGCGTCAGGAAATCAATTTCCCGGATGCAATCATAACAGCGTGGTTAATTGCTGGCAGAGTCCACCGCTATTTTTTCGCTGAAAAAATCACCTTCCTCCTGTTGTTCTCCTTGCCAGTACCACGACGATGGCTAACGCATCCAGTCAAAATGTGCACATAAACCTGCCTTTTCACCCCTCCGCGCCGGGCATTTCGGCGAACAAAGCGTCATTACTGCAACCTGCTCAATAAATGGCAAAAAAATCGCCGGGTGATTTCTTCGCCAGCGCCAGCCGCGTATTCTGGGGTTTCCATGCTCAGCGGAATAAACGCCCTGTCACATTGTCGCGCTATAATTGGGCCGGCTGCGGCCCGGCAGAATGATATTTTCCCGGCCAGATCGGCGCGGCGAACTGGCACCATTGTGAAGCAAGGGAAGATATTCGTCCGCTATCCCAGCCAGTGCCGGAAAATGGCGGGCCGCCATCGTGTAATAATGCCCACTTCCGCCATCACTTTGCGGCGTTAGCAGGTGCCGGTTCACGGGGGAAAATTGTCCGGGCTTCACCGTGAGGGGAAGTAAATTTCGCGATGGGGTGGGCGGCTAAAGGGCCGGAATATTCACTGCCGGAACCGGGCGAAATTGGCTGGCGTTATCGCGGAAATAAAAAACCGCCCGCAGGCGGTTTTGAGCAGGGGATTACAGCGTAATTTCCTGATGGTTGTTCTGGTCGTCCCAGTAGGTCAGGCGCTGGGCGCTGACCTTGATCAGCAGCAGGTCAGGGGTGTCGATGCCCTCTGGGAACCACTTCTCCACGTCCGGCGTCCAGTACTCTTTCAGCGTCTCTTTGTCGCGGATCAGCTCCGAGGTGCCTTCGATGGCGATAAACAGGCTCGGTTTGTCGGAGGACTTGGCGGTGACGTAGTTCAGCGTGGTGGCCGTGTTGCGATCAATGTCCGCCACGGTCTGGTTGTCTTCGGTGGTAAAGAAGTAGGCGTCACCGTTGTACTCCACGTTGCGGTTATTGCTCATTGGACGGCTGGCGATGGCGCCACCTTCGCTGTAGGTACACATCATGGCGTAGTCGATGTCTTTGATCAGTTTGGACAGTTCGGACAGCGTCTTCTGGCTCATCGTAAGCTCCTGGTTATCATGATCAGGGAACCGCCAGGCTGGCGGTGCTGCAAAGGGCGCGTAACCCGTTTCAAATCAATGTGTCACCCAGATAAGGCTAGTAGAGCAACACCCGAGCGTCCAATCGACGGCCTATAACAAAAATGAATATCCACACGATGTGCCGTCACCACACTCCCGCCAGATTGGCTAAATTTAGGGCATCAGCGGCCTAAAGGGGGAAGGGCAATGGAGTATGAACAGGTACTGGCATTCTGGTTTGATGAGGCCGGTGAGGCGAAATGGTTCAGCAAGGATGAGCAGTTTGACCAGACCCTGCGCGAACGGTTTGGCGAGTGCTGGCAGGCGGCATGTCGTGGCGAACTCTCTTCGTGGCGGCACAGCCTGCGCGGGCGGCTGGCGGAGGTCATCGTGCTGGATCAGTTCTCGCGCAATCTGGCGCGGCAGGATGCGGCGGCCTGGGCGCAGGATGGCATGGCGCTGGTGCTCTCACAGGAGGCAATGCGCCAGCCCGGCTGGCAGCAACTGCCCACGCGGGAACGCGCCTTCCTGTTGATGCCCTGGATGCACGCGGAGTCACGCGTCATCCACCAGCAGGCTGTCGCGCTGTTTGAGGCGTTGGGCGATGCGGAGATGGCGCACCATGCGCGGCAGCACCGGGAGATCATTGAGCGGTTTGGCCGCTACCCGCACCGCAACGCACGGTTGGGCAGGGCATCCACGCCAGAGGAGGCACGCTACCTGAAAGAGAACCAGCTCCCTTTCTTCTAGCGAAAAACGGCGCCGGGTGGCGCCGTCCGGGGGATTACAGCGGCATAAAGGAGTAGCCCTGATGCTCCAGGGTGGTGACGGTGGTCAGGCCGGAGAGCGCCTGTGTCACACTCTTATCCACCCAGGTGCGGTCATAGTGGTGCGCCGCTACTGACTGGTCACAGACGGAGATATCCACCCCTACCTTGCGCAGTTTCTCAATCAGCGGCAGGTTCGGGTTATCGAAGCCGTTAATCTTGTGGAACTGCTCATTGTTCAGGGTGGCTGGCGTGGCACCGCCGGTCAGCACGGCCACAAACTTCAGCTGGTCCAGCGGCACGCCAGAGGCCACATAGAGGTTCACGGCGCGCGCAACGCGATCCAGCCCCTCGTTAATTTGGTCTGGCCCCACTTCCTGTTTATTAATAAAGAAGACGATCTTGTAAGGATCGCCATTGCCCACGCTTGGGCGATAAGCCACATCATCCCAATAGTGTACAGGGCCGTAACCATCGATAGTTGGCGTTTGCCAGAAGCCCGGTTCATCCTTAGGTGCATTCATGGCATGCACTTTATTGATGAGGGCCGGGGACTTCACCACTGCCACACTTGCGGCCACACTCAGTACCACTGTTAATACCGTTGACGCCAGACGCATACCTTTCTCCAAATAATACAAGACAGAGCACATCAGCCTTCAAGCGCCCAAAAGGGGCGGAAAGCGGTTCACCACGTGCAGATGTGGAGAGATTTATAGCATAGTGTTTCGCCATATTAATCAGGCTTGACAAGAATCAGAATAAGACTAGGACGACAGGTAAAGGGCGCTAACATGAATATTTTCCATGCGCTTAGTTGGCAGCCTAAATAGCGGGGTTAGTGTACGGGAATTAATTAGCCGGCCTAATCGATAACGGAAACGAATAAAACAGTAAAGCGGCAGGAATGGGCACTGCCGCTTTTATTTTGGGCATGATTCTGGGAAGCCATTGGCTTAGAGGCGAGTGGTGGTGGTCGATGTGACGGTATGCGAGCGGATGCGTGGCAACAGCGCCAGGCAGTAGAGCGCGCACAGGCCAACAATGATGTAAACAATGCGTGAGAGTATCGCCGTTTGGCCACCGAAAATAACCGCGACCAGATCAAATTGGAACAGGCCGACCAGTAACCAGTTCAAGCCGCCAATAATGAGCAGCAACAGAGCGATGGTATTCAGTGCTTTCATGAGTCCTCCTATCAATGTCACCTGCGGTAAGGAATAGTCCTACTGAAAAATTCTGACAGGCACGTCCTGAACAGCAGAAAGTCATGTTTTCACTTTGAGTATAGCGCTTAATTTTTAACCTGCCGTACCGCTATCCCCCCTGCCGCTGCTTAATTTTTATAAAAGTGCGAGCGGGGGTAAGAATCTGTAAAAACCGCCATCCACGGTGGTGGGGACTATCCTTATGGGCAGGCTTTTAAATAAGGAGGAACCGATGACGGACAGTGCGCAGCAGGAACAACAGGTGTATCAGGCCAGCGCCCCGGCCGACCGGCAGGCGGCAGAGCTGGTCAGCAAGATGACGCTCGATGAGAAGATCATGCTGGTGCACACGCCAGTGGGTTTTGCGCTCGGCGATCGCCCGAAACCTGAGGGCGCGGTGGGGTCGGCGGCCTATACGCCCGCCATCCCACGGCTGGGCATCCCCGGTTTGCAGGAGAGCGATGCCAGCCTTGGCGTCGCCAACCCGGCGGGCGTGCGCCCGGACGATCGCATGACTGCCCTGCCATCGGGCTTGCTGAGTGCCTCTACCTTCTCACCGACGCTGGCGCGCCGCACCGGCGAGCTGCTGGGGGAGGAGGCCCACGCTCGTGGATTTAACGTGCTGCTGGCAGGCGGGATGAACCTGATCCGCGAACCGCGCAATGGCCGCAATTTCGAGTACCTGAGTGAAGACCCGCTGCTGACGGGCCTGATGGCCGGTGAGACGGTGGCTGGCATCCAGAGCCGCCACGTGGTCTCCACCGTCAAGCACTATGCGCTGAACGCACAGGAGACGGGCCGGGTGCAGGCGGACTCGGTACTGGCGGAGGGCGCGGCGCGTGAGTCCGACCTGCTGGCGTTCCAGCTGGCGCTGGAGACGGGGCAGCCGGGTGCCATCATGCCGGGCTACAACAAGATCAACGGTGAGTACGCCTCCGAAAATGCCTTCCTGCTGAACCGGGTGCTGAAGGGTGACTGGCGCTATCCCGGCTGGGTGATGTCGGATTGGGGCGCGACCCACTCCACGGAGAAGGCGGTGATGGCCGGGCTGGACCAACAGTCCGGCGAGGAGCTGGATAAGGCGGTGTTCTTCGGCCAGCCACTGAAAGAGGCGGTGGAGTCCGGCAAGGTGCCGATGGCGCGGCTGGATGACATGGTACGCCGCATCGTGCGTAGCCTGATTGCCGTAGATGGCCTGCGCCACCCGCCGCAGCCACGCCCGTCAGATGAGGCGTCCCACGCTGCCGTCGCGCAGGAGGTGGCGCGTCAGGGCATGGTGCTGCTGAAAAACAGCGGCGGCCAGTTGCCCATCAATGCGGAGGTCAAACGCATCGCGGTGATTGGCGGCTATGCCGACAAGGGCGTCATCTCCGGCGGTGGCTCCAGCCAGGTGATCCCGGCGGGCAGCCAGCGTGCGCCAACGCCCTTCAAGAGCGTCTTCACGGATACTATGGTGCTGCACCCCTCATCGCCGCTGACGGCATTGCGGGCGGCGTTCCCACAGGCAGAGGTGAGCTGGGATGACGGCGCTGACCCGGCGCGCGCCGCCGCACAGGCCAAGGCCGCCGAGGTGGCGATTGTGTTCGCCTGGCAGTGGCAGGCGGAGGGCACCGACGTGCGTGACCTGTCACTGCCGAACCATCAGGATGCGCTGATTGAGGCGGTAAGCGCCGCCCGCCCCGGCACGGTGGTGGTACTGCAAACCGGCGGCCCGGTGAAGATGCCGTGGCTGGATCAGGTGGGCGCGGTGTTGGAGGCGTGGTATCCCGGCAGCCGGGGCGGCGAGGCTATCGCTGACATCCTGAGCGGGCGGGTTTCGCCCGCTGGCCGCCTGCCGGTCACCTTCCCGGCGGCGGAGTCACAGTTGCCGCGCCATAGCCTGCCCGATCCTGACAGCACCACCGCCATGCCCGGCCAGCCGCTGAAGCAGGATATCCGGGTTGACTACAACATTGAGGGGGCGGATGTCGGCTACCGTTGGTTTGAGCGCGAGGCGCTGAAACCGCTGTTCCCGTTTGGCTACGGCCTGACCTACAGCCGCTTCCACTACCACAACCTGAAGGTGGAGCCGGTGGCGGGCGGTGGGATGCGCCTGCGGCTGACGGTGGTCAACAATGGCAACCGCACCGCCACCGATACGCCGCAGTTCTACCTGAGCAACGGCAGCAGCGACCACGGTTTCGTCAAGCGGCTGGTGGGCTGGCAGCGCGTGACACTGAAGCCGGGCGAGAGCAGCGAAGTGGCGGTGGAGGTTGATCCACGGCTGGTGGCGCGCTGGGACACCGGGCAGGTGAAGTGGCACATCTACCGGGGTGACTATCAGGTGGTGGCTGGCGCGCACGCGATGGACGAGGCGCTGAGCACCACCGTCCACCTGCCGGAGGCGTGGCTACCCATCGGCGGACGGTCGCAGTAACCGTGCCGCCATAAAAAAAGGGCCTCTATCAGAGGCCCTTTGTCTGTGCGTTAGCGCAGGTTATTCCGCGTGCAGCTTCTCAATCGAGGGGCTGCCGAGCATGATGGGATCGGTGATCACATCCTTGTCCTTGCGCACGCTGGCGACGTCCGAGGCCGAGATGGCTGGCGCGTGGTTGCCCCAGCTGGAGCGGATGAAGTTGACCACGTCCGCGACCTGCTGGTCATTCAGCCGCCAGCCGAAGCCCGGCATGGTGAGGCTGGATGGCGCGCCCTGAACACCCGGCAGTACCGAGCCGGTCAGCACCACGTGGATCAGCGAGGTGGCGTCATCAGACATCACCACCGGGTTGCCGCGCAGCTCCGGGAAGGCGCGCACGTAGCCGCGCCCATCGGTGCGGTGGCACGCGCCGCAGTTATCGACATAGATCGCCGCGCCCGGCTTGCTGTCGTCACCGTGGAACAGCTGCTGCGCCACCGTCTCGTCCTCTTTGAACGGCGGCTGGTGCGGGTCTTGCGGTTGCAGCGACTTCAGGTAGCGGGCGATGGCGGTGGCGTCATCGGCGCTCAGGTATTGCAGGCTGTGCTCCACCACGCTGGTCATGCCGCCAAACACGGCGGTATGGTCATTGCGGCCGGTGCGCAGGAACTCCACCAGCTCTTGCTCGCTCCAGCGAGCCAGCCCATCCTTGTTATCGCCGCGCAGGTTGGTGGCGACCCAGCCATCAATCGGCGCGTTGCTGCCGGAGAGGTAGCTGCTGCCCTCCTGATCATTCAGCGCCTTCTCCTGCATCGTCAGGCTACGCGGGGTGTGGCAGGCGCCACAGTGGCCCAGTCCCTCCACCAGATAGCGACCGCGCGCCAGTACCGGATCCTCGCCCTTGGCTGGCGTGAAGTCTTTCACCTCTGGGGCGAAGATGCCGCGCCAGAAGCGCAGCGGCCAGCGCATGGAGAGCGGCCACGGGATGTCGCTGTCGCGGTTGGCCTGCTTCACCGGTGCCACGCCATGCATGAAGTAGGCATAGAGCGCGCGCATGTCATCCTCTTTCACCACCGCGTAAGAGGGGTAGGGCATCGCCGGGTAGAGCGTCTGGCCATTCTTGGCGACCCCACGGCGCACCGCGTTGTCGAAATCCTCGAAGCTGTAGTCGCCGATGCCGGTCTCTTTGTCCGGCGTGATGTTGGTGCTGTAGATGGTGCCGATTGGCGTCTTCATCCCCAGCCCGCCCGCGAACTCGGTGCCGCCCATGCTGGTGTGGCAGGCCACGCAGTCACCGGCGCGCGCCAGATACTCGCCGCGCTTGATCAGATCCGCGCCGCTGTTGTCCTGCGCCCAGGCGCTGACGCTGGCCGCGCCGAGGGTCAGTGCAAAGATTAACTTTTTCATGACATGCTCCTTATGCCTGCACCAACGGGCCTGGGTTTTTCAGGTACTGCTCGCGGATGGCGCGTGCTGCCCAGTAGGTCAGGGCCGCGACGGTGCCGGTTGGGTTGTAGCCCAACCCCTGCGGGAAGGCGGATGCGCCCGGTGCAAAGACGTTGTGCACATCCCAGCTTTGCAGGTAGCGGTTCACTGCGCTGGTCTTCGGATCTTCGCCCATGATCGCGCCACCGTTCATGTGGGTGGTCTGGTAGACGGTGGTATCGAAGTGCTGGCCCGGCTTTTTCGGTGCACCGGTGATGACCGTCGGGTTCATCGCCTCGGCAATCTTGTGCATCCGGTCATGCATGAACTGCGACATTTTGACGTCGTTGTCCTGCCAGTCGAAGGTCATGCGCAGCAGCGGCTGGCCGTAGACGTTCTTGTAGTTCGGGTCCAGATCCAGATAGTTGGAGCGGTAGGACTGGTGCGCGCCGTGGGCATCCATCGAGACGTTGTGGGTGTAGACATCCGCCACTTCGGCTTTCCACTTGCTGCCCCAAGTCGGGGTGCCCGGACGGGTCGGCAGGCCGGAGATCGGCTTGGCACCCGCTTGGTTGACCCAGAACGGCGAGCCACCGACGAAGCCATACTTGGCGTGGTCGAAGTTATCGGCGTTGAAGTCATCCACGCCGACACCCGCGCCGCCCGCGCCGATGAAGTTGTTGGTGTGCACGTCCTTGTCGAAGAACGCCTTGATGGTGGAGATGTTCTGGTAGGCGAAGTTACGCCCGACCACACCCTCGTTGGTCACCGGGTCATACGGCTTGCCGATGCCGGAGAGCAGCATCAGGTGCACGTTGTGGAACTGGAACGCGCCGAGGATCACGATGTCCGCTGGCTGCTCAATCTGGCGGCCCTGCGCATCGACATAGGTCACGCCGGTGGCGCGGCGCTTGTCGTCGGTCAGGTTGACGCGCAGCACGTGGGCATTGTCGCGCAGTTCGAACTTCTTCTCCTGACGCAGCGCTGGCCAGATGTTCACGTTCGGCGACGCCTTGGAGTACATGTAGCAGGCATAGCCGCTGCAGTAGCCGCAGAAGTTGCACGGGCCCATCTGCGCGCCATACGGGTTGGTATAGGGCGCGGAGGTGTTGGCTGAAGGCAGGTCATACGGGTGGTAGCCCACTGACTCGGCCGCCGCTGCAAACAGCTGGGCGGAGTAGGTGCGCTTCTGCGCGGGCAGCGGGAAGTTGTCTGAACGATCTGGCGCAAACGGGTTGCCGCCCTTGCCCTGACCGATCACCTGTCCCTTGACGCTCCAGGCACTGCCAGAGGTGCCAAACACCTTCTCCGCCTTGTCAAAGAACGGCTCCAGCTCATCATAGGTGACGCCGAAGTCCTGAATGGTCATGCCTTCCGGGATGAATTTCTTGCCGTAGCGCTCCTCATAGTGGCTGCGCATCCGCAGTTCCATCGGGTCGATACGGAAGTGCACGCCAGACCAGTGCAGGCCCGCGCCGCCGGTACCGGTTCCAGGCAGGAACGCAGCAAGCTGGCGGTAGGGTTGGGCGGTCTGCGAGCTATTGTGGCGGATGGTGACGGTGCTCTTGGAGAGATCCTGGAACAGCTTGCGGCGGATATTGTAGGTCAGCTCATCAATCACCTGCGGGTAGGCGCCATCCGGGTAGGTGTCACGGTGCGGGCCGCGCTCCAGCGCCACCACATTCAGGCCAGCCTCGGTCAGCTCTTTCGCCATGATCGCCCCGGTCCAGCCGAAACCGACGATGACCGCATCCACTTTCTTCATTACATTGGCCATCAGTTACGCCCTCTCGCCGCGAATTGATACCGGCGGGAAGGGATAGGCTTCGCCCCGTTCCACCCAGTCCATAAAGTCTGCCCGTGCGCCTGGGAAGCCAATCAGCTTCCAGCCCACCATATTTTGGTTGCCGCCGTGGATCGGGTCACTGAAGAAGCCCTCACGGGTGTTCTGCAACAGCGTGGCGAAAAAGATCTTCGCTGGCACCTGGCTGAAGGTCACTTTGCCGGCTTCCATCTGGCCCAGCATCTCCTCCTGCTGCGCCGTCTCCAGCTCGGCGAACACCTTGCCATACTGCTTTTTGGCGTGCTCATCGGCGGCAGCGATGCCCAGCCGGTAGACGTCACGCGGCACCAGCGGCAGCTGGTAGCCCAGCGCGGGATCGGCGTCCGGGTCGAACGGGCCTTGCATGTACCAGTTGGAACCGGTTGCATACGGGGTGTTCATTTGGCGGTCGATGAACTCCGGTGCACCGGCTTCCACGGCGCCGGGACCGCGCTCATCCGCCGGGATCAGGCGGGCAGCGGCCGCGGAGACAAAGGCATACTCTTCCGGGGTGAAGAAGGTGGGGGTATAGGCTCTGGCTTCATGGTTGGCCGGGGCGATATCTTCCGCCGCATCGGCTTTTTTCACAGCCGCCAGACCGCCCAGCCCGCTGGCACCAATGGCCACGGCCGGTGCCAGCGTGATGGTTTTCAGCAAGAAATCCCGACGGGAATTTCCTGAAAATGATTTAGACATTCCTTGCGCTCACTTACTTGTGTCAAACAAAAAATTAACAAAGCGTGATTAAAATCGCTTTTGTTTACCTTTTCTTTGCAAATAACGGCATTAAATATATTCTTACAAATTATCCGGTTATGCCTAACAAGTGAGCTGGATCACATTTATACGGGGTGAATGCTTTTGCAGCAAATGTTAAATCTGCTTTCTTAAAATATCAGAAATTTTCTTAAAAATGGCGTACCGGCTGAAGGGTCAATCCCTCATCGGGGTGCGGGGCTTCAAAATGACGGCCTAACTGCGCGAACTGCTCGGCTGACAGCGTATAGGGGTGCTCACCGGAGGCATTGCGCGCATTGACGCGCGCCAGACAGACGTCATCGGGCAGATCGAGCCAGTGCAGCACGGCACTGACGCCAGCGGCCTCGGCCAGATCCCGCGCCCAAGCGCGTGAGGCAGCGGTATTCATCGGGAAGTCGAGCGCCAGCATGACGCCATGTTGCAGCAATTGGGTGAGATGCGGGGCCAGAGCGCGTTTCAGCCGGGTGGCGCGCTCGGCGTAATCCGCCAGCGAGGCGATCTCCGCCGGGAACAGGGTGCTGAGCCAGCCATCCTCGCTGATCAGCATCATGCCGTGATCGCGCGCCAACTCCTGTGCCAGCGTGGATTTTCCTGCGCCAGCCTTGCCGCAGAACAAGTGCAATGCCGGTGCCGGTGACGCTGGCTGTGACGGGGTATGCAGTGCCATCATCTCTCTCCTGAATGAATGCCGTTAACAGGTTAAGCGTATGAAGAATTCACCCCGGTTGCCAGATGGCGTCACGCACGGCGATAGGGCGAGCCAGCAGCCCGAGCGCGTAGAAGCGGTCAGCGATCGCCTGCTGGTCACGGATCACCTGATGATTCATCAACTGCGTGCGGTGGCTGCGGCGGGAGAGCGCCTGCTCCAGCGAGGGGGAGGGTAGGCCCAGCTCACCGGCCAGATGGCGGGCGGCCTCGTGCCGCTGGCTGTCGATATAGTGTCCGGTCTGTTGCAGCGCCTCCAGCAGCGGCGGCAGCGTATCCCCGGCCTGCGCGACAAAATCGCGCCGCGCCAGATAGAACTGCTGGTTCTGCACCCGTTGGCGGCCATCGGCAATCACCCGCCAACCGGCCTGCTCGGCGTCGCTTAAGAGCGGATCCCAC
Organism: Nissabacter sp. SGAir0207; assembly: GCF_005491205.1. Lineage (NCBI taxonomy): Bacteria > Pseudomonadati > Pseudomonadota > Gammaproteobacteria > Enterobacterales > Yersiniaceae > Nissabacter > Nissabacter sp. SGAir0207. The sequence continues at coordinate 103,384 of NZ_CP028037.1, forward strand.
ATCATCCAGGCATCGGCGGCCAGATAGTCGCTGGGGGCCAGCGGATATTTCGGCGGCGCGTAGACGATGCGTAGGTCATTCAGCGCCATGCCCTGCTCATCCAGCATCTGCACCAGCAAATAGTGCACATTCGACCCTTTGTTCACCATGATGCGCTTGCCCGCCAAATCGGCCAGGGTATGGAAGGGGCTGTCTGGCGGCACCACCATCGCCACGCTCTGCGGCGCGGGCGGCTCATAGGCGACGTAGAGCAGCGGGCTGCCCTCCGCCTGCGCGAAGATCGGCGGCACCTCGCCGGTGGTGCCGAAATCGATCTCATTGTGGTGCAGCGCCTGCAAAAGCTGCGGGCCAGCGGGGAACTCGCTCCACTGCACGTTGACCCCGCGCCCGGCAAACAGCGTCTCCAGACTCTGCCGCGCCTTTAACATGCCCAGATTGCCAAACTTCTGGTAGCCGATACGCAGCGTGCGGTCGCCCTGTTGCGCCGCCAGCGCGGCGGCGGGTTTGCTGCGCCCTTTGATCAGCCCCAGATGGGCGAGGTGGGTGCGCAGCGTGTGGCGGCTGATGCCCAACCGCGAGGCCGCCTGCAACTGGTTGCCGTCGCTGGCCTCCAGCGCATGGCGCACCATGCTCTCCACCAGCCGCGCATAGAGCTGGGGCGCACCGCGCTCCACCTCCTGGCGGATGAAGCGCTCAACGTGCAGGTTGTCCGCCGTCGGCGCGGGGGCCAGCTCCTCCTGACTGAGCCGCAACTGCCGCGGCGTGATGGTGCTCTCCCGGTTCAGCAACACCGCATTGTGCAGGGTGTTCTCCAGTTCGCGGATATTGCCCGGCCAGCCGTAGGCCATCAGCGCGGCGAGCGCCTCAGGCGACAGCCGTAACCGTGGCCGCCCGAGTCGGCGGGCATAGAGTGACAGGAAGTGCTCGGCCAACACCGGGATATCCTCACGGCGCTGGCGCAGCGGCGGCAACGCCACGGCCGCCACGTTCAGCCGGTAGTAGAGATCCTCACGGAATCGCCGCTCGCGGATCGCCTGCGCCAGATCGACGTGGGTGGCGGCAATCACCCGCACATTGATGCGCACCGGCTTGCGCGAGCCGACGCGGGTGATCTCCCGCTCCTGCAATACCCGCAGCAATTTCACCTGTAGCGACAGGCTCAGTTCACCGATTTCATCCAGCAGCAGCGTGCCGCCCTCCGCCGCCTCAAACCAGCCCGGATGGGCCTGAGCCGCGCCGGTAAATGCCCCCTTCTCATGCCCGAACAGTTCGGCCTCCGCCAGACTCTCGGTCAGCGCGCCACAGTTCACGGCCAGAAAGGGCTGGTGCCGCCGGGGGCTATGGTGGTGCAGATAGCGCGCCACCACCTCCTTGCCGGTGCCCGTCTCGCCGACAATCAGCACGGTGGCGTCAGTGGGCGCCAGCTGGTCCAGCAAGTTCTGGAAGGCGATGGAGGCCGGATCAATCAAGACCGGCTGATCGGGGGCGATGGGGTGAACGTTCTGCATGGCACTCTCCCTGCGGCAGGTATGGGAGAAAAAGCTTATCCCACTGCTGCCGCCAGCGGGAGGGGGCAAACGCGCGTGGCTGTTGCAAATGCGGCAGGGGTGACAGCGCACTTGTTGCATTTGCAACAATCGGTGTGGCGGGCCAGTTTTTTATCTTACTAATAAGTAATGAAAAAAGTGGAATCACAAGCTGGCACGCATCCTGCTAATAGATTTATAACCAAACGGGAAGCATCCATCGATAAATAACAGATATGGTTATATAGGAATTGCATAATGAGCGAAGCAACTGACAGCAAATTAAAAGTGTTCTGGTTCCTGCCGACCCACGGCGACGGGCGTTATCTGGGCACCACGCAGGGCGGCCGTCCGGTGGATCTTCCCTATTTACAGCAGGTTGCGCTGGCCGCCGATAATCTGGGCTACTACGGCGTGCTGATCCCGACCGGCAAAAGTTGCGAGGACTCCTGGCTGGTGGCCTCAGCGCTGGCCCCGATCACCCGTCGGCTGCGTTATCTGGTGGCGGTGCGTCCCGGCCTCCAGCCACCGAGTCTGGCGGCGCGCATGGCCGCGACGCTGGATCGCCTCTCCGAAGGCCGGTTGCTGATCAACGTGGTGACGGGCGGCGACCCGGTGGAGAACAAGGGCGACGGCATCTTCCTCAACCATGCCGAACGCTACGAGGTGACGGAGGAGTTCCTTAACGTCTATTCACGCCTGATGAAGGGTGAAAAAGTGGACTTTGAGGGCAAGCACATCCATGTTGAAGGGGCGGAGATCCTCTTCCCACCGGTGCAGGAGAATGGCCCGCCGCTCTACTTTGGTGGCTCCTCCCCGGAAGCGATTGACGTGGCGGCCAACCAGATTGATAGCTACCTGACCTGGGGTGAGCCGGTGGCGCAGGTGGCGGAGAAGATCGCCGTAGTGCGCCAGCGTGCAGAGGCGCGCGGCCGCAAATTGGAGTATGGCATTCGCCTGCATGTGATTGTGCGGGAAACGGAAGAGGAGGCGTGGGCGGCGGCTGACCGGCTAATCGCCCATCTGGATGAGGAGACCATCGCGGCGGCGCAGAAGATTTTCGCCCGCATGGACTCCACCGGTCAGGCGCGGATGAGCGCCCTGCACCAAGGCAACCGCGAGAGCCTGCGCATTGGGCCAAACCTGTGGGCAGGCGTCGGGCTGGTGCGCGGCGGCGCAGGCACCGCGCTGGTGGGCAGCCCGCAGCAGATCGCCGATCGCATCCGCGAGTATCAGGCGCTCGGCATCGAGAACTTTATTCTCTCCGGCTATCCGCATTTGGAGGAGGCGCACCGCTTTGCCGAACTGGTGATGCCATTATTGCCGCTGGAGAACGCGGCGCACCAGCGCGCGCGTACCATCAACACCGGCCCGTTTGGCGAGACCATCGGCGGTGACAAACGTCCGGGCAAATAAGCCCGGCCAGCAAAGGGAACCTATGATGCCAGACCAGAACCACCACATTGCACCGATGCCGCGAGCGTATGGGCTTGCGTGCGCACCACAGGCGGGCCGCGCCCGTGGGTAGGCCACACATCGTGATCGTGGGCGGCGGCTTCAGCGGCGCGGCGCTGGCGATCCAGCTGGCGCGCCGCAGCGAGCAACCGCTGGAGATCACCCTGCTCGAGCCGCGCCCGCAGCCGGGGCATGGGGTAGCCTACTCCGCGGAAGACCCGGCACACCGCATCAATGTGCCTGCCGCGCGGATGATGCTTTCGGCCGCCGAGGAGGGGGAGTTTGAGCGCTGGTATCGCGCCAGCCCGGCATTCGCTGACGATCCGCAGGCGCGCTGGCGGGATGGCAAACTCTACCCGCAGCGGTCGGCCTTTGGCCGCTATATGGCAGAGAAGTTTTGGCAGGCGGCGAGTGACTCTCCCTCCACCTTGCGCCACCTACAGGATCGCGCCATCGGGCTGGATCAGGGAGCGATCGTCACCGCCGCCGGGCAGCGGCTGGTGGCGGATGTGGTGGTGCTGGCGATCAGCCACCCGCCGCCAGCACTGCCGCATCAGGTGGCGGCAAGATTGGCCGACCACCCGGCGCTGGTGGCCGACCCGTGGCAACCGGCGGCGCTGCACCGGGTGGGGCGTGATGAGCGGGTCGGCATCATCGGCACGGGCCTGAGCATGGCGGATGTGGTGGCCTCGCTGCACCGCATTGGCCACCGTGGGCCGATTACCGCCTTCTCTCGCCGGGGGCTGTTGCCGCGCCCGAACGCCGAGGGGGATTACACGCCGTGGACGCTCTCTCCCGATGAAGTCACCGCTGACCGCACCCGCGACTGGCTGGCACGTACCCGCCGGGAGATTGCCGCCGCTGCCGAACAGGGCATCAGCTGGCAGGCGGTGCTGGATGAGGTGCGCCGGCGGGGGCAGCAGATTTGGCAACGCCTGCCGCTGGCGGAACAGCGCCGCTTCCTGCGCCACCTGCGGCCCTGGTGGGATGTCCATCGCTACCGCATCGCGCCCCAGGTGCACGCGGTGATCGCGGCGGCGCAGCAGAGCGGCCAGCTACGGGTCGTGTCGGCACGGCTGGCGGCCCTCGACAGCACGCCGCACACCGTGACGCTGTCACTGAAACACCGGCGCGGCATGTTGGAGCAGGTGACGGTTGACCGCCTGATGGTTACCACCGGCCCGGCCCACAGCGCGCTGATCCAGAGCCAGCCGCTGTTGCGCGCGCTGGCGGCGCAAGGGCGCATCGTGGCCGATCCGCTCGGCCTCGGCATTCTGGTCAATGCCCACTCCGAGGCGCTCGACCCGCAGGGGCAGCCCGATCCGCGCCTGCTGGTGGCTGGCCCGGCGGCACGCGGCCGCTTTGGCGAACTGATGGGCCTGCCGCAGGTGGCCGAGCACGCCGAGGCGGTGGCGCAACGTATCCTTGAGACCCTGCCGGTCAATGACGCCTCCCGGCGATGTCCGGTTTCCCGCTGAGTTAACGCTTTCCCCTAACCAAACCTTGATCCCACCGGGCCTGCTCCGGCGGCCCGGCTTTACCTGGAGCGTAGCCATGACCTTACCCTCATCACCCCGCCAGATCCGTTTGAACGCCTTTGACATGAACTGTGTTGGGCACCAGTCGCCCGGCCTGTGGGCGCACCCGCGTGACCGCTCGTGGCAGTACAAGGATCTCTCCTATTGGACGGAGCTGGCGCGCCTGCTAGAGCGCGGCAAATTTGATGGCCTGTTTATCGCCGATGTGCTGGGCGTGTATGACGTGCTGAACGGCAACAACGAGGCGGCGATCCGTCAGGCGACGCAGGTGCCGGTCAATGACCCGCTGGCGCTGATCACCCCGATGGCGCTGGTAACGGAGCACCTCGGGTTTGGCCTGACCGCCTCGCTCTCCTTTGAGCACCCCTATCCCTTCGCCCGCCGCCTCTCGACGCTGGATCACCTGACCAAGGGGCGGGTAGGCTGGAACATCGTCACCTCCTATCTGGAGAGCGGCGCGCGCAATCTCGGGTTGCAGGCGCAGAGCGACCACGACGTGCGCTATGACTACGCCGATGAATATTTGCAGGTGGTCTACAAGCTGCTGGAGGGGAGCTGGGAGGAGGGGGCGATTTTGCGCGACCGCGAGCGCCGCCTGTTCAGCGACCCGAGCAAGGTGCACCCGATCAACCATCAGGGGCACTTCTTCCAGGTGCCGGGCATCCACCTGTGCGAACCCTCGCCGCAGCGCACGCCGGTGCTCTATCAGGCCGGGGCCTCCAGCCGCGGCAAGCAGTTCGCCGCGGAACACGCCGAGTGCGTGTTTGTCGCCGCGCCCTCCAAGGTGCTGCTGAAAAAGACCGTGGCGGATATCCGCCGCCGCGCCGCCGAGGCGGGGCGCGATCCGCGCAGCATCCTGATCTTCAACCTGCAAACGGTGATTGTCGGCGAGACCGACCGGCAGGCGCAGGCCAAGTGGCAGGAGTATAAATCCTACGTCAGCCATGAGGGGGCGCTGGCGCTGATCTCCGGCTGGACAGGCATCGACTTCGGCCAGTATCCCGCCGATCAGGTGCTGAAGCATCTGCACACCAACGCCATCCAGTCGGCGGTTGAAACCTTCTCCACCGCCGATCCCAACCGCCAGTGGACGGTGCAGGCGCTGGCGGAGTGGGTGGGCATCGGCGGTTTTGGCCCGCTGCTGGTGGGCAGTGCGCAGACGGTAGCCGACGAGCTACAGGCGTGGGTGGAGGAGACTGACGTCGATGGCTTCAACCTTGCCTATGCCGTGACCCATGAAACCTTTGTCGATGTGGTCGAGCTGCTGGTGCCGGAGTTGCAAAAGCGCGGGGTGTTCAAGCGCGACTACGCCGAGGGCACGCTGCGCGAGAAGCTGTTTGGGCAGGGGCCACGGCTGGCCGCACCACACCCAGCCACCGGCTATCGCTGGCCAGCGGGTGACAACGTCACGCAGGGTGAAACCGCAGGGGCCAATACACCATGATTGAGATCGAAAATCTGCATAAACAGTACCGCACCCGCCACGGCGGCACGGTGGAGGTGCTGAAAGGCATCTCGTTGCAGGTGCCAGCGGGCGGCATCACGGCCGTGGTGGGGCCGAGCGGCGCGGGCAAATCCACGCTGGCGAAGTGCATCAGCCTGCTGGAGCGGCCAAGCCAGGGCAGTATCCGCGTCAATGGTCAGGATCTCTCGCTGTTGGGCGGCGCGGCCCTGCGGCGGGAGCGGCGCGCCATCGGCACGGTGTTCCAGTCCTCGGCGCTGCTGCAACGCAAGACCGTCTGGCAGAACGTGGCGCTGCCGCTGGAGTACCTGCACGTAGCACCACCGGCGATCGCGCGCCACGTTGGGGAGCTGCTGGAGAGCGTCGGGCTGGCGGACAAGGCCAACCGCTACCCGGCGCAACTCTCCGGTGGCCAGCGGCAACGGGTGGGTATTGCCCGCGCGCTGGCGCTAAAACCTGCCGTGCTGCTGGCGGATGAGGCCACCTCCGGGCTGGACCCAGAGGCCACCCACGCCATCCTCCACCTGCTGATGCAGCTGCGTGACCAGTTCGGCCTCTCCATCATCCTGATCACCCATGAGATGGATGTGGTGCGCAGCGCCGCCGACGCGGTGGCGGAGATCCGCGACGGTCGGCTGGTGCAACAGGGGGAGGTCAGTGACCTGCTGGCGCAGCCCGGCTCACGGCTGGGGGAGCAACTCTTCCCGGTGCGGGCGCTGCCGGGCGCGGGCGATCTGCTGTTGCAGGTCACCTACGGCACCCGCCAGCCGGTGGCGACAGACTGGATCAGCCGCCTGAGCCGCCAGTTCAACCTGCACATTGACCTGCTCGGCGGCCAGGTGGAGCGGCTGGGCGACCGGCAGGCGGGGCGAGCGCGCATCGCGGTGCGCTTCGCGGAGTCGCCCGTCAGCGCGCAGGCACTGGTGCAGGCGCTCCACGCGCTGGGACTGGCGGCGGAGGTGCTGGAACAGGCACCCGCCTGGCGGGAGGCGGTATGACGCATTCGGTTGACGTGATGAGCCGGGACACCCCCTGGAACCAGATTGCCCAACTGATGCTGCCAGCCTATGGCGAAACCTGGCTGATGGTCGGCATCGTGATGCTGCTGGTCGTCACGCTCGGCGGCGCGCTGGGGGTGGTGCTGTTCAACACCTCGTCGCGCGGGCTGTTCCCGCAGCCAGCGCTCAATCGCTCGCTGGGCTGGCTGGTCAACATTGGCCGCTCGCTGCCCTTTCTGGTGCTGATGGCCGCCATCATCCCCTTCACCTTCTGGCTGACGGGCACCACCATCGGCATCCCGGCGGCGATTGTGCCGATGGTGGCCGCTGGCGTGCCATTCTTCGCCCGGCTGGTGGAGAACGCGCTGCGCGAACTGCCGCCGGAGGTGACGGCGGTCGGGCTGGTTTCAGGCGGCTCGCCGTGGCAGATCATCACCCGCGCCCAGCTAAGCGAGGCACTGCCGGCGCTGGTGGCGGCCGTGACTCTCAACCTGATCGCCATGATTGAGTACTCCGCCATCGCTGGCACCATCGGTGCGGGCGGCATCGGCTATCTGGCCGTGGTCTACGGCTACCAGCGTTTTGACCAACACATCATGATCGCCACCATCGTGGTGTTGATCGCCACTATCCAGATTATCCAGTTCATTGGCGACCGGCTGGTTGCCGCCTTGCAACCTCACCAGGAGAGGAATTAGCCATGTCACACCCCTCATTTGAGATCGTCAAGCCACGGCGCTGGCCGTGGGTGGTCGCTGGCGTGGCGGTGCTCGCCGCCGCTGGCCTTGCCTGGCATCTCTACGCCGGGCAGGCGCAGGCGGTCACCTTCGGCAACACGCTGAAAGTGCACTTTGAGCCAGCGATGGCCGGGGAGGAGCGACTGATCAACTATGTCGCCGAGCACGTCGCGCCCGACTACGGGCTGAAGCTGGAGGCAGTGGGCGTTCAGGATCCGGTGCAGGCGGATCGCGCGGTGGCTGCGGGGCAATATGCCGCCACCGTCTACCAGCACCAGTGGTGGCTGAAACAGGTAGTGGATGCCAATGGCTTCCAGCTCACCGCCACCGTGCCGGTGTTCCAGTGGGCGTTTGGCCTCTACTCGGATCGCTACAGCTCGGTGCAGGCGCTACCGCAGGGGGCGGAGATTGTGGTGCCCAACGACGGCGCGAATCAGGGGCAGGCGCTGTGGCTGTTGCAGCGCATTGGCCTGATCACACTCGACCCGGCGGTGGAGCCACGCACCGCCACCCTCAAAGACATCCGCGAGAACCCGCATGGCTTTGTTTTCAAGGAGCTGGATCTGCTCACCATGCCGCGCGCGCTCAACTCGGTGGATGCCGCCATTGGCTACGTCTCGCAGTTTGACGCTGGCAAGGTGCCGCGCGAGAAGGGCATCCTGTTCCCGCCCGCGCCCAAAACCTTTGCCTCCCAGCTGGTGATTGGCACCCCCTACCTGCAACAGGCGAGCATCGCCAAATTGCAGCAGGCGTTCGCCGATCCGCGTGTCCAACGGTGGCTGGCCGAGACCGATGACCCGCGGGTGAAAGGGGTGCTGGTGCCCGTCTCCGCCAACTGATTTCCTGTCGTTACCCTGACCGGTTCCGCCGCTGGCCGAACCGGTTTTTTTGCTGCCCGGCATCCAGGTATCTTATTGAATTTGATGAATATCGTTAGCAGGGATTGTTGGTTGTGATGTCAGGCAGCGCTTCGTATAACCGGGGGACACCTGCCTGATAACCCGAGGATGCCCATGAGCACACTTAACCTTGATGATGAACTGGTCAGCGCGCCGCCCTCGGCGCCGGTACGCTCCGCCAGCGACGTGGCGCGGCTGATCAACACCCGCAGCGACAGCAACAGCTATGCCCGCATGATCGTCTTTCTGGCGCTGGGCGGCGTGTTCCTGGACGCCTATGACCTGACGACCCTCTCCTATGGCATTGATGACGTGGTGAGGGAGTTCAATTTGACGCCCACCCTGACCGGGCTGGTCACCTCCTCCATCATGCTGGGCACCATCATCGGCAACCTGATTGGCGGCTGGCTGACGGATCGCTATGGCCGTTACTCGGTGTTTATGGCCGATATGCTGTTCTTTGTGGTGTCGGCGATTGCCGCCGGGCTGGCACCGAATGTCTGGGTGCTGATTGGCGCGCGCTTCCTGATGGGCATCGGCGTCGGCATTGATCTGCCGGTGGCGATGGCCTATCTGGCGGAGTTCTCCAAATTCAGCGGCAAGGCCAACAAGGCGGCGCGGCTGGCTGCCTGGTGCCCGATGTGGTACGCCGCCTCCTCAGTCTGCTTCCTGATTATCTTTGGCCTCTACTTCCTGCTGCCGGAGCAGCACCTTGACTGGCTGTGGCGCGCCTCGCTGCTGTTTGGCGCGGTGCCAGCGCTGCTGATTATCGCGGTGCGCAGCAAATTCATGAACGAGTCGCCGCTGTGGGCCGCCAACCAAGGCGACCTGAAGGGGGCGGTGCGCATCCTGCGTGACGCCTACGGCATCCATGCCCATGAGGCGGAGCCGGATGGCCCCAGCGCGCCGCCTGCGCCGAAGCCCAGCTTCCGCGTGCTGTTCCAGAAACCCTACCGCGAGCGCACGATTGTCGCTGGCGTGATGAACGTCTGCATCTCCTTTGAGTACACCGCCATCGCCTTCTTCCTGCCCTCGATCCTGGCGCAGTTCCTTGGGGCGGGCGTGTTTGAAACCATCTCCGCCTCGCTCGGGCTGAACGTGCTGTTCGCCTTCACCGGCGGTTTGCTGGGAATGCGGCTGGCGTGGAAATACCCGTCGCGCCATGTGGCCATCGCGGGCTTTGCCCTCCAGTTCATCGCGCTGGTGGCGCTGGCGCTGATTGGCCACCCGCAGGCGGCGATTGGCATTGGCGTGGCCGTGCTGATGCTCGGCCTGTGGCTGTTTGCCGAGGGCTTTGGCCCCGGCGCGCAGCTGATGATCTACCCGGCGCTCTCCTATCCGACCTCCATCCGCGCCACCGGCGTGGGCTTCAGCCGCTCGCTCTCCGGCATCGGCAGCGCGCTGGCGTTGTTTGTCCTGCCGATTTTGCAGGCGTCCTTGGGCACCAACATGTTTTGGGTGGTGTCGCTGAGCGCCGTGATCCCAATTGTGTTCCTGCTGGCGGTGCGCCATGAGCCAACCCGCCACGACATTGATGACCATTCACCTGAAGGAGATACCCCATGAGCCAGCCCCTGCTCTCTACCGGCGCCGATGAGGCGCAACTGGCGGCGCGCTTCCGCCCGCTCTTTGCCCGCATCGCCGAGGGCGCGCGTGACCGCGAGCGCAGCCGCACGCTGCCCCATGAGCCGATCCAGTGGCTGAAGGCGGCAGGTTTTGGCACGCTGCGCATCCCGCGTGAGAAGGGGGGCTTCGGTGCTTCCCTGCCACAACTGTTCGCCCTGCTGACCGAGCTGGCGGAGGCCGACTCCAACCTGCCGCAGGCGCTGCGCGCCCACTTCGCTTTTGTGGAGGATCGCCTTAACCAGCCCGACAGCCCGGCGCGTGACCGCTGGTTCCAGCGCTTTCTGGACGGGGAGCTGGTGGGCAGCGGCTGGACGGAGATTGGTAACGTCAAGCTTGGCGAGGTCAATACCAAAGTGACGCCGCAGGCCCACGGCTGGCGGCTGGAGGGGGAGAAGTTCTACAGCACCGGCACCCTGTTTGCCGACTGGATCGACGTATTCGCGCAGCGCAGCGACACCGGTGACGATGTGATCGCGCTGGTCAGTACCCACCAGCCGGGCGTGGTGCGCGAGGATGACTGGGATGGCTTCGGCCAGCGCCTGACCGGCAGCGGCACCACCCGTTTCAGCGCCGCACAGGTGGAGCTGGAGCACGTCTATGACTTTGCCAGCCGCTTCCGTTACCAGACCGCCTTCTACCAGCATGTGCTGCTGGCGACGCTGGCTGGCATTGGCCGGGCCGTGCTGCGTGATGCCCGCGAGGGGGTGCGCGATCGCCGCCGCGTCTATAGCCACGGCAACGCCAGCCAGGTACGGCAGGATCCACAGGTGTTGCAGGTGGTGGGGCAGATTGCCGCCTGGGCCTGGGCCACCGAGGCCAGCGTGCAGCAGGCGGCCCACGCGCTGCAACGTGCCTACGAGGCGCACGCCGCCACGGATGAGGCGCGGTTGCAGGCGCTGAATGTCACGGCGGAGATTGATGCCGACCGGGCGCAGGTGATCGCCAGCGAGCTGGTGCCGCGCGCCGCTACGGAGCTGTTCAATGCACTCGGCGCGTCCGACACCCGGCTCAGCAAGGCGCTCGATCGCCACTGGCGCAACGCCCGCACCGTGGCGTCACACAATCCGGTGATCTACAAGGCGCGCGCCGTGGGGGAGTGGGAGGTCAACGGCAAAACGCCGATCTTCGTCTGGCAGATCGGCAACGGGGAGTAGGGGGAGGGGCGGCGCGGCCGCCCGGTGGGTTACTGCTTCAGCGCGGCGTCCTGCGACCAGGTGGCGCTGCGCACCTCCACTTTCACCGGCAGCAGGCCGATGCGGGTAAAGGTATCCGCCAGCGCCTGCTGTTCGGTGAAGACCTCTCGGCTCATGCGCTGCGCGCCAAACGGCATCCGTGACAGCGCGCGCGCCCAGATCGGCTGCTCCAGCCCGGTGGACTGCGACAGGATTTTCGCCGCCTCATCCGGGTGGCCGTTGGCCCAGTCGCTCAGGGTGGAGAGTTCATCAATCACCTGCTGCGCCACCTGCGGATGGCCATCGGCAAATTTGCGGCTGGCAAGGTAGAAGGTGTAGTGCGGCACCAGCCCCTCGGCGTCCTGCACCTTGCGGGCGTTGGCGTGGGCCTCCACCTCGGCGTAGAACGGATCCCAAATCACCCAGGCATCCACCGCCCCGCGCTGGAAGGCGGCGCGTGCGTCGCTCGGCGGCAGGTAGACCGGGGTAATGTCTTTGTAGGTCAATCCGGCCTTCTCCAGCGCGCTCACCAGCAGGTAGTTGACGTCAGAGCCTTTGTTCAGCGCCACGCGCTTGCCCTTCAGGTCAGCAACGCTGTGGATCGGCGAGTTCTCTGGCACCACAATCGCCTCGGTTTTGGGGTTGGCCGGGGAGTGGGCCAGATAGACCAGATCGGCCTGTGCCGCCTGCGCAAAGGTAGGCGGGGCGTCGCCGGTGGCCGCCAAATCAATGCTGCCGACGTTCAGCCCCTCCAGCATCTGCGGCCCGGCCGGGAACTCCACCCAGCGCACCTTGATCCCCTGTTTTTTAAACTGCTCGTCCAGCGTGCCGCGGTACTTCAACAGCGCAAAGATATTCGCCTTCTGGTAACCAATATTCACCACCTCGGGCTTCTCTGCCGCCCAGCTTGCGGAGGAGACGGCCAGCAGGGCGCTGGTGAGGGCGGTGGCGGCGAGGGTGCGGCCAAATGGCGTTTTCATCATTCTGTTATCCCTTAGTGAAAGTGACCGTGCCAAGCAGAAAGGCGCTCACGGAATGCCCCTATCCTGACCAGCCATGACAGAATTGAAAACGGTTTTATCGGCATATTATATGCCTAATTACTAAATGCTTTTTTTCGATTTGGTTAGAAACGGCGCGGCAATGGACGCCTTTTTAACCTGCGCTGCGCAAGGCGTGTTCTGACGCCCTACCCACTGAAAACATAAAAATAATTCCATTTTTGTGGATTACGTCCCAAAATATTTCTTTTCCCTGAAGAGAGGCGCCCCACTTTTATCATGACTGATCACGTTTTGGACATCCCGCAAACCTCGCGCCGCACCCAGTGGCTGCGGGTGCTGCTGTTGAGCATCAGCGCCTTCATCTTCAATACCACGGAGTTCGTGCCGGTTGGCCTGCTGACGGACATTGCGCAGACCTACGCGATTGATGCCGCCCACGCTGGCTGGATGCTGACCATCTACGCTTGGGTGGTGGCGCTGATGTCACTGCCACTGATGCTGCTGACCAGCAAGGTGGAGCGCAAGCAGTTGCTGCTCTGGACGTTCGTGGTGTTTATCCTGAGCCATGTGCTATCGGTGGTCGCCTGGAACTTCTGGGTGCTGGTGGCCGGGCGCATCGGCATTGCGCTGGCGCACGCCATTTTCTGGTCGATCAGCGCCTCAATTGCCATCCGCGTTGCGCCGATGGGCAAACAGACCCAGGCGCTGAGTATGCTGGCGACCGGCACGGCGCTGGCGATGGTGCTCGGCCTGCCGCTCGGGCGGATCATCGGCCAGTTGCTGGGCTGGCGCATGACCTTCGTGGTGATTGGCGTGTCGGCCATCGTGGTGCTGGTGATGCTGTTCAAGCTGCTGCCGTCACTGGCGAGTGAACACCACGCCTCGCTGAAGAGCCTGCCAGCGCTGCTGCGCCAGCCGATGCTGCTCAGCCTCTACCTGTTCACCGCGCTGGTGTTTACCGCACACTACACCGCTTACAGCTACATTGAGCCGTTCATCAAGAACATTGGTTTGATGGGCGATGGCTTCACCACGCTCCTGCTGCTGGTGTTTGGCGGGGCAGGGATCATCGGCAGCCTGCTGTTTGGCTTTATGGGCGAGCGCTTCGCCACCACGCTGCTGCTCACCTCCATCGCGCTGATTACGCTGTCGATGTTCCTGCTCGGCTATGTGGCGACCAATGCGATGGAGCTGCTGATCCTCAGCCTGTTCTGGGGCATGGCGATCATGATGGTCAACCTCTCCTTCCAGGTGAAGGTGCTGGCGACTGACCCCAATTCGCCAGACATCATCATGTCGATCTACTCCTCGATTGTGAACCTGGGGATTGGGCTGGGGGCGCTGCTCGGCAACCAGATTATCCTGCGTACCTCACTGGGCAACATCGGCACCAGCGGCGCGGCCATCGGCCTGTTGACCTTCATCGGGTTGAGCCTCTACCTGCGCCAGCGTACCCGCCGGCGCTAACCGCCACTGCGCCGGGGGCTGCCCCGGCGCTTACTCTGCTGCCACGATGCGCAGCGCCTGCACCACGATACGTTTGGGGCGGCCACGCCACTCAAACACCTCATCAATCACCGGGTAACGTTCAGGCTCCACCACCCACGTCTCCCCTAGCAAGCCCAGCGCCTCCTCCCCCAGCAGCTGTGCCTCCACGTTGGCAAAGAACTGCTCCGGCTGCGGCGTTTTCTTATATTTGTCATCGGACGTCCACGTCAGGAACACCCACCCCTCCAGCGCCACGCCCGCACCCCGGTATTTTGCCATCTTCATGGTGAGCGATTTCAGCCAATTCTTTGGCGGGTTCTGGTTGGGGTAGGCCACCTTGGCCTCTATATGCGTCAGCAACTGGTGCTGGAATGCACCCTCATCCTGCGACAGATCGCGGTAGAGGCTCAGGTCGCGTTTGTCATCCTCGTTATAGAGGAAGTAGCGCCCATCCCCCAACGCGGGGAAATGCGCATGCCCCAGATCAAAATTGAAGATGTGGCAGATCTCGGTGCAGAGCCACAGCTCGCATGAGGCAAAGTTGAAACGTCGGGCATAACGCCCAGGTTGCGCGCCGATATGGCGGCAGATTTCAGGTAACAGCACAGGCTTATCCTTTTCTGGCAAGGCACCCCCGGCGACCGGAAGTGCATGATGTCAGGGGGTTATCGGATAAGTGGGGGAGAACTTGAGACGACAACGTAATAAATCGGGTGGTCTGGTTATGAACGCTCAATAATTTGCTGAAGCTGTACCCTAACTTGTTCTAGAGACAAAGATCCCGCAGCGGTAGAGACGGTCAATTCAACCAATTTGTCATTGTCAGTCAGGCGTGTATCAATGCCATTACGTTTCAAAAAGATCAAAGTAATGGCCAGTGCGGTACGCTTATTTGCATCTGTGAATACATGCCCGCGGGAAATAGAAAAGAGATAACTTGCCGCCAACATGAAAATATCTTTTTCGCCCATATAGTCATAAAGATTTATGACCCGCGATACCACTGCGTCAACCCGTCCCCGGTCTGCCAAGCCTTGCACACCGGGTGTACGGTTGAGGATATAGTCATGAATGGTTATCACTTCATTGCTAGTAATAAAAAGAGGTGTGTTCATCGATCGGCAAGTGCCTTAATGGCATCACCATGTATAGACATCATCTCTTCAAATTCACGCTCTAATTTATGTTTCATAAATGCCCGGTATTCTTGAGCATTTACAACATACGCAGACTCCTTACCTCGCCTGATAATCTCAACTTGTTCGCCAGCAGCAACGTCATTGAGTATTTCCGCAAGGTTTTGGCGCGCGTCGGTATAACTCATCTCTTTCATGATATTTGCCCGTAAGGAAATGGTGATGCCACAATACACCTGTACAGGTAACATGTACAGGTGTGTTGGTGAAAGCTTACAGCCGCCGCAGCATCCGGGCCGGGTTGCCGGCATAGATGCCTCTCTCGGTGATCGATTTGGTCACTACGCTGCCTGCGCCAATCACCGCGCCGTCGCAGATGGTGACCGCCAGCAGGGTGGAGCCGCTGCCGATCGAGACATCATTGCCAATCACCGTGCGCCCCCAGCTGGCGGGGTCAGGGTTGGGTGCGCCGTCGCGGAACAGGTCGTTGGCGAAGGTGACGTTATGGCCGATGAAGCAGCGCTCGCCAATGGTAACAAATTCGCAGATAAAGCAGTGGGACTGGATTTTGCTGGCGTGGCCGATGGTGCTGTTCTTCTGGATCTCCACGAAGGGGCCGATGAAGACCCCATCGCCCAGGGTGCAGCCGTAAAGGTTGACCGGTTCGTAGATCACCACATCCTTGCCGAGGGTGACGTCCTGAATACCGACGCTGCGTCGCGCTACCATGTGCTTCTCCTTGTCAGTGAAGGCCCGATGATAAACCTAAACGCCTGAGGTGGAAAACCGCATAAAAAAGCGGCCCGCAGGCCGCTTGGAGATGTTACGCCTCTGGCGCCACCGGCTCGCCACGGTAGCGGGCGGCACGCTCATTGAGCAGGGAGAAGGCAAAGATCACCAGCCCCAGCAGCGGTAGGATGGCCCCATAGGTGGCGGTGTAGGTCACCGGGTAGCCATGCTCCACCACATAGGCACCGAGGCTGGCGCCCAGCGCGTTGGCGATGTTGAAGGCGGAGTGGTTAAGGGTCGCTGCCAGCGTCTGCGCCTTGCCAGCCACCTGCATCAGCCGCACCTGCAACGGCGCGCAGAGCGCCAGGTTGGTGCCGATCAGGAAGCTACCAACGATGGCACCCAGCAGGCTCGGTGCCAGCAGCGGGAAGAGCAGCAGCACCGCGATGCTCCATACCAGCACAAAGAAGATGGCGGGCATGATCTTCCGGTCAGCCGCCCAGCCGCCCGCCAAATTGCCAGCCACCATGCCAAGGCCGAAGGCGAACAGGATCACCGGCAGCCAGCTATGGGAGAGGTGCACCGCGTAGGTCACCACCGGCGAAATGTAACTGATCACCGAGAACATGCCGCCAAAGCCAATCGCCGCGATACCCAGCGTCAGCCAGATGCGCATATTCATCAACGCCTTGATCTCCTTCAGCGGCGAACTGACCGCCTCGTCGCCCCGTTTCGGGAAGATCACGGCGATCAGCAGCACGTCCAGCAGCGCCAGCAGGGCCACTACGCCGAATGCCCAGCGCCAGTTGATGTACTCGCCCAGCAGCGTCGCCAATGGGTTGCCGAGCAGCGAGGCCAACGTCAGGCCAAGGATCACCCGGCCTACCGCCTTGCCACGGTGGTCAGGCGACACCAGCGCCGCGGCGGCCAGCGCGGCCACGCCAAGGAACGCGCCGTGCGGCAGGCCGCTGACAAAGCGCGCCAGTACCAGCGCATGGTAGCTGTTCGCCAGTACGCTACCGAGGTTGCCGACGAAAAACAGTGCCATAAACAGCATCAGCTGGCGTTTGCGCGGCAGGTGGGCGGTGAGCAGGGAGAAGAGCGGCGCGCCGATCACCACGCCCAGCGCGTAGGCGCTGATGAACTGGCTGCCCTGCGCCAGGGTGACAGAGAGGGAGTGGCAGACCTCGGACAGCAGTCCCATGATTGAGAACTCGCTCATGCCGATGGCAAAGCTGCCCAACGCCAGGGCGAAAATCGCCCAAGCGGCCGACGGCGCGGGGGCCGGGGTGTGACTGGTATTTTCCATGATGCTAATTGCTTACTGTAAAAATGAGAGAAAGGAACTGCGCGTGCCGGCATGTCGCGTTGTTATTGTCATGCCAGTAGGGGGGTGCCCCTGCTGTCGCCGTTGATGATTCCATTAAGGAGCCGGGCAGTGTAGTCGTGCCATCCGGGAGCGGCAAGCATTGATTGCCCAAATAGGTTTGTCACTTAAGTCACGTAATGTGATGATTAAGCCTCAGCCCACGAGTGACGCGTGAAGGGTATGCAAACCGAAAAATAATCTCTATTTTGGATGGTTGAGACTGGCTGCAACGGTGTGAACCTGCGCCCTTGGCCTGACAGCATGGCTTCAAGTGAGAGGTTGGTGCGCAAAGCGCCAGCATGATGTAAGGAGAGGACGATGCATTTTCGTGCAATGGAGCAGAGCGATCTACCTCAGGCGTGGACGCTATCACAACAGGTAAAGTGGCCACACCGGCTGGAGGATTGGCAGCAGGCGCTGCGCCTCGGGGAGGGCGTGGTGGCCGAGCAGGAGGGGCAGGTGGTGGGCACCATCCTCGGTTGGCGCTGGGGTGAGGCCTACGCCACCGTGGGGCTGGTGATTGTGGATGAGGCGTATCGCGGGCAGGGGATCGGGCAGCAGTTGCTGCTTGCCATGCTGGAGCGAATGCCCGGCTACACCGTGCGCCTTAACGCCACTGAGGCGGGCAAGGCGCTCTATGAGAAGTTTGGCTTCCACGTTACCGGTCTGGTGCAACAGCACCAGTGTGCCGCCCTCGGCGAAATCGCGCCGGTCGCCCCACTGGCAGGGCAGCGGCTGCGCCCGGCCACGGCAGAGGATGCGGATCTGCTTGCCGCGCTGGATCACCGCGCCCACGGCCTGTTCCGCCCGGCAATGGTGGCCACGCTATTGAACGAGGGTGAGCGTGTGTTGCTGCTGCAGGATGCCTATGGCCAGCCACAGGGGTTCGCCGGCCTGCGCCGATTCGGGCATGGTTGGCTTATCGGGCCGGTTATTGCCCATGATCCCCAGCAGGCGAGGGTGCTGATCAGCACGCTGATGGCCGATCTGGCGGGCGAGTTTGTGCGCGTTGACAGCGATCCGCGCCTTGGCCTGTGCAGCTGGCTGACAGGGCAGGGGCTGCAAGAGGTGGATAACCCCACCGTGATGGTCAAGGGTACGCCGTGGGTGCCCGCGCCCGGCACGCCGCAGGCGTTTGGCCTGCTGTCACAGGCGATGGGCTAAGCCGCGCCAGCTCACTGATTGATGCAAGAATCCCAGAATCCTGTAATCCCAGGATTCTGGGATTCTTTCTTTCTGCCCGCCATTAACTAATGAAATGAATAGTTTCCTCCCGGAATAGATTGTAAAAGCAAATGATATTGATTATCTTTTGCGACCTCTTTGATAGCCCGGATGGACCCCATGCGTTTTGCCGCTCTTTTGCTGCTGGTGGTAAGCCTCGGCAGCCACGCCAAACAGGTGACCGATCTGCTCGGCCGACAGGTCACCGTCCCAGATCACCCCCAGCGCGTTATCCTCGGTGAGAGCCGGATGCTCTACACGCTAGCCCTGCTGCAACCGGGTTATCCGGCAGCACATATCGCGGGCTGGCCAGCGGATTTGGCGAAGTATGACCCGCAGACCTGGGCGCAGTACCGGCAGGCATTTCCACAGTTGGCGACCATTCCGCAACTGGGCAGCGGCAGCGTCAATGACATCAGCGCCGAGAAGGTACTGGCGCTCAACCCCGATCTGGTGATTTTGCCGCGTCTGGCCAAAAGCACCGCCGGTAACGCCGCCTTCCTGCAACTGATGGAGCAGGCCCATGTGCCGGTGGTGGTGGTGGATCTGCGGGTAGATCTGCTTAACCATACCGTGCCGAGCGTGCGCTTGCTGGGCGAGATCTTCAACCAGCCGCAGCGCGCGGAGGCGTTCATCGCCTTCTACCAACACCATATGGCGGCGATCCAACAGCGGCTGTCGACCTACCAAGGGCCAAAAACCCGCGTGATGCTGCATCTGCACCTCGGTCGGCGCGACACCTGCTGCACCACCGCCGTCAATGGCAACCTTGGGCAACTGCTGGCCTTCGCCGGCGGGGAGAACATCGCGGCAGGTCAGGTGAGCGGCGTGTTCGGCGAGCTGAACCCGGAGAGCGTGCTGGCCGCCAACCCTGACGTCTATATCGCCACCGGCCTGGGCGAACCAGAGGGGGGGAGCCGCACGGTACGCCTCGGCCCGCAGGTGGCGGCGGCACAGGCCGCGCAGAGCTTCCAGCAGGTGATGGCAAAACAGCCGATCCTCGCGCAACTGCCGGCGGTGCGCGACGGGCGTGCCTATGCCCTGTGGCACAACTTCTACCTCAGCCCCTATCACGTGGTGGCCACCGAATATTTTGCCAAGGCGCTCTATCCAGCCTTGTTCAGCGATCTCAACCCACAACAGACATTACAAGACCTTTATCAGCGCTTTTTGCCGCTGACTTTGACAGGGACTTTCTGGAGCCAGTTACCCCATGAAAACCATCGCGACCTGCCTGTTGGGCAGCAGCCTGATCATTCCCACCCTCACTCAGGCTGAGGAGACCGGCGATACGCTGGTCGTCACGAAAAAAGCGGAAGAGACCGCAACCGCCAACACCGGTTCGTACCAGCCGCACAGCAGCGTAACCGCCACCCGCAGCGAGAGCCGCATCGTCGAGACGCCGCAATCCATTACCGTGGTGCCGAAACAGGTGCTGGAGGATCAGGATGCCAGCAGCCTCGATCAGGCGCTCTACACCGTCAGCGGCATTACCCAGTCCAACACCTTGGGCGGCACCCAGGATGCGGTGATCAAACGTGGCTTTGGCGACAACCGCGACGGCTCCATTTTGCGCGATGGGCTGCGCTCCATTCAGGCGCGTAACTTCACGCCGACCACTGAACGGGTGGAGGTGCTGAAAGGCCCGTCGTCGATGCTCTACGGCATGAATGAACCGGGTGGGATGGTCAATATCATCAGCAAAAAACCGCAGATGACGCCGCATGTGCATCTGGAAGGGCGCACCAGCAGCTTTGGCGGCGGTGGCGGCCAGCTTGACGTCACTGGCCCACTGGGCGGCGGGTTTGCTGGCCGGTTGATTGTCGATCACAGTGAGACGGATTACTGGCGCAACTTTGGCCGTACACGCCAGACCGTGGTGGCGCCCTCCCTGATGTGGGTGGGCGACAGCACGGTGGTGCGGCTCTCCTGGGAGCATATGGAGTATCTGGTGCCCTTTGATCGCGGCACGGTGCTGGACACCAACACCGGCAAGCCGGTCAATGTGCCGCGTGAGCGCCGTTTCGACGAAACCTACAACGCCACGCGTGGTGATCAGGACACCCTGACCTTCCAAGCCGATCAGGCGTTGAGCGAGAACTGGTCATCCCAGTTTACCTACTCCTTCAACCGCAACCGCTACAGCGACAATCAGGCGCGCGCCACCGCCTATGACGCCGACACAGGTATCCTGACGCGCCAGGCCGACTCGACGGCTGCCGCCAATGCCCGTACCCAGATCGCGCAACTCTCCTTAAATGGCGATGTTGATTGGGGGCGCGTCAACCACCAGCTGTTGATGGGCGTCGATTATGAGGCCGACCGCACCTACCGGGGCGACATGATCCGCGGCACCAAAACCAAGAACAGCCTGTTTAACGTCTATGATCCGGTCTATGGCCTGTTGGATACCAGCACCGCCGTCAGCGCCAAGGACAGCGACCAGCGTGAGAACATCGACAGCCGTGGGCTGTTTATGCAGGACGTGCTGCGTCTGGATGAGCACTGGCAACTGATTGGCGGCCTGCGCTACGACCGCTTCGACGTGATGGCCGGCAAGGGCCGCCCATTCGTCACCAATACCCAGAGTTCAGACAGCAAACTGGTGCCGCGCGTGGGCGTGGTCTACAGCCTAAATAACTGGTCGAGTCTTTACGCCAGCTATACCGAGTCGTTCAAGCCCAACTCCTCCATTGCCACACAGATTGGTGCGCTGCCACCGGAGCAGGGCAAGGCGTATGAGGTGGGCGCGAAAATTGACACGTCTAACGGCATTACCGGCACGCTGGCGCTATATGACATCCGCAAGCGCAATGTGATGGTGAGCGAGACGATTGGCGGCGAAACCTATACCCGCACCGCTGGGCAGGTGCGTTCACAGGGCGTGGAGCTGGATATGGCAGGCCAACTGACCCGTAGCCTGAGTCTGGTGGGATCGTATGCCTATACCGACGCACGGGTCAAAGAGGACCCAGAGAACCGTGGGATGCGGATGCCCAACACCGCGCGCCACACGGCCGCGCTGTTCCTGACCAATGATTTTGGCCATACCGGGCTGATTGCCAATGATGACCTGCGCGCCGGTGTCGGCGGTCGTTATGTTGGCAAGCGACCGGGCGACGCCGCCAACAGTTTCTGGCTGGATGACTACACGGTAGCCGACGCCTTTGTCGCCTGGCACACGCCCTACAGTGGCTACGATGTGAAGTGGCAACTGAACGTGAAAAACCTGTTCGACACCACCTACTACACCTCCAGCGCCAGCAACCTGCGTATCGCGATCGGCGATCCGCGCGAAGTGGTGCTCTCCGCCTCCGTTGATTTCTAATCCCCAAGGCCGGCAATAGCCGGCTTTTTTAGCAATGTATTTACACCACGCAAGTAGTTACAACATACTTTTAGTTTATTATTCAAAATCAACGATCACTTAATCTCCAGTGTAAAAGACAGTGCTGGGCAGCAATCACATTGACCGCTAGCTCACTTGGCGGCCGCTTTTCAGGTCACCGAAAACCCTGTTATGAGTGCTCTCGCTGGATTGCTGACCTATAGGGCTTAGCCAAAAAGCAGCCAACAACGCCCATTGTGTGCATGTCTCCGGAACAATGCGATGTTCAGTAACAACCTAGGCCATATAGGAAATTTTGGTTATGCCATGAACGGTGTATGATGGGCAAATAGCCATTAAAAGATTAAGGATAATGGAATGAAAATGGTATTTCCGGTTGACGGCTACCGTTCGGCAATAGGCTTCATGGCAGCCATGCAGGGCAGTGGGGGAGATACCCACTGGCTAATGAAGCAAGCAGAGCACTGGCATGGGGGGATTCACCTCTATGAAAGCTTTGCTGGCAACGCGATTTTCAAAACCGACAGTCATGGATTGAAATCTATGACCGATGGTCAGGTGGTTGTCTGGCGGCTGAATGACGATTATCAGACGGCGGCATTCGGGAAAAAGATGTTGAAATTCAGTTCCACCTTCGTACTCATCAAATCCACTTGTACCCCGGATAAAGACAAACCCGAAAACGCACTGGATTTCTATACTCTGTGGATGCAGATAGCCCCGCTATCTGAGTACGGTATCACAGACATGCCGATTGCCACCGTGACCGCCAGCTCGCTCAAAATTCGCCAGGACAACACGTTTCCCGGCTGGATACGTAGCGGACTAAAGGAAGGGGTCAACGTTCCCCGCGATGCGCTGCACCACTATGAAGTACCGCGAGATAGTCAGACGACGCTGCCACGTGGTGCCGTGGTGGAGATTAAGCAGGAGGCTTCATTCCTGCTGAACGGCAGGCCTGCCCCGTTTATCTTCGTGTCCGTGGTGTCGATACCGGAAGGAGCGAAAAGCGGATTATCTGCTGGGGAATCTGGCTGGATTTCCGGGCTGGATAAGTTTGTGAAGCTGCAAGGAGTTGCGCTGCCCGCATGGATGCAGGCTGCCCGCCAGCATGGTGTATTTAATCAGGTGGTGACAGTTTCCGGAGCAGATGCGCCGGTGATCAAGGCCGGAGAGCTTATAGGCCACCTGGGCCTTAATGAACATCCATATGGCGGCCCGCAGTACTTCTGCCATTTGGAGGTGTTCAGCCAGGATGCGCGGATGAAGAATTATCTGGCGAACAAAGCTGGAGTGACGACCGGTTCGGCAGAGCTGCACACGTTGGCAGATAAAACCCGCTGGATGTACAGGGAGCGTGATAAAACGTTTGTGGTGGCCGGCGTGAGCGGAGACCCTTCGCTCAGTACCGCAGAGCGTTACACGCCGGAAAGTGAGTGCCGGAAATTAGAGGCTGACGGCAAGACATGGTATTACATTCCTGCCGAACTGGCTTGGATGACAGCGGAAGATGTGGAGAGAGTTAATCAATTTGATCTCGAAAAGCGGGGCTTTATGCCGCTGGAGCAGGAGGATGCGCCGCAAAGTATCTTTCAAACCCCGAAAGAGGGATGGCTGCGCCAGATATATGGGCGGCTGGAAGCATTGGCCCGGAGTGAAACGCGGGATATGTATTCTTCGAGTTACATCGAGAAATACCAGAGACTGCTGAAACTGATGGATTTGAACAAGGATGGTGTGATTGATGCCGGCGAACTGTGGCGATTTTTGCATAACGCACAACCGCATATCCAATATCAAGTACAGCGTCTGGTGGTGAAACATCACAGCGAATGGTTGAAAGATGGGATGTCAGCCCTGTGGCAGGCTGCGCTGGATGAGCAGGCAAAGAAATACCCGGATCTGGCGCTGTATAACCGGGATTTCATCAACAAATTGGTGTGGATGCAAAATGTACCGGAGATCCGCAGCGGTGAAGCATTATGGCACATGCACCCAATTGTGTTTCTTGATGCTATTGCAGTAAAATTTAGTGAAACGTTCGACTTTGAAACTAGTTTGGGTATTTATAAAATATCTAAAAAATCAGCAGAGTTGATTCTAAAAGCAGAAGGATATCAAAAGCGCCCTTATGTACCTAAAGGTAGTAGTGCTAGTGGTGTTACAATTGGGTATGGCTTTGATTTAGGGCAACAAACTGTATCTAAAATGCGGGCTATGCTTTCAGGTTACTTTACTACGGAGCAGCTGACTCGACTAGAAAAGGCTATTCGGCTGACAGGAAGTGATGCAGTAGCTATTATTCCTTCGCTAGATGATATAACAATTAGCAAAGAGGATGCTGTATCTTTAGCGATGAAAATGAAATCAGAATATGCACAAATAGTTGTAGATACATATCCTGAGGTTTTAAACACTCATCCGCATTGCCAAGGTGCAATGCTTTCGTTAGTAATTAACCGCGGTACTTCCTTCACAAAACCAAGCGCTGAATCACGTGTGGAAATGAAAAATATACATGATGACTTTGTTTCAGGTGATTTGAATGACATTCCTAATCAGTTCCGATCTATGAAAAGGCTTTGGGTTGGTAAAGGTTTGGATGGGTTGATAACTCGAAGAGAAGATGAGGCTAAGTTATTTGAGGAAGGGTTGTCTCAATGAAAAGATTCTTACTATTGTCTTTAATCAGTTTTTCTACATTTGCTTATGAAAATTGTACGAGTGAAAATACAGCTGCATTGGAACAATGCTCCTACAATAACTACAAATTAGAAGATGGCACTCTTAATTATTTATACCAGAGTATAATCAAATCATTTCCTGCTATAAAAAATGAAGTCATGCATTCACAAAGATTATGGCTTAAAGCCAGGGATGAAATTTGTGCATATACCCCTGATGATGGCGCTGAGTATAAAATAAATCAAAATGCTTGCCTGTATCAGCAAACATATGAGAGAAATCGTGAGCTAAGTGCAATAATTACAAAAGAGGTTAATAGAGGTGTGAAGCAACCTATGACACAGCCTAAATGGGACGATTACATAAAATATCATTGCGAATTTATGGGCAAGCGGTTCTCAGACATCGAATGTAAAGATAGGAATCAGTTCCTTCATTCAGTTCAGTAAAAAATAGGGTTCTAGAAGAAAGGCTCTCCTTGAGAGTCTTTCTTCTAATTACCATGTATCACGAAGCCAGATTATCAGAAGCAATGTACCAAATGCTTACTGGAGGACACGCGCTGGCAGGGCCTGGGCACGTTAATAATCCAAATTATACAAGTGATTTGATGAGCCAAATGAACAAAGAGGGAATCTTATGAAGTCTGTATTGTTTTTGTCTTTGATCGCATCTTCATTTTTATCATGGGGAGGATGCGGCGATAAAAATAAATTGGCTGAACAAAAACAATCAATAGAGCCAACGGCACAATCAAACTATATAGTTAAGTATAAGCCAAGGGTGTATTTTTATAGTGCCCCTAATGAAGCATGTAAAATTAAAGATACCTTCATAATTAAGGGTGATGTGGTTAGTGTTTACGCTCAATATAACGGTTTTTCATCGGTTATGTTTTTCAGGAAAAATGGAGACGCTGTCATTGGCTGGGTTCGTTCAGATTCTATAGAACCGACGGGGCGGGGATCGGTCCGATAGAGTAATAGGAAAGGCTCCTAAGGATGACCTTAATCTTATTTTTAATGAGTAATCTCTGGCTTTGTAAACGACAGGGCCACATGAGCAGGTGGTTTTCAAAGGTTGAGAATCCGCCGCAACCTCCTTTGATCAAAAAAGAGTCTTGCCATAGGATGTCTTTCCGAGCAGACCCCACAAAAAAGGCGCAATTTGCATTGCGCCTGTGCTTCGTCGTTTTTGGGTGTTAACCAACAATCCGCCCGGCTGCCATGTGCACCGCGTGGTCACACATGTGGTCAATCACATCCGGGTCGTGGCTGACCAGCACCATTGTCAGCTTATCCTGCTGCTTCAGGTCATTAAGCAGGTTTAGCACTTCGGCCTGTACCGACATATCCAGCGCAGAGGTTGGCTCATCGAGCAGCAGCACTTTCGGTTGCAGCAGCAGGGCGCGCACAATGGCCACGCGCTGGCGCTGACCGCCGGAGAGCTGGTGCGGGTAGCGATCGGCCATCGCCGGATCCAGCCCCACATGGCGGAAGCCGTCATTGATGCGGTCATTCACATTGTCGAAGCCAAACAGCTTCAGCGGCTCCGCCAGCGTGCGGCGCAGGCGGTGGCGCGGGTGGAGCGAGGCGTAGGGATCCTGGAATACCATCTGCACCTCGCGGCGCAGGTCGCCAGTGAAGGCTTTGCCCGGCGTCGCCTGATGGCCAGCCAACTGCATCTGCCCCTCCCAGTGCGGGTTCAGCCCGGCCATCACCCACAGCAGCGACGATTTGCCGCAGCCGGAGGGGCCGACCAGCCCAAAACACTCGCCGGGTTGCACGGTCAGCGACACGTCATGCACCACGGTGCGCATCTCGTAACCCTGACGGTGTGACACGCTCAGGCCATTCAGATCAATGATTCCCACGGTCAGCCTCCAGAGCGGCGCGATCCAGCGTCGGCAGCGGCTTGCCATGCGTCGATTTGTTGGGGCGGCAGGCCCACAGCGTGCTGGTGTAGGGATGGGTCGCGAACGGCAGTTCGGCGGCCGGCAAGGCGTCAAGAATGTCGCCCTTGTACATCACCATCACCCGGTCACAGTGATCGGCCACCTGTTGCAGATCGTGGCTGATCAGTAGCAGGCCCATGTTGCGCTCCTCAACCAGCTTGCGGATCAGGCCGAGCACCTGATCGCGCATCGCGTGGTCGAGTGCCGAGGTCGGCTCATCGGCAATCAGGAACTGCGGTTCGGTGATCAGCGCAATCGCCAGCATCACGCGCTGTCCCATGCCGCCCGACAGCTGGTGCGGATAGCGCTTCATCAGCTCGCTCGGTTGCGGCAGGCCCACGGCGTCCAGCATCGCGCACACCTTCTCGCGGCGCTCGGCGCGGGAGAGGGCGCTGTGCAGCTTCAGCGGCTCCTCAACCTGCCAGCCAATGGTGCGCGTCGGGTTGAGGGCGTACTTAGGGTCTTGCATCACCATCGCGATCTGGTTGCCACGCAACTGGCCCCAGCGGCGTTCGCTCAGGTTCAGGATCGCCTCGCCGCCCACCGTCAGGGTGCGTGCCTGCACCCGCAGTGATGGCGAGAGCAGCCCCATCAGCGCGCGGGCGGTGAGGGACTTGCCAGAGCCGGACTCGCCCACCAGCGCCACGCGCTCACGGCCAAGGGAGAAGGTCAGGTCATTGACCAGCGGGGCGCCGCTGTCGGCAACGGAGATGCGCAGCCGGTCGGCTACGACCAGAGGGGCAGTATCAATGGCCATTACGGGTATCCAGTCGGTCACGCAGGCCGTCGCCTGTCAGGTTAAAGGCCAGGCTGGCGAACAGAATGGCGCCACCCGGTGCGGCGGCGACCCACCACTGGTCAAAAATCACTTTACTGCCTTCGGCCACCATCGAACCCCACTCCGCGGTCGGCGGCTGTACGCCCATGCCGAGGAAGCCGAGGCCCGCCGCCGACAGGATGATGCCACCGAGGCTCAGGGCGGCGCGAACCACCGCACTCGGCATACAGAGCGGCAGGATATGGCCGAACATCAGGCGCAGGCCGTTGATGCCCTGCATCCGGGCGGCGGCCAGGTAGTCACTGCGGCGCAGGGCCAGCGTCTCCGCCCGTGCCTGCCGCGCGAAGGGCGGCCAGCTGGTCAAGGCCAGTGCCAGCGCGCCATTCAGTAAACCGGGGCCGAGCATCGCCACCAGCGCCAGCGCAATCACCAGATTGGGCAGCGACATAAAGATGTCGGTAATGCGCATCAGCACACGCTCGGTCCAGCCACCGAGGTAACCGGCGCTGATGCCAATCAGCATCCCGACCGGGATGGTCAGCACCAGAATCAGCATCACCAGCAGCAGGGTGGGGCGAGTGCCATACAGCACGCGCGAATAGAGATCGCGGCCAAAGCCGTCGGTGCCAAACCAGTGCAGCGCCGAGGGCGGCAGCAGGCGCGCCGACATCTGTTGCGCGTTCGGATCAAAAGGCGCGAGCCAGGGCGCGAACAGCGCCACCAGCAGCAGCACTGCAATCAGGGTGCCGCCAACCGCCAGGGTGGTCACCCGGCGGCGACGGCGACGCGGGGTGAGTGGCTCCACGTCAGAGAGATGTTGCGTCATCGAGTCCTCGGGTCAGTCAGGTAGGTCAGGGCATCCGCCAGCGCATTCAGGATGATGAAGCAGGTGCCGATCAGCAGCGTGCCACCCAAAATCGCTGGCGCATCCGAGGCGAACAGCGCGGTGGTCAGGTAACGCCCGACGCCCGGCCAGGAGAAGACCGTCTCGGTCAGTACCGCACCCTCCAGCAGGCTGGCGTAAGAGAGCGCCAGCACGGTGATCAGTGTGCCCAGCACGTTCGGGAAGATATGGCGCAGCAGGATGCGGCCCCGGCTTGCGCCCTTGGCGCGCGCCAGCGTCACATACTCTTTGTTGCTCTCCTCCAGCAGGGCAGCGCGCAGCAGACGCGTAATGCTGGCCATCGCCAGCAGCCCGAGCACCACCACCGGCAGCCACAGGTGCGCCAGCGCGTTAAGGAACATCTCCCGGTCACCGGAGAGCCAGGTATCAATCAGCACGAAGCCGGTTTTTGGCTCCAGCGTATAGACGTAGAGATCATCCAGCCGCCCCGGCCCGGCTGACCAGTGCAGCACGGCATAGAACAGCAGCAGCCCGAGCAGGCCGAGCCAGAAGATCGGCACCGAGTAGCCGAGCAGCGACACCAGCCGCGCCACGTTGTCCAGCAGGCTGCCGGGTTTCCAGGCGGCGAGCAGCGCCAGCGAGATGCCAAAAATCGCGCCAAACAGGATCGAGCAGGTGGCCAGCTCCACGGTGGCCGGGAAGGTGCGCATCAGGTCGTCAAGCACTGGCTGGTTGGTGATGTGCGAAATGCCCATGTCACCCTGCGCCAGATGCTCAATGTAGTGGCCGAACTGCATCAGCACCGGCTGGTCGAGACCCAAATCGCGGCGCACCTGCTCATAGGTGGCTGCGCTGGCGTGATCGCCAGCGACTTGCAACACCGGATCGACCGGCGACAGGCGTGACAGAGCGAAGGTGAAGGCCAGCAGCCCCAGCAGGGTGATCGCCACCGACAGCAGGCCGGTCGCCACCCGGCTGGCACGGCGTAAAAACAGCCGGGTCGCCCCGGCTTCAGGATTTACTGCGGCCATTACTTGCTGACCTGATTGTAGTAAACCATGTCAGGGTTAATGCCCTGCACGTAGCCTTGCAGGTTGTCGCGCAGCGCCACCAGATTACGCGCCTGCAAACCGATCACGTAAGGTGAGTTCTTCTGCACTTCACGCTGCATGGCTTGGTACATCTCCACGCGCTTGGCCTTGTCGCTCTCTGCCGTGGCGGCCAGTACCTGCTTGGTCAGCTCAGGAATGTGCCAGTTGGAGCGCATCGCCAGCGTGGTGCTGCCATCTTCCGGGTTATAGGCAAAGGCGGCGGCGTTGGTGTTCGGGTCGAAGTAGTCCGCGCCCCACGCATTCAGCGTGGCCTCATATTTGTGTGCCTTGACGCTGGACGCCACCTCGGTACTGATGCCCGGCAGCAGTTCCACCTTCACGCCACCCTTGGCAAAGCTGGCCTGCAACGCCTGTGCGATGTCCAGATAGGGCGGCTGGTTGCTGACGGAGAGTTTGAAGCTGACGTTGCTCAGCCCCGCTTTCGCCAGAATCTCTTTGGCCTTCTGCGGATCGAAGGTATACGGGTTGTCATTCAGCGCGCCCAGGAAACCTTCCGGCAGGAAGGATTGGTGCACCTGGAACTGGCCCTTCAGCAGATCGTCGGCAATGCCGTGGTAGTCGAACAGGTAGCGGGAAGCCTCCCAGAATGCCGGGTTCTTCAGCGCTGGCGAGGCGTCGATGTTGAACTGCACGTAGTAAAGGGAGGCCATCGGGTAGGCAACCGGCTTGACGCCCGCCTTGCCCTTCAGCGCGGCCATCTGGTCAGCGCCCAGGTTACGTGCGATATCCGCATCGCCCTGCTCGAGCAGCAGGCGGCGGGCGGCTGGCTCCGGCACGTTCTTGATCAGCACGTTTTTCAGCTTCGGAGCACCCGCCGGTGAGGTCGGGTTGGCGGAGAGCAACAGCACCTCATGGGCGATGAAGCGGCGGATCTGGTAGGGGCCGCTGCCAGCAGAGTGAGAGATCAGCCACTGGTTGCCGTAGTCATTTTTCTGCTGGTGCGCCATCGCGGTCTTCTCATCAACGATTGAGGCCACCGGCGCAGAGAGCAGGCTCAGCACGTAGGTCGGGCTGACGTTGGCGCTCCAGCTCACCTGCACCTGATTGTCACCCACCTTTTTCAGGTTGGCGTCGACGTTCTCCGCCGTCCAGCCCAGCTGGGTCAGGATAAACGATGGCTCAAGGTTCAGCTTCACCACGCGGGAGAGGGAGAAGATCACATCCTCCGGGCGCACCGGGTTGCCGCTGGAGAAGGTCGCGCCGTCACGCAGGGTGAAGGTCATGCTGCGGTTGTCGCTACCCGGCTGCCAGCTGCTGGCGAGGGTCGGTTTGATGTCAGTCGGGTTTTGCGGGTCAGACTGCACCAGACGCTGGTAAAGGTTGGTGAATGCCTGCACGGAGGTCAGTTCAAAACCCTGCGCCGGGTCGAGGCTGCTGGCGTCGTCAATCGATTGGGCAATTACCAAGGTATCGGGCGGGGTCGCCGCCGAGACGGAAAATGAGGCCGCCAGGGCCAGGGCAATCAAGGTTGGGGCGTTGAATTTCATAGGTTTGCCTTAAGAGTGTTTTTCGCGAGTGTAGGTTAACTTAGGGTAGGGCAACCAGAACAATATTGGCTATGCTTATGCTTTATCGTTATATACATATCTAATATGAATATAACCTGAGCGATTCCCGTTTCAAGCCGTTGTTTTCTGGCCTGCGGCCGGTTTTGCCAGCCATTTTCAGACAATTGACGGCCTCTCTGATTTTTCTCTTGCCACCGGGCGCGCTTGCCGCCGCCCTCTGCGGTGAAGCATTAACAAGATTGATTTTTGTACTAATCTTAACGGATCGCGTCCACCAGTCCGGAACCGCCCATGCTCAGCAATTTGACCCTCCCCGATGGCTTTCGCCGCCGCTTTAACCGGCAGATGCTCTATCCGCTGGCGACCGTGCTATTGGTGATGTTCACGCTGATCACGCTGTTTCTGGTATGGCTTGGGCATAACACCAACCAGCGTGAGCTGGAGCAGGAGACGCGCATCCTGACCACCTCCCTTAATCATAGTCTGGGTGAGCTGGCAGGACAGCAACGCAGCGTCGCCGCCTGGCCGCCGCTGGGGCAACAGCTGAACCAACAGCCCATCGACACCAACTGGCTGAACGACAATGTCGGCAACTGGCTGTTCAGCATGTTCAAACATCAGCAGGTCTTTATCTTCGACGCGGAGAACCGGCTGGTTTTTGCTTCCATCAATGGCGTCGCCAGCCCAGACCCCACCGTCCTGCCACAGGAGGTGGTGCCACGCCTCAACCAATTGCGCCAGCGTGGCGATCAGGCGGCCCGCCACTCCTCACCGGCGCAGCACAGCCGCTCCCGCACCACCACTCTCTCTGACATGGTGATGGTCAGGGGCGAGCCGATGATCATGGCGGCCAGCCCAATCAATGTCCCGCTGGGCGGCCGCCCCTTTACGCTGGTCAGCCTGCGCTTCTTGAATGATGGCTATCTGGATGAGCTGTCACAGGGCAGCATGATTGCCGGCCTGCACTACAGCCCGCGGCCGGGGCAGTTGCCGGGCGAGCACAGTATTCCCCTCCATGCGCGCGCGGGGCAGCCGATGGGCTACCTGACCTGGCAGCCAGAGCGCCCCGGCAGCCGGATGCTCAGCGTCATTGGCCCGGCGACGGCGCTCTCTGCGCTGCTGTTCCTGCTGGTGATTGCGGTGATCGTCCGCTCGCTCTGGCGCTCCTCCCTCAACTTGCAAAAATCGATGATTGAGCTGCGCGCCAGCGAGGCGCAGGCGCAGCACCTGGCGTTCCATGACGTGCTGACCGGCCTGCCAAACCGCGCGCTGCTGGAGGATCGGCTGTCGCACTCGCTGGCGGCGACCCTGCGCAACGGTGGCTATACTGCGCTGCTGGTGCTCGATCTGGATCGCTTCAAGAACGTCAATGACACGCTGGGCCACGGCGCGGGCGATGGCCTGATTAAGGAAGTGGCGTCGCGGCTCAACGGGCTGGTACGCAAAACCGACACCGTGGCGCGCATCGGCGGCGATGAGTTCGTGATTGTGCAGAGCGAAGTGCAGGAGCTGAGCGATGTGCAGGCGCTCTGCCAGCGCATCCACGTGGCGATCGAGCGCCCCTTCCTGCTGGCTGGCAACGATACCTTTATTGGCGTCAGCATTGGCGTGGCGCTGGCACCGGCGGATGCCATCGAGCGTGGCGAGCTGATGCGCAAGGCGGACATTGCCCTCTATGTCGCCAAATATGAGGGGCGCGGCCACTTCCGCTACTTTGAGCAGTCGATGGATGACTCTGTCAAAACGCGGCAGGCACTCGCCACGGATCTGCGCAATGCCTTGCTCAACGAGCAGGGGTTGGCGGTGCACTTCCAGCCGCAGGTGGGCATCAGCGGCCAGCAGATCATCGGGCTTGAGGCGTTGCTGCGCTGGCAGCACCCGGTGCGTGGACAAATTGCCCCAGAGGAGTTCATTCCGATTGCCGAGGAGAACGGCATCATCATCCCGCTGGGGGAGTGGGTGTTGCGGCAGGCGTGCCGCGCGGCCCACGGCTGGCCGGGCCTGTTTATCGCCGTGAACATATCGCCGGTGCAGTTCCGCACCAACGGCTTTGCCCAGCGGGTACAGCATATCGTGGCGGAGGAGCAGACCGACCCGACACGGATTGAGCTGGAGATCACCGAGAGCGTGCTGCTGGATGACGATGAGATCTCGCGCGCGACGCTGCTGGCGCTGCGTGAGGCCGGGTTCAAGATCGCGCTGGATGACTTCGGCACCGGCTACTCCAGCCTCAGCTACCTCAGCCGATTCCCGGTAGACAAGATCAAGATTGACCGCTCCTTTATCCAGAACCTCGGCGAGGGGGAGAACTCGGGCGCCATCATTGAGTCCGTGGTGCGGCTGGGGCGGGCGATGGGCCTGACAGTCACCGCCGAAGGGGTGGAGACCGAGGGGCAAATGGCGGTGCTGGCTGAGGCGGGCTGTGATGAGATGCAGGGCTACCTCTTCTCCCATGCCATTCCGCAGGAGCAGATCCCGGCGCTGCTGGCGCTGAAACGCGAGGAGTAAACGCTTGTCGCGCTGGCCCGTGCACCCTATGCTGGGGTGCTGGTCTCGCTAAACGTGACAACGTCACTTTGATAAGGAACTTCACCATGCATTTTGTTACCGTGCCCGGCTACACCAACTCTGGGCCACACCACTGGCAGACCCTGCTGGAACAGAAATACCCGCAGATTATGCGGGTTGAGCAACAGGATTGGGAGCGGCCCGAGCGGCAGGCGTGGATTGAGGGCATCCAAAAGACCCTCGCACCCTTGGAGGGGGAGATTGTGCTGATCGGGCATAGCTGCGGAGCGGTAGCCATCACCCAGTGGGCAGCGCATTATCCCGATGCCCGCATCAAGGGCGCGCTGCTGGTGGCCCCCGCGGATGTGGATGCGCCGTACGCCCTGCCGCCAATCCGCCTGCAACGGCCACTGTCGCTGGCACGGTTGCCCTTCCCGAGCCTGATGGTTGCCAGTGATAACGATGAGCACCTAAGCCTGACGCGCGCCAACCAACTGGCCACCGCCTGGGGTAGCGACTTGCGGATTATCAAGGGCGCTGGCCACTTGCACAGTGAGGCGGGCTACGGCGAGTGGCCGCTGTGCGAGGTGCTGATCAACCAACTCTCTGGCAACCAGTTGCGTTAGCGGCGGGAAGGCGGGCGGCGGGGCGTGGAATTTTGGCTATACTCTTCATTCACCTTTCGTTTTTGCGAATGAAAGTCTGGATAACGATCAACCCGTGAGGAGCACGCGATGAACCCGAGTTATGTTGCTAGCGATAAACCAAACGACAAGCATCAGAATCCTGCGCCGTCCAAGGCCGAAGATAAAGACGATCCGCACAGTGCGCCGGAAGCCGGCGACAAAGAGCCTGAAACGGACAAAACCAAACACTGATCCATCGCCCGGCCTCTGCGCCGGGCGATGCCTTTATTAGAAGGCGATCTGCATCGAGAGCTGTGCCATGCGCGGCTCTCCCAGTTGGGCCGAGGCATAGCCCGCACCGCTGTAGCCATTCAAGCCGCCCGGCACGATATTCGTCCAGTAGTGGCGGTTGGTCAGGTTGGTGATATCCAGCCGGAAGGTGGTATCCGTCTCAAACAACCGCGTTTTGTAGCTGCCGCCAGCATCAAAGGTGGCGTAGCTCCCCGTCCAGTTATCATTCGCGTTGTCCGTCGGCCTGCGGCCCACGTAGCGCCCCCCGACATGGATCTCCGTTCCGCTCAGCATTGGCAGGGTATAGACCGCCAACAGGCTGGCAGTGTAACGCGGCAGCCCGACAATCTGCTTATCTTTGGCGTCGGCATTGGCGCTGTCACGCAGGCGCGGGTCCAGCCAGGTCATGCCGCCATAGAGGTGCAGATCCGGCAATACATCCCCGTCTGCCATCAGTTCCAGCCCGCGGTTACGCTGCGCGCCATCCACCGCATACTCCCCCTGGCTATTGGTATAGGCGTAGGGGCGATCAATCTGGAACAGCGCGGCGGTCAGCAACGTGCGGCCCACGGCCAGTTTGCTGCCCACCTCGGTCTGCTTGCTGCGGTAGGGGGAGAGCACCGATCCGGCATTGCTGGCCCCGCTTGGTGCCACGTCGCCCTGTTGCAGGCTGTCGGCGTAGGTGACATAGAGCGTCAGCGGATCGACTGGCTTGTACATCAGACTGGCAGAACCGCTAAAGCCACTGTCATCGGACTGGCTGCTGCGCACGCCACTTTTGCCGTAGTTGGCCGAGGTCAGGAAGCTCTCGCTGCCAGAGAGCAGCAGGCTCCACTGCGGTGAGAAGGTCAGGGTATCGCTCAACAGGAATGCCTGCTGGGTGGTGGTCGCCGAGTGGTAGCGATCCGTGTAGTCCGGGTAGTCCGGCTCCGCAAAGCGCTGCGGATTATCCAGACTCGCCTCGCCCAGCGTGTAGCTGCCGCCATTGCGCGGGTTGTAATTCTTCCAGACAAAACCGCGCATCCCGACCGCCAGATCGTGCTTCAACCAGCCAGTCTCTACTTCGCCGGTCAGGTTGGCAAAGTAGCTGTTGATGGTAAAGCGGCTGGCGGTGGAGGTGGACGCGGTGGTCTTGTAGCTTCCGTCATTGTTCAGGAAAGTGTTGGTGACGGCGGTCGATTCGCGGTCAGCGATCTGGCGCAGCACGGCGATCTCCCCCTGCCAGTTGCCGTCAAAGTCATGCTTGAGGTGCAGTGAGGCGGTCAGGGTTTTATCGTCATTTCCCGCATAATACTGACCGGAACGATCCTTATCGATGCGTGATGCCGACGGGAACGCGACGCCGCTGGCCAAGGCATAATTGGCGGGCAGCCCTTTGGCATAGTAGTGGTAATAGCTGAAGGTGGTCTCCAGCACTGTCTGGTCAGTGAGGTTGGCATCCAGCGCCAGATTGAACAGCTGGCGACGTTTACGGCTGTTGGCGGCATAGCTGTGCCCCTCATCATCTAGCAGGTTCAGGCGGTAACGAACGCGATCGTTGCTGTCGATCGGGCCACTGAGGTCGGTGGCAACCAGCCGGCTGCCGTCGGTGCCGCCGCCCAGCGTCAGGCTGTGCTGGGGCAGATCGGTAGGGCGTTTGGAGACAAAATTGAACATCCCTGCCGGGTTGGCCGGGCCATAGAGCGCGCCACCCAAGCCATTCAATACTTCAATATGATCAAACTGTTCGACCGGATATTGGGTGGTTGAGACGATATTCAGCCCGTCCAACAGGCTGTTCTGCACCACGCTACCCTGCATACCGCGCGTCTGTGGCCGTGCGCCATCACCCTGCACAGAGGGCATATAACGGTAGACCTGTTTCGCATCCTTCAGCTGCTGCCGGGTCATCACACTTGGGGAGACGCTCTGGACGGAGTAGGGCGTATTGCGGATCTCGCGCTTGCCCAAGTTGCCGAGCGAGGCGCGTTTCTCCGTGGCGGCTGGCTCGCTGCCGGTGGTGGCTGGATTGGCGGTCACGGTCAGGGTGTCATCACTGGCGCAGGCGTAGCCCGGCAGGGCGGAAAGCACCGCCAGTGCAAGGGCATGGCGGGTAAATCTGTGCATTGTGCTCATCATAAAATCAAAACGGCGAAGCGCCGAAAGCCATAGGCAATAAAAAAAGGGCGGCTAGGGTAGCACAGCGATATATATGAATGTATATAACGATTGGTCGGCGCGCCCTATGGTTTCGATATATATAAATATATATAGCGCTATGTTATGGTACGCCTTTCTCCTCTTTCAGGCAGGTAGGTTATGGTCAGATCCCGCATGGCAGCTTGGGCATGTTCCCTGTTTTTCACCGCCACATTGCCCGCATTTGCCGCAGATGGCCCCCGACAGGTAACAGATGATACTGGCCATCGCGTCACGTTGCCGACACAGGTGCGCCGCATCGCCGATGCCTGGTTTGCCCACCACTCCCTGCTGATGACTCTCGGTGCCGGTGACAAAATCGTCGCCACCGTCAATCATCCAGAGAGCCGACCGTGGATGTTCCGCCTGCAACCGTCGCTGTCGCAGGCGCTGTCAGTGCATGGCATCAGCTTCAACAGTGAGGCACTGCTGGCACGAAACACCGACGTGATCTTTGTGCCAGCGGGCGACAGCGATGCGGCGGCCTACCGGCAGGCGCATATCCCGACGCTGGAGATGCGCTTTACCGACTACGCTTCGATGAAAAAATCCCTGCTGACCACCGCCGAGGTACTTGGCACGCCGGATGCGATGGCGCGGGCCAACGCTTACAACAGTTGGCTGGATGGGCAGATCACGCAGGTTGGGCAGCGGCTGGCAAACCTGCCCGAGGCGCAGCGCCCGCGCGTGCTGCATATCTCCTCCCTGCACCCCCTGAAAGTGGATGGCGCGGGCACCCTGATTGACCAGTGGATCCGTGCGGCAGGCGGGCGCAATGCCGCGGCATCCATTTCCGGCAATATGCATGAAGTTTCACCGGAGATGATTTTAGCCTGGCAGCCGGACGTGATTATTCTCGGTGCCGATGCTGGCAACATTGCAGACTCGGGTGATGCGCCGATCTTCGCTGCGCTAAAGGCCCAGCAGGCTGGCAAAGTGTTCCGCAACCCGGCGGGCGTTTTCCCATGGGATCGCTACGGCACCGAAGCGGCGCTGCAAATTCCTTGGGCCGCCAAAACACTGCACCCAACACGGTTCACTGACATCGACATGCTGAAAATCACCAAGACGTTCTACCAGCGCTTCTTCGACTACACCCTAAGTGACGCCGATGCACAGCGCATCCTGCACGCGCAGGGGCCAGTATAAAACCGGCTTTCGTCTCCCTTCTTACGCGCCCAAGTGGGCGCGTTTTGCGCTAAATGCGTTTCTGATAAATCACAATCATGATGCTGCCAGCCTCATTATTATGAGCGTAGCTTTGTTTCTGTGACTCCAGACTTATTAGGTATGGAGTCACAAAGCTTTTGAGCTGTGGAGAGGAACCTGCTATAACTGCCGCCTTCAGCTAACTCACAGAAAAACAAGCGTTATGGATTTGAACAGTGATTTTGTTAATGAGCGGGTGGGCCGACACGTTCTGGAGTATATGGAACAGTTGCAGGCGATCCCGCTGGCGCAGCTGGACAATGTGGACGAGGAGGGCACGGTCGAGGAGATCATGCGTATCTGGATCCGGCTGTCATTAATGATAACCCGCCGTCGGCCCGAGATTGCCATCTCCTCCCTGCTGAACCACGTGCTGCCCGGCATCGGGACACTGCAACTGAAAAAGCTGACGCGCTTGCGCCTTAACCGGCTGTTCAACCTGCTGCTGGCCGAAGGCAAAATCTCTGAGGCCAAGCGGGTGTTCGCGCTGTGTAAACAGTTCCTCGGCTGGGCGGAGACGCAGGGCTATCTGGATCACTCGCCGTTGGGGGCGATGAAACGTCGCGATGTCGGCGGCCGCAACAATCCGCCGCGTGAACGTACCTTGACCGACGCAGAGATCTGGGTGTTCTGGCATGGGCTGGACATGTGGGATCTGTCGGAGCAGTGCCGCTGGGCATTGCGCCTCTGCCTGCTCTCGGCGCGACGGCCGGACGAGGTGGTGCGCGCGCGGCGCAGTGAATTTGATCTGGAGGCGGGCATCTGGCGGCAGGGGAAACGCAATAAATCCCAGCGCGATCATACGCTGCCCATCAGCCCACTGATGCGCCAGTGCATTGAGGCGCTCGACCGCGCTAACCCCGGCAGTCCCTGGCTGGCGCCCTCGCCACTCAACCCGGAGTTGCCGTTGTCGAAAGGGGCGATCACCCAATCCTTGCGTCGGCTGGTGCGGGCAGAGCGGGGGCTAGGTCTGGAGGCGTTCACCACCCGTGACTTGCGGCGTACCGCGCGGTCGAAGTTATCGGCACTGGGCGTGCCGAATGACGTGGCGCGCAAAATCATGAACCATGCGCTGGAAGGCATAGATAAAGTGTATGACACCCATGATTATCTGGAGCAGATGCAAAAAGCGCTCGGGCGGCTCTCCGACAATATGCAGGAAATAATCCAGGCAGAAAGTTACCTGACCTTGCCACATCATTATGGCGGCATCCGTTTGGTGCTTCCTACAGATGCGATGCTCTATATGGGGGCGTGACGCTGTCACCCCCTTGGGCGCGGTAATATCTCATTTAGATGGAAGATGTGGTAAATCGGTTTTGTGGGAAAAATCTAAATAGTGCTTAATTACTAACTGCTTGAAGAAGAGGGATCTTCTCTGGTGGTTGAAATTAATTTGTCATCGAAGTGTCAAACCATTCATTTAATAGCTACCAAAAATGGCTAAATGCACCATACTAACATTGATGTGCCCCTCTACAGCTAGTGGATAAAGGAACTGTTATGAAGCTATTAACTAATATAGTGGAGTATCGCACATGGCTTTTTGATGAGTACCTTTTATTCCCGGGATCAGGAATAAACCCTCTGATGAATAATGAAGAAGTGGAGGAGTTGCTGTTCCAGAACAGGCCGAAGTTTTTTCCGTGTATTGCCTATGTGACTCCCTCAGAAAGCCATCCAGGTACGACCGAAGTGAAGTATATCAGCAAACAGCAGGTTGAACATTGGGCGGGCATTATGGGTAAACTCCCTGCACGTAATAATGACGACGATCTTTTCAATCAGGATGGCTGGCGGTAGGCCAGGCGGCCGATCAACCTAGGATAGGCGGTTGATTTATAGGAGTATATGCTGATTGCGCCCGGAGAGGACAATCAGCATCAGCCCCCGGTTTTTCCCCATTGTTAGCTGGCCCGGTCGCTGTTGGCGGCACTCCACACCTCGCCGGTAATATCCTGCTGACCCATTTTCTCCCGGTAGGCGGTCATATTAATAATGGCAATGTCCAATGCAGCAAGTAACTGCAACTGGTTGAGCTTAGGTGAAAAGAATACTTCTGTTCCCGCTTCACTCGACATAATCAACAACGGGACGGCATGGTGTGGCCCGGCATCATGATAAACTTGCTCGTATGTATTTTTCAGGATAGGGATTTTTCTCTTCATAGCTGATCCTTACTTAGCTGGCACTCTACGCGGCATTTGTATATGAATGTAATAAAAGGATTATTCAACCAGATAATATAATCACAGCCTCGGGCTGCGGCGCGTTTTTTGCGCGTCGTATAACTATAGGCTTAAACCACCCGTGCCGAAGCGGCTTTTTCCATCTTGGGACTGCCTTCACACAAATCATTTATTCTCATTTTCACCTTTCATAATCTTTATATATCACCTCGCGCCAACCGTTGGCCCGCCGCTTTCGCCTTGCAAACCCCCTTTCCGCGCATAGACTTGGTGAAGGAGGGAATATGGATACTCAGGATTTCGTGCTGCTGGTCAGCCGTTCGCAATTTGCCTTCACCATTGGCCTGCATATCGTGCTGGCGGCGTTCGCCATTGGTTTGTCCCTGTTTTTGGTGGTGATTGAGATCCTGTGGGTACGCACCCAGCGGCCCGCCTATCTGGAGATCATGGGTTTCTGGCAGAAGATCTTTGCCCTGAACATGGGGGTAGGGGTAGTGACCGGCGTGGTGATGGAGTTCCAGTTCGGCACCCACTGGGGGCCATTCTCCGCCCGCACTGGCGCGGTGCTCGGGCCACTGATGTTTTACGAAGTGCTGGTGGCCTTCTTTATTGAGGCCGGTTTTGTCGGGTTGATGCTGTTCGGCCTGCCACGCATTGGTAAAACCTTGCACCTGATTGCCACCATCATGGTGGCGGTAGGTGCCATACTGAGCGCCTTCTGGATTTTGGCGGCCAATGCCTGGATGCAAACGCCGGACGGCTTCCGGCTGGCGGAAAATGGCCGCTTTATCCCGACCGACTGGTGGGCGATCGTCTTCAATCCCTCTTTTCCCTATCGCTTTACGCATATGGTGCTGGCATCAGCCATCGCTACCTTTTTGGTGGTTGCCGCCTGCGCCGCCCATCGCCTGCTACGCGACAGCCGCCATCCCCATGCGCGCATTATGTATGGGGTAGGCATGGCGGCGCTGGTAGTGCTGACGCCGCTCCAGATCGTGGTGGGTGACCTGCATGGCCTGAATACCTTGGAGCACCAGCCGCAAAAGCTGGCGGCGATGGAGGGGAGCTGGCAGCGGCCGCCACCGGGCGAGGGCGAGCCGCTGCGGCTGTTTGCACTGCCCGATCAGGCGAGCCAGCAGAACCATGCTGAGGTGGCGATCCCGCATCTCGGCTCGCTCTATCTGCGGCACAATCTCTCCGGCACTATCGAGCCGCTCTCCGCCTTCCCGGCGGCGGATCTGCCGCCGGTTGCGCTGGTATTTTTTGCCTTTCGCATCATGGTCGGGTTGGGGCTGCTGATGGCCGTCGCCGCGCTGGCGGGCGTGGTGCAGTGGTGGCGCAAACGCCTGTTTACCAGCCGCGCCCTGTGCCGGTTGATGGTGGCACTGGGGCCAGCCGGCTTTATCGCGATGCTGGCCGGCTGGGTGGT
Source organism: Nissabacter sp. SGAir0207 (assembly GCF_005491205.1). Taxonomy (NCBI): domain Bacteria; kingdom Pseudomonadati; phylum Pseudomonadota; class Gammaproteobacteria; order Enterobacterales; family Yersiniaceae; genus Nissabacter; species Nissabacter sp. SGAir0207. The sequence continues at coordinate 144,407 of NZ_CP028037.1, forward strand.
GACCGAATCTGGCCGCCAGCCGTTTACCGTCTATGGGCTGATGCGCACCAGTGAGAGCGCCACCGTGCTCAGCCTGCCGCTCTCGCTGGCGGTCGCGGCGGCGATTGTGGTGGTCTACCTGTTGACCTTTGGCATTGGGCTGGCCCTGCTGCTGCGCCTGTTACGGCAGTCGCCCAACGCGGGGGAGACCGGGCCAGCGCCGGAAATCTGGCCGATGCTTGGCCGACAGGAGGGGCCGCCATGACCGGCGAACTGCTGCCGCTGCTGGCGGCGACCACGCTGGCCTTCTCCCTGCTGGCCTATATCCTGCTGGACGGCACCGATCTGGGGGTAGGCATCTGGCTTGGCCTGACGCGCCAACCCGCCGATCGCCATCGGGTGGTGCTCTCAATCCTGCCGATCTGGGACGCCAATGAAACCTGGCTGGTGCTGCTGTTGGGCGGGATGCTGGCGCTGTTTCCCGAGGCCTACAGCACTTTTTTGAGCACCATGCTGGTGCCGGTGGTGGTCATGCTGCTGGCGCTGGTGTTGCGCGGCGCAGCGATTGAGTTTCGCCACGGCGCCCGCTCGCCCGGCTGGTGTGACGCGGCGGTGTTCATCGGCTCCCTGCTGGCGTCACTGTTTCAGGGCATCCTGTTTGGCTGCTTTATCCAGGGAGTGCCAGTGCCGCCCGCCGCACCAGAAGCGCTGCTCTGGTGTACGCCCTTTACGCTCTTTTGTGGGCTGGTGATCACTGTGCTCTATCTGGTATTGGGTGCTGGCTGGCTCCAGTGGCGGATGGCTGGCCCCTTCAGCGAACACTTTCGCCGCATGATGGGGTGGGGTGGCGTGGGCACCCTGCTGCTGTTTATGGGGCTGATGATCTGGCTGGTGCACCTGAATGAGCACAACCGGGCGCGTTGGCAGGATGGCGCGCTGATCGCGCTCTTTGCCGCCGTGCTGGCGATGCTGGTGGCGCTGTTCTATCTGACGCTTGCCCGCCGTTACGCCCTGACGGCGCTGATGCTGCTGCTGGCTGCCACCGGGCTGGGCTTTCTGGCGATTGGCCTTACCCTGTTCCCACAGGTATTACCGCCTCAGCTCACCCTCTACAACAGCGCCTCGCCGCCGGCCAGCCAAGGCTTTGTGTTGGCCGGTTTCGCGATGGTGATCCCCTTCACACTGTTTTATAACACCTATGTCTTCTGGGTATTCAAAGGGAAAATTCACCGCCAGACGGTAAGGATAAAATATTGATCCCCGCCGGATGCTGATCTATACCTCTAATATCAACCTCCAGATCTCTCCATGCCAAAACGTGCATGTAATTACACTGGTAAAAAAGGAAGATATTATGAAAGACAGCGAGTTACCCGGCGAAATACAGAACGATCCAGGCCCGGATGAGCCAGATGGTAAAACCCAACTCACCATTGCCTATACGGCTTGGGCAATATTTATGTTAGTCATTGGTACCTATGTCACCGTGTTTTGGCGCTGATAGATGTGCGTCATGTAAAATAACTGCCCGTTGTGTATCAGAATGATGCCATCGGGCTGGGTATCTCTATTTTAGTCGTTTAGGAATGCTCCCAAAACGCTATTTTACAGCCAGTTCTCCCTGTTCAGATTTCTGCTTTTTTTGTCCATTTTCACCCCATCAACCACCTAATCCGTCGCACCCTATAAACCGGCCGCAAGGCGCGCCAGTCCTGGTGCCATCAGGGTTTCGCCTGTTCTGGGAGGTGTCATGACAGCCCGCGCGGAATATTAATTATTTCAGCCAGTTATTAATCCCGCTTCACGAAATATCATGGGCTTGCCCCGCCGCATGACTGGCTAAATGATCATTTGCGTCTAGACTTATTCAGGTAACGGAAAATGATGTTCTACGGTGAATGACTGGGAGATAACTTATGACAACGACAACGCAAGAGAATTATCTTGATTGGCTGCGTGATGCCCATGCAATGGAAGAACAAGCCGAAACCATGCTGAAAGGCATGGCAGACCGCCTGGAGCATTATCCTGACCTGAAAATGCGCATCGAGCAGCATATTAGTGAAACCAAAGAGCAGCAGCGTTTGGTTAAAAGCGTTATTGATCGTTATGACACCTCCAATTCCACCTTCAAGGATATTGCCGGTAAAGTGACGGCCATGGGCCAGGCAATGGGCGGCATGTTCGCCAGCGATGAAGTGGTCAAGGGTAGCATCAGCGGTTACGTGTTTGAGAACCTGGAGATCGCGTCCTATACCTCCCTGATTGCGGCAGCGAAAGTGCTGGGCGACCAAGAGGGTGAGCGCATCTTTACCCAGATTCTGGAACAGGAAAAAGAGATGGCCAAATGGGTGCTGGAACATCTGCCAGATACCACCCAGAAATTCCTGGCCCGTGCGGAAGCACCGGACACCGAAGCCAAGAAATAGTGTTTCTCCCGATCCCGGCGCGTGCGCCGGGATATCTGCACCAATAAACCTGTTTACCGATCCCTCCCTTTTTTCAGGGCCGATGTCGCTTGCCTGATATTCCGTGGGAGAGGGTTTGCCATACCTATAAAAATGAGGAAGCAAGCAATGTTTAAACGCGTAAAAGGACTGCAATATACCGTCCGCGTGGCAGCGCCCAATCCCGGCCTTGCCAACCTGATGCTCGAACAGTTCGGCGGTGCCCAGGGTGAGCTGGCGGCAGCCTGCCGCTATTTTACCCAGGGCCTTGCTGAGGACGATCCGGGCCGCAAAGATTTGCTGCTGGATATCGCCACCGAGGAGCTGAGCCACCTGGAGATTATCGGCACCATTATCGCCATGCTGAATAAGGGCGCCAAAGGCGATCTGGCCGAGGGCACGCAGAAAGAGGCGGAGCTGTACCGCTCACTGACCGGCAATGGCAATGACAGCCATATCACCTCGCTGCTGTACGGCGGCGGCCCGGCGCTGATTAACTCGGCTGGCGTGCCGTGGACTGCGGCCTACGTGGACACCATTGGCGAGCCGACCGCTGACCTGCGTTCCAACATCGCCGCCGAGGCGCGCGCCAAGATGGTCTATGAGCGGCTGATCAACGTCACTGACGATCCGGGCATCAAAGATGCGCTGGGCTTCCTGATGACGCGTGAGGTGGCGCACCAGCAATCCTTTGAGAAGGCACTCTATTCCATCCGCAATAACTTCCCGCCGGGCAAACTGCCGCCGATGCCGGAGTTCGCCAACACCTACTACAACATGTCAGGTGAGGAGGAGGTACGCGGCAGCTGGAACTCTGACGATAACTTCAACTACGTGCGTGAACCACAGGCGGGCGTGGATGGCGCGGATGGCAGCGCGTCGGTTGACCTGCCCGGCGAGCAGGCCGCTGACCTGAAAGCCATGGCGATGCGCACCCAATCTGACACTTCGATTAACCCTGTTACCGGCGCGGATCTCGGCTCTGCCGGGCCGATTGAGAATGAGGCCGCCGCGCGTAAAAAATAGTCTCCCCGTTTTGCCTGTTGATGGTTATTTTGGCCGCCCGGAGGGGGGGCCCTTTTTTTATTCTCCCGCCGAAATATTACAATTCTGTTAATTGCTACGTTAGGTCTACGCAAAGAGTTTAAATAATGCGCAGGCGCGTTAGGATTGCTCTTAAATAAGGGCGGAAATAACCAGCCAGAAGAGATAACGCGTTATAGTGGCCCGGTCAGATTTCTCTGTAACGAATTACGTTGATTGTTCAGCCCGCTTCGGCGGGCTTTTTTTTATCCGCCAACATAGGATAAAAAAAACCCCGGCAGCGCCGGGGCAATAAGATCAACAACAGGAGAAACCGGTTATTTCTGTTCAGGCTGCTGGCTTTCAGCGATCACCGTCAACTTCTCGTCAGTGGTTTTCTCTTCTTGCAGTGTCTCTTCCAGCAGTTTGACTGCTTCGGTGTAGCCCAGTCTTTCCGCCATAGCGCGCAGGGTACCGTAGGTCGCAATCTCGTAGTGTTCCACTTTCTGGGCGGCGCCGATCAGGCCAGCATCACGCACCGGGCCTTTTTCCACGCCTTCAATGATTTCCACCGCCTCTTCCACCAGTCCCTCAAGGGCATGGCACTTCATGCGTTTGATGCGCACTTCTGGCGTGGCTTCCACCAGCCGATCCAGGCGGTCAATCTGGCCTTGGGTCTCTTCCAGGTGGGTGTTGAATGCTTCGACTAATTTTGGGTCTTCGGCTGCGCGGGCCATTTTTGGCAGTGCTCTGGTTATTTGTTTCTCTGCACTGTAAACATCCGACAAATCATGAATGAAAAGATCCTTCAGGGTCTTAATAGCCATCTGATAATCCTCTTTTACGTTGCATGGTAGGGAAGTTCATTGAACTGCATCTGCACTCGATGCACTTTATTCATCCTCCCTTTAAGTAATAGTCGAATATGGCTGAATTACAAGGCGCGCCCCGGAAAGGCTAGCACTTTGCACTGTAAACAAATAAGACATTGAGGCAGTAAATGGCAAATGAGCGAGGGCCTGGCATCTCACGGGCGCGAATATTTTCCCTGCCATTGGAAGGATAGGGAAAATAAAAGCTGTACAGCGGGGAGGCATTGTTCAGATATTGCCCCATCCGCTTGGGATGGGGCAGGGCGGCATCAGGGCTTGAATACTGCCCGTATGCACCCCTCTTTCTTGTGCTTAAACATGTCGTAACCGAGCGGCGCGTCCTCCAGCGAGAAGCGGTGCGTCACCATGAAGGCGGTGTCCAGCTCCCCCTTGGCAACGTGGTCAATCAGCCGCTGCATGTAGCGCTGGCCATGCTGCTGCGCGGTGCGCACAGTGATGCTTTTGTTGATCAGCAGGCCGAGCGGGAATTTATCCATCACCCCATAGACGCCAAGGATGGAGAGCGTGCCGCCCTTGCGGATGGAGTACATCGCCTGCCGCAGCGCCGCGCCCACATCCGTCTCCAGATGCAGCAGTTGCTTGGTGCGATCGTAGACCTGCGTCAGCCCCTCGCCCTTGGCCTCCATCCCCACTGCATCAATGCAGCTGTCCGGCCCGCGGCCACCGGTCAGCTCCATCAGCGCCTCATGGATGTCAATCTGCGTGTAGTCGAGCGGAATCGCGCCCAGCTTGCGCGCCATCGCCAGCCGCTCCGGGAAGCGGTCAATGGCGATGACCTTCTCTGCACCCATCAGCAGGGCGCTCTGTTGCGCCATCAAGCCAACGCCGCCGCACCCCCACACCGCCACGATGTCGCCGGGGTGGATATTGCAGAAGTCCGCGCCCATGTAGCCGGTCGGCGCGGCGTCGGAGAGAAACAGCGCCTGCTCGTCTGTCACCTCATCAGGCACCACGAAACAGTCATTGTCAGCGAAGGGGACGCGGATGTAATCGGCATGGGAGCCGGCATAGCCGCCGAAGGCGTGGCTATAGGCGTAGATGCCAGCTGTGGGGTGGCCGAGCACCGGTTCGCCCAGCTCGCTATGCGGGTTGGTATTATCACAGCAGGAGTGCAGCTCATGCTGGCAGAACCAGCAGGAGCCACAGGAGATAAAGGAGGGCACCACCACCCGCTGCCCCACCTTCACCTTTTTCACCCCTTTGCCGACCGCCACGATCTCGCCCATAAATTCATGGCCGAGGATGTCCCCCTCCTTCATGGTGGGGATCAGGCCATCAATGACGTGCAGATCCGAGCCACAAGTGGTACTGAGGCCGACGCGCAAAATGGCGTCGTTGGGATTGATGATGGTGGGATCATTGACAGTCTCGACCCGCAGGTCATTCACGCCGTTCCAGCACAGTGCACGCATTACGCCTCCTTCTCTTTGCGATCGCCGCCGGCTGGCAGCGGTGACAGTTGCGGGATCTCACCGGTCTCCGCCAGACTTTTGAAGCGGCGCAGCGCCTTGCTGAAGGTCTCTTTCGGCATCAGATCGAACAGCGAGGTCAGTTTCTCCCCGAGGATGCCGCCCGGCGGGTCGAAGCGCACCACCAGCGTCAGCTCGGTGCCCTTGTTGCCGGGGGCGGGGCGGAAGATCAGCCGTCCCTCATTGGGCACGTCCGCCTCCTCCAGCGAACGCCAGTGGATAAACTGCCCCTCGGCCTCATCAACCACCCGCGTCTGCCAGTCAAAGGTTTTCCCCAGCGGCCCCTCCACGCGCCAGCGCGCCTCGGTCGGGCTGGTGACCTCTATCTGGGCAAAGTGGCCCATCACCTGCGGCAAGGTATCAGGTTGCCGCCACAGGCGGTGCAGCTCCGCCGCCGGGCGTCCTACGGTGATCCAGCTACGGATCACCGGCTCATCACTCTTCTCCACCCCAGTGGCTTCTCGATTAGCGTCTTGCAAAATCCTCTCCTCCTGGTTGTGCGCCTGCTGATGGAGCGTGCTCCATCTTGTGGCCAGTCCCTATAGAGTTAAGCAAAGTTCTGCCAAATTACCGGCAAATGGGGTGAATTTCAGTCAGGGGCAGGAGGAAGTGCGGGAACAGCAAGAAAGGAGAAACTACGGGGGAAGGCTCCCCCGCCAGGGTTAGCTACGTGCGGTATGCGGCAGGTCAGCGGCCGGTTTGGGCAGCCGGGCGAGCGCGTTCAGCAGGGCTGGCTTCTTTTCCGGGGCGTCTCCCGGCTTGCGCGGCTGGGTCAGGCGTTCGGCCAGCAGCTCCACCAGCATCAGGCGCAGCGTAAAGGGTGACCGGGCATAATTTTTGAGTAGTTGAATGAAACACGCCATTGTCTTTCCCCCTCTGGTTCTGTCCACGTCGGCCTGATGCCGCCGTGATCGATTAATAAACAGATATAGCACAGGCTATATTTTATAGCAAAAGTAAATGACGTGAAATTTGTTCTGGGGCGCGCATGGTTTACAATAGGCTCGTCAGTGCGCTAATGCCGGGTAGGAAAGCCGGGGATTGGTCAGTAAAAACGAGGAAAGTTGATGGCCCAAGATAAAACCAACCAGTCCGGCAGCAACCCATTGCTTGATGTCGAAGAACATGTCCAGGGGTTCCTGCAAGTGCGGGAAGCCCACCGCCGTGAGTTGATTGATGATTACGTCGAGCTGATCTCCGATCTGATCGGGGAGTTCGGTGAGGCACGCCAGGTTGACCTGGCAGCGCGACTCGGGGTGTCACAACCCACGGTCGCCAAGATGCTGAAACGGCTGGCCGCCGCCGGTTTGGTAGTACAGATGCCCTACCGTGGGGTCTTTTTGACGCCCGAAGGGGAGAAGCTGGCGACCGAGAGCCGCATTCGCCACCAGATTTGTGAATCCTTCCTGCTGGTGCTGGGTGTCAGCCCGGAGACCGCCCGCCGTGATGCCGAGGGCATTGAGCACCATGTCAGCGACGAAACGCTGGCTATTTTCCGCCGTATTGTGGAGCAGGGCCAACACTCCATTTAATCCCCTTCTTATTGCCGCCGTTGGCGGCAATAACCTATTTCTGGCTATCTAAAGCCAAATTTCATCGTTCCCCACCCTGATTGTTCACGCTACTCTGGCGTTGTCCCATACTACTGTCTGTTTCATTTCGGCCCACCTTGGGTCAATGCTCTGCAACGCTCTGGTTCTCTCCCGTTATTTCCGGCCTGCCTGCCAAGGTGGGCCAGCTTTTATTGCGGTGCAATCCGCCGCAACCCCATTGATTCAAGGGCTTTCAGCCATTAACGCCGTCAATATAACCTTAGAAAAAAACGCACTAAGACGGTGCATTTTAATGCTTTCGCTTCGGACATTCTTTCTTTAGCATGAGGCGGGCAAATACACTAAATTTATGTCATTTATGCCAGTTATAAACCGATAAATAAAAAGCACCCAGTGTCAGATTATTTATTCAGCGCATGTTGCTGAAATTAACGGCAGTAGATAAGGATCCACGGGTATGATCGTTCTTTCGAACGTGTCGAAAATATTCAACGGCGACAAACAGCCGATCGTGGCCGTCGACGACGTCAGCCTGCGCGTGGAGCGCGGGCAGATTTACGGCATCATTGGTTACAGCGGCGCAGGGAAAAGTACCCTGATCCGCCTACTGAACGGTCTGGAAAAACCGACCTCCGGCGTGGTCAACGTGGCCGGGCAGGACATCGCACAAGCCAGCGGCGAGCAGTTGCGCCGCGCCCGGCTGAAGATCAGCATGGTGTTCCAGCACTTCAACCTGCTCTGGTCGCGCACCGTCAGCGAAAACATTGCCTTCTCCATGCAGATTGCTGGCGCGCCGAAAGCCGCCATCCAGCAACGCGTGAAAGAGCTGGTGGCGCTGGTGGGCCTCGAGGGGCGCGAGCACGCCTACCCCTCCCAACTCTCCGGTGGCCAGAAGCAGCGCGTCGGCATTGCCCGCGCACTGGCGAACAACCCGGAAGTGCTGCTGTGTGACGAGGCGACCTCCGCCCTCGACCCGCAGACCACCGACGCCATTCTGGAGTTGCTGCTCGACATCAACCGCAAGCTGGGCCTGACCATCGTGCTGATTACCCATGAGATGCATGTGGTGCGCAAAATCTGCCACCGCGTTGCGGTGATGGAGAACGGCCGCGTGGTGGAGGAGGGCGAGGTGATTCAGGTCTTTACCCACCCGCAACAGCCCATCACCCGCCAGTTCGTCAATCAGGTCAACCAGTACCAGCAGACCGAAGAGGCGTTCAACCCGGCGCTGGTGAAGGCGCTGGGCGGCGCGCTGCTCAAGCTGACCTTTACCGGCAACAACGCCCACCAGCCGGTGGTATCGGAACTGGCGATGCGCTACAGCCTGCCGTTCAACATCCTGCACGGCAAGATGACCCAGACCGCCAATGGCGCGTTTGGCGAACTCTGGCTGCACGTCAACGCCTCCGCCGACCTGCTGGAGAAGATTTTGCTCGACCTGCAACACCATGACATCGCAACCGAGGTAGTCACCCATGACTGAGTCACTTTTTCCGCACCTGAAACTGGACCAGCTCTGGGCCGCCACCCTGGAAACGCTCTATATGACCAGCCTGGCCGGTATCGCCACCCTGGTGCTAGGCATCGCGCTGGGGCTGGCGCTGTTCCTGACCGCCCGTGGCGGCCTGTTCCAGAACCGCGCGCTCTACTCGGTGATCTCCATTGTGGTGAACGTGTTCCGTTCCATCCCGTTCATCATCCTGATTGTGCTGTTGATCCCCTTCACCAAGGCACTGATTGGCACCATCCTGGGCGCGGATGCCGCGCTGCCGGCGCTGATTGTCGGTGCCGCGCCGTTCTACGCCCGCTTGGTGGAGATTGGCCTGCGTGAGGTGGACAAAGGGGTAATTGAGGCGTCCCGCTCGATGGGCGCGCGCGTCAGCACCCTGATTTTCCGCGTCTTGCTGCCGGAGTCCTCACCGGCATTGGTGTCTGGCATCACCGTGACGCTGATCGCGCTGGTTAGCTACAGCGCGATGGCTGGCGTCATTGGCGCGGGTGGCCTCGGTAACCTGGCCTATCTGGAAGGGTTCCAGCGCAACCATAACGATGTCACCCTGGTGGCGACCGTGATGATCTTGATCATCGTGTTCATCATCCAGCTCATTGGCGACGTCATTACCAAACTGCTCGATAAACGTTAACAGACTGGATAGATATAATGAAAAAGACCTTAACGCTGTTGGCTGCGGCCACCCTGTCAGCCCTGAGCCTCTCTGCCTGGGCGGACACCCTGACCGTCGGCGCGTCCAACGTGCCGCACGCCGAAATCCTCGAGCAGGCCAAGCCGATTCTGGCGAAGCAGGGCATCGATCTGGAGATCAAACCGTTCCAGGATTACATCCTGCCGAACACCGCTCTGGCGAGCCATGACATCGACGCCAACTACTTCCAGCACATCCCGTACCTGAACAGCGTGCTGAAAGACCACGAAGGCGACAAAGACTACGATTTCGTTAGCGCTGGCGCGATCCACATCGAGCCGATCGGCATCTACTCCAAGAAGTACAAGAGCCTGAAAGACCTGCCGAACAACGGCAAGGTCATCATGCGTGACGCCGTGGCGGAAGAGGGCCGTATCCTCTCCATCTTCGAGCGCGAAGGCGTGATCAAGCTGAAACCGGGCGTGAGCAAGGTGGACGCGCGCATTAGCGACATCGTGGAGAACCCGAAACACCTGCAATTCCTGGCGAACGTGGAAGGCGCGCTGCTGCCGCAGATGTACAACAATGACGAAGGCGACGCGGTGGTGATCAACGCCAACTACGCCATCGACGCTGGCCTCGACCCGGTGAAAGGCCCGATTGCGGTGGAGAGCGGCGAGAACAACCCATACGCCAACATCATCACCGTGCACCGTGGCGATGAAAACAAGCCGGACATCAAGGCACTGGTGACTGTGCTGCACTCCAAGGCAATTCAGGACTGGATCCGCACCAAGTACAAAGGCGCGGTCATTCCGGTGAACAACTGAGAGTGATTGCCAACAAAAACCCGGGCTTGCCCGGGTTTTTTTATGCCTGCGGCTAGCTGGCCTTCAGCACCCGCCGCCGAACGGCGGTCAGCGCCACCAGCCACTTCACGAAGGAGAGATGGCCGTCGTAGGGCGGCTCGGCATAGCGGGCAGGATCGGCATGGACATCAAACAGCGGGGTGTAGCCCAGCGACAGGCAGAGGCTGATGGCCTCCGGCTGGCGGCAGCCGGTGGTGATGATCGCCTGTTTATAGCCCTCCTCGCGGGCGCGGCGCTCCAGCTCGGCCACCATCCGCAGCGCCAGCCCCTGGCGGCGCTGGTCAGCGCGCGTCCAGACATAGTCCAGCTCGGCGGTATCCTGGTCATAGCGGGTATAGGCACCCATCGCCACCGGCTCCCCGTCCAGCAGTTGCAGGATAAACCCGCCCTCCGGCACCTGAAAGCGGGAGAGCGGCACGGGGTTGCGATCCCCGGAGGCCAGCCCATAGCGGGCGCGACACTCGCGGGAGAGCGCCGCCATCAGCGTGGCCACGCGCGGATCGTCGGGCCGGGTTTCAATAAAACAGGGTTCACTCATCGCATTCTCCTCCTCGCCCCTGCACAGGATAATCTGTCAACAGAAGGGGTAATGGCACTATTCCTGATGGTGAGGCGGAAGTAAAACAACAAATCCGGCAAACAGAAGCTGAAAAATGCAGAAGAACCGCGCCGTCAGGCGCGGTGGTTGAGGCGGCGCGCCAGACGGTCGCCGGAGAGTTGCAGCAGCGTGACCAGCGCCACCAGTACGACGATCACCGTCAGCATCACTTGGGTGTCAAATCGCTGGTAGCCGTAGCGGTAGGCGAGGTCACCCAGCCCGCCCGCCCCAATCGCGCCAGCCATCGCCGAGGCGTTGATCATCGTCACCAGCGTAATGGTAAAGCCGCTGACAATGCCGGGCAGTGCTTCCGGCAACAGCACATGGCGAATGATGTGGCCGCGCTTACAGCCCATCGCCTGCGCCGCCTCCGTCAGGCCGTGGTCTACCTCACGCAGGCTCACCTCCGCGATGCGTGCGAAGAAAGGCATCGCCGCCACCGTCAATGGCACCACCGCCGCCCAGACGCCGTAACTGGTGCCCACCAGCAGCCGGGTGAAGGGGATCAGCGCCACCATCAGGATCAGGAAGGGCACGGAGCGGAACAGGTTCACCAACCAGCCCAGCACCCGGTTCAGCGGCACGTTCTCATACAGGCCGCCGCGATCGCTGACCACCAGCACCACCGCCAGCGGCAGGCCAAGCAGCAGCGCCAGCAGCGAGGAGACGCCCACCATCAGCAACGTATCGAGAATGCCTTGCCACAGGCGATCAATTAGCAGCGACATAACCCAGTACCTCCACATGGTCTGCAAGGGTGTGATCCGGCCGCAACGGCGTGCCAGCGGGTGGCGTGATCGCCAACAGCAGGTGGCCGACGGTGCGCCCTTGGATGGGTTCCAGCGCGCTCTCCACCAGCGTCACGTCACCGGGGAAGGCCGCCAGCACCCGGCGCAAATTGGGCGTGACACCGTCACCGTGGTAGCGCAGCCGCACCAGCAGCGGCGCGAAGGGATCGGCGGGCTGGTCGCTCAACGCCACGCCCAGCCGGTCATGCTGCGGTGTCAGCAGGCGGCGGGTGGTGGCGTGGCGCGGGTTGCCATACACCTGCCAGACCGGCCCCTGCTCGACCACCTGCCCATTGTCCAGCACCGCCACCCGGTGGCAAATCTCGTGGATCACCTCCATCTCATGGGTGATCAACACAATGGTGATGCCCATCTCCTGATTGATGCGGCGCAGCAGATCGAGGATGGCGTGAGTAGTCTCCGGGTCAAGGGCCGACGTCGCCTCGTCGCACAGCAGCAGCGCCGGGTCATGCACCAGCGCGCGGGCGATGCCGACGCGCTGCTTCTGGCCGCCGGAGAGCTGCGCCGGGTAGGCATCCTGCCGCGCTTCCAGCCCCACCAGCGCCACCAGCCGATCCACGCGCCGTTGCCGTTCCGCCGCGGGCACGCCCGCCACCCGCAGTGGCAGTTCGATGTTCTGCCGCACCGTCTTGGCGGAGAGCAAATTGAAGTGCTGGAAGATCATGCCGGTGCGGCGGCGGTAAGCCACCAGCTGATCCTCATCCAGCCCGTCCAGATCGGTGCCATCCACCACCACCTGCCCGCCGGTCGGGCGCTCCAGCCGGTTGAGGGTGCGGATCAGCGTCGATTTGCCCGCGCCACTGCGGCCAATGATGCCAAAGATCTCGCCGCGCCGGACATCGAGGTCAATCTCATGCAGCGCCGCCACCTGCTGGCCGGGGTAGACCTTGCTGACGGCGGCGAGCCGCACATGGGTGTCACCGGGGCTGCCCCAATCGGCAGCGGCCTCGGTGGTATCGCCGGGAACCGGCAGCACAAGGGTTGACATGGTTACTGGCTCCAGCCGGGTTGATAGAGCGTGCCGTAGAACTTATCCAGCGCGGCGCGCACCACCGGCGAATGCTGGTAGATATCGACGAACTGGCGCAGGCGCGGGTCATCCTGATGGCCGTCACGGATCACGAACTGGATGACATACTCGGGGTGCTCCAGCCCATCGAACAGCAGCGCTTTTTCCGGCGCAATCACGCCAGAGAGGCGCAGATAGTGCGGGTAGCCAATCGCCAGATCCACCTCATCCAGCGAGCGCGCCAGCTGCACCGCCTCCACCTCGATGATGCGGATATGCTTGGGATTGCTAACGATGTCCGCCGTGGTGGCCTTGATGCCCACGCCCGGCGTCAGGGTGATCAAGCCCGCCTTCTGCAACAGCAGCAGGCCGCGCCCGCCATTGATCGGATCATTGGGAATGGCCACCGTCGCCCCCTCCGGCAGCGCCGCGATGCTGGCATGTTTTTTCGAGTAGAGGCCGACCTGATTGATGATGGCTGGCGCATAGGGCACCAGATGGAAGCCCCCCTCCTGATTGGCATTGCCGAGGAAGGGTTTGTGCTGGAACAGGTTAACGTCAATGTCGCCATTCTCCAGGCTGACGTTCGGCGCAATCCAGTCGCTGAACTCCACAATCTCCACCTTCAGCCCCTGCTTGCCCGCCTCGGCGGCCGCGGCCTCCAGCGGCGGGGCAAAGGCGGCGGTGGTGCCAACCTTCAGTGGCCCGCTGTAACTGGCGGCCAGCGCCGCGCCCGAGAAGGCCACAGAAGCGGCCAGCAGCAGGGTTTTGCCAATACGAGATATTCCCCAGACAGGTAACGTCATATGTGCTCCATTATCATTATCAGTGCCGCGTCAGCGCGCGGAGGGGTCAGCTGGCTGCCGCCACGCCGCCGCCGGGTGGCTGGCAGGCAGGCGGTCGCCTTGCTGGAAAAGTTTATGGCGCAGGCTGCCCGGCGCGTAGCCGGTCTTGTAGCGGCCACGGGATTGCAGCTCAGGAATGACCCAGCGGATCACCTCCTCATAGCTGCCGGGATTGATGATGCGCGCCAGATTGAAGCCATCAATGTCGCCCTCATCCAGCCAGTGCAGCAGCTGGTCAGCCACCTGTTGCGGATCGCCCACCAACAGCGGGTAGCGGCTGCCCAGCGCGTGCTGCTCCAGCAAGCGGCGGCGCGTCCAGCCGCTGTAGGTTTGGGTAACGGACTCGATCGCCTGCGTTGGCCCGGCCTGAATTGGCTCATCCAGCCCAAAGCGCGCCAGATCAATGCCGGTGGAGCTGGAGAAGTGCGCAATGCCCGCCTCCGGGCTGGCGTAGCGCAGGTATTCGCGGTGCTTCTCCCGCGCCTCGGCGGCCGTCGGTGCGACAATCACCCCGATGCCCATGAACACTTTCAGCGCGTCTGCCGGGCGGCCCGCGTCCACCGCCGCCTGTCGCAGGGCGCTGACCTGCCGGCGTACTCCCTCCGGCGAGGAACCCGTGACGAAGGTGCACTCGGCATGGCGGCCCGCGAAGGCCACGCCACGGGCGGAACTGCCAGCCTGAAACAGCAGCGGCGTGCGCTGCGGCGAGGGTGAGGAGAGGTGCACCCCCTCGACCTGATAAAATTCGCCGTGGTGGCGCACCGGGTGGATGCGCGCCGCATCAGCGAACACCCGCCGCGCCTTGTCGGCCCGCACCGCGTCATCCTGCCAGCTCCCTTCCCACAGCTTGTAACTCACCTCAAGGAACTCATCGGCCTGATCGTAGCGCCGGTCATGGGCCGTCTGGCTGTGCTTGCCCATCGCCCGCGCCGCGCTGTCGAGGTAGCCGGTGACAATGTTCCAGCCGACGCGCCCATTGGTCAGGTGATCCAGCGTCGACATACGGCGGGCAAAGGGGTAGGGCGCCTCATAGCTGAGGTTGGCGGTCAGCCCAAAGCCGAGGTGCTCGGTCACTGCCGCCATGGCGGAGACCAGCATCAGCGGGTCATTGACCGGCAACTGGATCGCCTCGCTCGCCGTCAGGCCAATGCCATTCTGGTAGACGTCATACACGCCGAGGATGTCAGCGATAAAGATGCCATCGAACAGCCCGCGCTCCAGCAGCTGTGCCAACTCTGTCCAGTAGCTGAGGCGGTTGAACTCCACCGAGCGATCCTGCGGGTGCGTCCACATGCCATGATAGATATGGCCGACGCAGTTCATGGTAAAGGCGTTGAGCAACAGGGGTTTCGCCATCAGAGAGTCCCCCGGCGCGGCGGCAGGACGCCATTCAGCACATAGTTGCCAATCGCTGGGTACTTCCAGCGCACCGGATCGTGCAGCGTATGGGTACGGGCATTGCGCCAGTGGCGGTCGAAATTATGCTCTGCCAGCGTGGCGCGGCTGCCAGCCAGCTCGAACAGCAGGTTGCCCGCCTCCAGCGATACTTCGGTAGTCCAGGCGCGCGCCCGTGCCACGGCGATGGAAGCCTCTGCCACGGTGGCGGCCTCGGTGCGCTGCTGGGCAATGTCCACCGCGTCACCGGCCTCCTCCAGCAGGGCGTCGCCCGCCTGAAGCCGCGCCGTCAGCTTGCCGATGCGGTCGAGCGTCAGCGGGTCGTCGCTGGCGCGCTCCACACCGGAATCGATCCACGGGCGGGCATGCTGGCGCACAAAGGCCAGCATCTCCTGCCAGGCGGCGCGGCCAATGCCCTGATCGATGGCGGCATGCAGCAGCTGCGCCAGCGGGCCAACCGGCGTCGGCCGCTCAAAGGCGCTCTGAAACGGCACGATGTCCTGCTTGTCGGCGGGCACCTGATCAAAGGCCACGCTGCCGCTGCCGGTGGTGCGCTGGCCGAAGCCTGACCAGTCATCGGTAATGCGCAACCCCGGCGCGTCAGCCGGTAGGAATACCAGCCGCTCCTTGCCATCTTCGCCCAGTGCCGCCGTCGGCACCCGGCCCGCGAACAGCGCGCCG
Organism: Nissabacter sp. SGAir0207; assembly: GCF_005491205.1. Taxonomy (NCBI): domain Bacteria; kingdom Pseudomonadati; phylum Pseudomonadota; class Gammaproteobacteria; order Enterobacterales; family Yersiniaceae; genus Nissabacter; species Nissabacter sp. SGAir0207. Next base: position 160,121 of record NZ_CP028037.1, read on the forward strand.
GTGGCATAGAATTTCTGCCCGACCACCTGCCAGCCCGCCGCGCCGCGCTCCAGCCGGGTGTAACGCTGGTGCGCGGCCGGTGAACTGAACTCCGCCAGCGCATTGCCAAAGTGCACCCCGGCCAGCACCTCGCCATATAGCCGCGCCTGCTGTGCCGGCGAGCCATTTACCCGCAGCACCTCTAGCGCATAGAAGTGGTTCTGCGGCACCTGGCCGATCGAGCCATCGGCGGCGCTCAGCCGGACAATCACCGCCGCCAGCACACGGTTGGGCAGCGCCGGGCCACCCCATTCGCGTGGCACGGTGATCGCCCCCAGCCCGGAGGCAAACAGCTCCGCCAGTTCGGCCCGTGGCAGGTGCCGGTCGCGGTCACGGTCGGAGGCCCCGGCGGCAAAGCGCGCCGCCAGGGCATCGGCCACCTCCAGCGCCTGCGCGGCGGAGGTGATGCGGGCCGCCGGACGTGGCGGCGTAACATGGGTGGTCATAGGGGTATCCTTGTCAAATCCAGGAGTGGCGGGCCGGCAGGTGGCCGTTCAGGGTATAGGCGCCAATGGCGTGGTACTTCCAGCGCACCGGATCATGCAGGGTATGGGTGCGGGCATTGCGCCAATGTCGATCCAGCCCGTACTCCGCCAGCGTGGCACGGCTGCCGCCCCACTCCAGCAGCTTCTCTGCCGCCCGTAGCGCCACTTCAGTGGTCAGCACCTTGGCCTCCGCCACGGCGATGGAGGCACGGGCGGCGCTCTCGGCGGTGATCGGCTGGGCATCCACCTCATCCAGCACGCGGGCGGCGCGGCGCAGCAGGGCATTGGCCGCCGCCAGTTCGGTATCCAGCCGGCCGACGTCCGCCAGAATGTAGGGGTCATCCGCATTGCGTGCCACCCCCGCATCCACCCACGGGCGGGAGCGCTCGCGGATAAAGGCCTGCGCCTCATCCAGCGCGCCCTGGGCAATGCCAGCATCAATCGCCGCCTGAATCAGCTGCGACACCGCACCCTGAATGGTGGGGCGCGCGGTAAGGTGCGTCAGCGGCAGTACGTGATCCGCGGCCACCAGCACGTCACGCAGCGCCATGCTGCCGCTGGCGGTGGTGCGCTGGCCCATGCCAGACCAGTCATCAATGATCGCCAGCCCGTCAGCCGGGGTCGGGATCAGCGCCAGCACCGGCTCACCGCCATCATTCAGCGCCTTGACCGCCACGATGTCAGCGAACAGCGCGCCGGTGGAGTAGAACTTGTCACCGGTCAACCGCAGGCCGCGTGGCGTGGCCGTCAGCCGCGCCCGCATATCGAGGGTATGCTTGGTATTTTTCTCCGGCCCGCCGTTGCCGATGCGCTGGCCCGCCAGCACCGCGCCAAAGATCTTCTCCTTGAGCGAATGGGGGGCGATCTCATTAATCAGGCGCAATAGGCCAAAATGGTTCTGTGGGATCTGGCCGAGCGCCGGATCGGCGGCGGAGATCAGCCGGAAGACCTCTGCCAGCACGCCAAAAGGCAGGGCCGCGCCGCCATAGGGCGTCGGCAGTGTGATGCCGCCCAGCCCACTCTGGCTGAACAGCGCCAGCTCCTCCAGTGGGTAGCGGCGCTCGCGGTCACGCAGCGCCGCACCGGGCAGCGCCTGCGCCGCCACGGCACGGGCTGCCGCCAGCGCCTGTTGTGCGTCAGTGATGCGCGCGGCCTCAACAGCGCGCCGCGACGGGGAAACGGTATTCACCATATTTTATCTCCCTGATAAATAACGGGCGCGATGGGACAGGAGCAGAAAAGCCCGAAAAAATAAGCGGATGAAGGAATATGGGCCGAGTGTAATGAGCGGGCGGGCGGCGTGTAAAGCAACGGCTTAGTGCAATTTATGCAGTGGTTATCCGTTATTTTGCTTTGCCATTTTCAGGCTTAATAAAGCCAATAGGCGGCAAACGTTGCGCCCGCCATTGGCCCTATTTCCGCTAATGGCGGGCATAGCATTAACGAATAACCGAGAGTTCCCGCGTCTTGACGCCTGTGCGTTGGACATAGGCCGGGGAGGCCAGCGCGCCTATGTTGTAATCCCGGTGGGGGCCGGGCTGGTCTACCTGCCGGTAGCCCGCATCCAGCAAGGGTTTAGCCAGCGCCAGCCGCGCAGCGGTCGGGTGGTTGAACTGCACCAGATCCGGCCGACTGGTGCGGGGGTCAAAACGTTGCCAGAGGGCCTGACAGCGCGGGTTAATCATCATCCCGTTGTACTTATGCAGATAAAAATCCAGATAGCGCCACTCGGGGTGCGTTGGGCTACCGTTGAGGCTACCTACCGTATTGCCATCATTGCAGGTGGCGATCGCGTAGAGGGTCGATTGGTCGTAGGCTTCATTACCGCTCATATAGTCATCATTTTGATAATAAATATTTTTGTAGGCTGAAAGCAGGGAGGGTATGACGATCACCACCGCCAATATCTTTCCTGCGCCTTTTAATCGCTCCAAAAATACCACGGCAATGAAGAGCACCAGCGGCGAGCAGATATACATGGTGCGATCCAGTTGAACCGGTTTGCGCAGCGAGATTATCGCGGTAATAACGATAAAAAGCCCCAGCGGCACCAGCAATCCGTAGATATAGGTTTTGCGCTCAGCCAGGGGGGATTCCGTCCCGCGCTGCAATAACGGGAACGCGCATATGCCAATAAACGCCAACGTGATAAGCAAGCTGTTAACGGTGTCGCCCACCACGTATTTAGGGAAGTGCGTTATCGGGAAAACAAGGTGGATGGTGTTATATATCTGGTCTAGCGGCGCAATCAGCGGCACCCAATCATTCTTTCCCTCGAATCCCGACATTAGCATGATAATAATAAAGTGTGAGCTGGATACCAACATGACCAAGGTATATTCCACCAGCTGCCGGACGCGTCCCTCGACGCGCAGCAACCGTGCGGCAAACAGCGCGGCGGTGAAAAAAAGCCCGATAAAGTGCGTCCAGCAGACCAGTATGCAGAGCAAATAAAAGCGTCCTTTATTTTTCTCCCCGCGTAAATTATAAATAAATTCAAATGACTGCATGGTGGAGAGCATGATTAACAATGCATAGGAGCGAGCCTGGAGCGCGAAGTGGATAAATCCATAGCTGGTCAGGAACAGCAGCAGGTAGAGCGCCAACATACCGGGGTTAAGCAACTGACGCCCGCGCTGCCAGACATACAGGGCCGTCAATAATGAACAGAAGAGGCTGAAGGCGCGGGTGCCGGCCTCGTTCACCCCAAATACCTGAACCCACAAGTAAAGCAGAGTATTATATAAGAAGGGATGGATATCATTAAATAAGTACGTCTGGTAGAGATTGTGCAGATCGCCGCTAATGGAACCGAGGGTAAATAGCTCATCAATCCAATAGGAGTGCACGCCCAGCCCTGCAAACGCCATAATAATGCCCGCGCCCATGGCAGACATAAAAAGAGGGATGCTTTTCATGTGTTACCCTTACGCTGAAGTTGCCGATAAAAAACCGAAGAGTGAAAGACAATAACAACTCCCGCCATGAATAAAACATCAAAATGTTAACGTTAATTTTTATTTACCCTTCATGCGCGGAAGTCTGTTTTTTACGTCCCTCTGCCGCGTTTTTTCGTCCGCCATTTTTTAGCCTATTTTAACAGCAGCTTGTGACTGGCCTGCTGATTGGGTGACACAATATTCATTAAGCCACGGTAATGCTATTTTATCCGTATAAATCTCATTCACATCAACAGGATAAATTTGGCCGCCAACTCCCTGCACAAAATTAAGCCATGCGACGGCGCAATGTTTTTATCCACGTGGAACCACTCTTTTTTTCTGCACCCTCATGTTTTTCTGTTCGCTGCCGTTAACAGAGTCAAGCCATCTCGGCTTTTATTGACTTCCTTTTAACGTCTTGAGCAGGTTTCCACTATGTCTATCCGGCGTTTTACTCTGTTTTCCCTGATTTTTCTCTCTATCTTGTTTTTTACCAGCATCGCCATCAGCAGTTATTACCTGCAACGCAGCAACCACTCCCTGAATGATGTCAACCGCGAGATCCGGGTGGTGCTGTCGATTGTCGATACCATTAACCACAGCCGCACCCTGCGGGTACATACGGCGCAGGCCCTTGCCTATCAGGCACAGGGGAACACCGCAGAGGCCACCGCTTCCTTACAGAAGGCGGAGCGCGTCTATGGCCTGGCGGAACAGGCGTTCGCCGCATACCAAGGCTGGCCAAAGCAACCGGGCGAACAGCCCCTGGCGGATGCCTTTGCCCATCGCTGGCAGGCTTACCACGATCAGGCGCTCCAACCGCTGATGGCCGCCGTGCGCGAGGGTGACAGCGCGCAGGTCAATGGCCTGATCACCGGCCAGGTGCCGGCGCTGGATCGCCAGTTTGAGATCTCGCTGGATGCGCTGCTGGCTTTCCGCGAAGAGTATGCCCATTCACTGAACGAGAAGGCCCAGTCTGATTTCCACTTCAGCCTGCTCTGCCTCGCGGTATTCTCCGTGCTGTTCCTGCTGACGCTGGCGGCGGTGGTGCGCCTGCTGAAGACACGTCTGCTGGGAGCCATTGATCGCGCCCGCACCCACTGTCTGGAGATCGCCCGCGGCCAATTGCAGACACCGGTGGTGGCAGCCCGTCAGGATGAGATTGGCGCAATGATGGAAGCGCTGGAGAGTATGCGCCGCTCGCTGGCCGAGACCATCGGCCAGGTGCGTGATGCCAGTGACGCAGTGGCGCACGCCGCCAAGGAGATCGCCTCCGGCAACCGGGATCTCTCTGCCCGTACCGAGGAGCAGGCCTCCTCACTGGGCGAGACGGCCGCCAGCATGGAGCAGCTGACCATCACCGTCCGCCAGACCTCTGACAATGCCGGTCAGGTCAACGAGCTGGCGCAGGCAGCGCGCCAGATTGTCTCCGAGGGCAATGGCATCGTGAATGAGGTGATCGGCACCATGGCCGGCATCGAAGAGGGGTCAGACCGCATTGCCAGTATCATCAGCATGATTGAGAGCATCGCCTTCCAGACCAATATTCTGGCGCTGAACGCGGCGGTCGAAGCGGCACGCGCTGGCGAGGAGGGTCGGGGCTTTGCGGTGGTTGCCGCCGAGGTGCGCAATCTGGCGCAGCGTTCCGCCGCCGCCTCCAAAGACATCCGTGGATTGATTGAGCAGGCGGACACGCGGGTCAGCACCGGCAGCAAACTGGTGGCGCAGGCCGGCGAGAGCATGGAGCGCATCGGCAACGCGATCCATAACGTCACCCGCATCATGGGCGAGATTGCCGTCTCCACGCAGGAGCAGAGCCACGGCATCGGCCAGGTCAACACGGCGGTGACGCAGATGGATGAGGTGTCGCAGCACAACGCCGCGCTGGTGGAGGAAGTCGCCGCGGCAGCCGCCTCGCTGGAGGAGCAATCCGACCGACTGCGCCAGACAGTGGCGGTATTCACCCTCCGCCAATAACCTTCTCAAGCCCGCGCAAGCGGGCTTTTTTATGTCAATAGGCGACAACTATCACCCGTTGATCTTCAACCTTTCACGCGACAGGGCATCGACTGCTCTTTCCATCGAACGACCGATTCCCCTCATCGCGTAGCAAGTCCTTCTATTTAGCTAGCCGCCCGTTTTTTAGCATCAGGGATACCGCCATAGTTCCGTGCTTTATTGGGGAGTGAGTTCCGGCTTACGGATTAACCTGTTCGACACGGAGGCTGGTGCTGCCTGTTCTGAAATTCTGTTCATCTAATGACAACCCGCAAGAATGCCGCTGACAGATGTTTTCCAGCACATCCATAATAGGTTTCATTAAAAATATGCCTTGCATGAATACCTTCGGATAATAATTCAATACGTTCGGAACGGACTTCCGTCATTTTGATGAGGCCCAGATTGATCCCATCTGCAAGTAAGGTATGATGCGCCAATTTTATAACCATTAAATTGGTGTGGGATTATGGCAATAGGATTTTTTCTATATCACCTGGATAAAACCACCTGCGGGGGAAGCATTCTTGCTGGTGCGTCTGACGACACCTACGAAATAGGCGGCATTGTGAGGCAACAGGTCAGGGAGGGTGACCCGGTGACCTGTGGGAAGCATGAAGGGCGGTTCCGTGTCTGCGGCGGCATGGGAGATACCTACCAGGTCGGCGGAGAACTGAAAGAGTGGGCGGGTTCGCTGGACAGCTACAGCTCCTGCCCGTGTCGCGCCCGGTTTATTCCGTCAGTCCTCTCGCATACCTATGACAGTGACTGCAACGCCGGCCGCGTGGCGGAGCGGAAGCAGGAAGCCCGGAAGAAGAAACTTATCGAGGCAAAAGAGAAGGGGCTTGAACCGATGCCCATCCCGGCGCTTATCTATGCCACTCAGCGTACGATGGATGATTACGGCGCAAAGGATATGCAGTGCGGCGACCTTAGCGAGGCCGAGCTGAAAACTCGTTTTGGTTTGACGGATATCTCGGCGAGAGTCAACCCGTATACGCTCACCCTGATACCGCCCGTGGCTGCCAATCCATATAGTGGGTTTTATCCGGGCAGCCTGATGGAAGAAGCAGTCAGTCGTGATGAAAGCGCACGTCTCATGTTTGATGAGTTTCGGGAACTGGCGCATATGTTCTCATTTCATGGCCCATACAAAGAGCTTATTACGGAAATGATTGACCATATGCAGGAGAACAGCGGCACGCCGTACAGCAGCCCATTGCTGGACAGGGCGCTGAAAGAGCAGATCCTTAATGACCGTTCTGAACAAAGTTCGTTATTAAAAATAAAAGAAATCATTAGTACTTACATGAATGGTGAATATTTTATTTACCCTCTGGAACACAAATATAAATTCATGATAACAATCAATGAATTTTCAATTTTACCAAAATTTGGTCAACTTATAGATCGCACTAATGGACTAGTAATAGCTATCCACGATACCTGGGCAACACATATCACGCTGAAGTCGCTGGAAGTCGAGGGGAATGCTTATCGGGCAAAGGTTCACTACCATATTCAGGACCATTTTGGTCTCGATGATGCTGATGTACTAAATCCGGTATATCGAAAGTTTCGTATCTTCCGGCTGTGGTTTGCACTTCAGCGTTGGAATAAATATGGCTATAAGCCATTTATCACCGAAATGAATACTACCGTGGAAGTCACCGGGAGGTGGGGTGAATAAATTTTTAATAGCGGGCGTTATCGCAGTATCGAGCTGCAGCTATCTGCTCTGGCAGTATTTTACACCAGTTGAGATCGTGGCCGTTCACGACGAAGATACGATACTGGTCAAGCACTTCCCCTACTTTAAAAGCCGGCAAATTGCATGGTGGAAAGCCAATAAGGACATGATAAAAACAAAATATGGAATTCCATACAAATCTGAAAATGATTATTACAGCGTGCATATTATGGACTTTGGTAATGGCTATCGTGTCGACAGTGGCACAGACCAAGACTCAGATCTGCTTTGCTTTAATGAAATGGTTGTAGATGCTCGATGTATTGAAAAAAAACCTCGGCTTTGGATTAGGTTTAGCAAAAATACTGGTTTTATTTATCGATGATATTAGATTCATAGATATTTTTCTTGAGTGCTTTTTCCATATGAGAAGGAGGCATGGTGAATAAGCGATTGATTGTAAGTATTATCGCAGCAGTGAGCTGTGGCTATCTGCTCTGGCAATGTCTTACACCAGTTGAGATTGTTGCAGTACATAGCGGCGATTTTATTCTTGTCAGGAATTTTCCGTATCTAAAAATTCGTCAGAAAGCTTGGTGGGAGGCCAATAAGGATATGATAAAGGCAAAATACGGTGTTCCTCACATATCTGCGGATGGCTTCTACCAAGTATTTATTATGGATTATGGTAATGGTTATCGCGTTGATCAAGGCACAGATGAAGATTCAGATTTACTTTGCTTTGATGATATGCATGTAGATGCACGATGCATTGAAAAAAATCCGCTTTGCTGGACTGGCTGGAGCCAAAATAGGGGTCAGTTTTATCGATAATTTTTTCCATATGAAAAGGAGGTGGGGTGAATAATAAACTGATTGCGGGTGTTATCGCGGTTGCGGCCTGTGGCTATACGTTATGGCAGTACCTGACTCCCGTTGAAATTGTAGCGGTGCATGAGGGTAATACAATATTGGTAAGGCATTTCCCGTACTTTAAAAGTCGTCAGATAGCCTGGTGGGAGGCCAACAAGGACATGATTCAAGATAAGTACGGCATTCCCAAGAAAGATGAAGATGGCAATTATCAGGTGTTTATTCTTGATTTTGGCAATGGCTATCGCATTGACCATGAAACAGACGAAGATTCAAATTTACGGTGTTTCGATGATATAACGGTTCCCGCTCGATGTATTGAAAAAAAACGGCTTAGGTGGATCGGGTGGAGTAAAAATACAGGGCAGTTTTATTGGTAAAGCGTAAATGGGAAAGGGGTTTATTTGCATCAATTTTCCCACATAAAAAAGGATCCTATACTACTTGTGCTTTACAATCCCTTCACTCTGACTAGTGATATCAATTCATGATAGCTGGTCAATGCACATTACACTTAAAACGTTGGAAGTCATGGGAGACAGTTGCCTACTGCATTCAAGATTACTTTAGTCTTGATGGTGCTGATGTAGTAAATCCGGTATATCAGAAGTTTCGTATCTTCCGGCTGTGGTTTGCACTTCAGCGTTGGGATGAATACGGCTACAGACCATTTATCACCGAGATGAATACTACTATAGAAATCACCGGGAGGCAGGATGAATAAACGACTGATAGCAGGTATTATCACAGCAGCAAGCTGTGGCTATTTACTCTGGCAATATCTGACACCTGTTGAGATTGTTGCAGTACATAGCGACGATTTTATTCTTGTCAGGAATTTTCCGTATCTGAAAATTCGTCAGATAGCTTGGTGGGAGACCAATAAGGATATGATAAAGGCAAAATACGGGGTTCCTCACATATCTGAGGATGGCTTCTACCAAGTATTTATTATGGATTATGGTAATGGTTATCGCGTTGATCAAGGCACAGATGAAGATTCAGATTTACTTTGCTTTGATGATATGCATGTAGATGCACGATGCATTAAAAAAAATAGACTCCACTGGATTGGCTGGAGCCAAAATAGCGGTCAGTTTTATCGATAATTTTTTCATATGGAAAGGAGGTGGGGTGAATAAGCGACTGATAACGGGTATTGTCGCGGCTGCGGCCTGTGGTTATCTGCTCTGGCAGTATCTGACGCCGGTTGAAATTGTGGCAGTACATGATGGTGATATTATTTTGGTCAGGCATTTTCCGCACTTGAAAAGTCGTCAGATAGCTTGGTGGAAAGCTAATAAGGCTATGATCAAGGCAAAGTACGGGATTCCACACAAGTCCAAAGATGGCTATTACAGTGTGAACATTATGGACTTTGTGGAGGGGTACCGTATCGATAGAGAAACGGATGAAGATTCTGATTTGTTGTGCTTTGATGATATGCCTGTTGCTGCACGGTGCATTGAAAAAAAGCCGCTTCGCTGGATTGGATGGAGTAAAAACACAGGGCAGTTTTATTGGTAAGGCGAATATGAGAAAGATTTCAAAATTTTTCCTGTATAAAAAAGGAGCCTGTGTTGCTTTTATTTACCATCTATTCTTTCAGAATATCGGAATGGTGATTTCAGTTTATGAGACTTGGTTAACGTATATCAAGCTGGAGTTACTGGCAGTCGAAGGAGACTCTTATAACGCAAGAATACATTACTTCATCCAGGATCACTTTGGTCTTGATAATGTAGATACCCTGAATCCCGTACGCCGTGAGTTTCGTATCTTCCGATTGAGGTTTGCACTTCAACGCTGGGATGAATACGGCTACAAACCATTTATCACCGAGATGAATGCCACTATAGAAATCACCGGGAGGGAGGATGAATAAGCGACTGATCACAAGCATTATCGTGGCTGCAAGCTGTAGCTATCTACTCTGGCAGTATTGTACTCCGGTTGAAATTGTGGCCGTACATGATGGTAATACAATATTAGTCAAGAATTTTCCTTACTTGGAAAGTCGCAAAATAGCTTGGTGGGAAGCCAACAAGCACATGATTCAGGAAAAACATGGAATACCCAAGTACATAACCTATAAAGGATATAAATCCTACAATGTATATATCCATGACTTTGGTAACGGTTACCGCACTGAGCCTGAAGGAGATTCTTTAATGTTTTATACCGAAGATGTTTTGTGTTTCAATGATATGCCTACCAAAGCAAGGTGCATCGACAAATTACCGCTAATGAGTATAAGCGACAATAAAAATACAGGGGTTGAATATCATTTCAATCCAAGTTTTTTTTGGACTAGGCTTGGCTGAATACACAAATGAAAGAAATATCTTGAGATATTTTTTCATCAGGAGGCAGAGTGAATAATCGATTGATTGTGAGCATTATCGCAGTAGCGAGCTGCGGATATCTGCTCTGGCAGTATTTTACGCCGGCTGAGATTGTGGCCGTTCACGACGAAGATACCATACTGGTCAGGAATTTCCCCTATTTTAAAAACCGGCAAATTGCGTGGTGGGAAAATAATAAGGATATGATTCAGAGAGAATATGGCATCCCGCATAAAATTGAAGATAATTATTATACCGTGATTATTATGGACTTTGGCAAAGGCTATCGTATCGATCGCGGTACGGATGAAGATTCTGACTTGCTGTGCTTCGATAAAATTCCAGCAGAGGCCAGATGTATCGAGAAAAAACCACGACTTTGGATTATGTCCAGCCAGAACACTGGTTTGTTTTATCGATGATATTATATTTATAGGTATTTTTCTTGAAGGATTTTTCCATATAAGAAGGAGGCGTGGTGAATAAGCGACTTATTGCGAGTGTTATTGTAGCAGCGAGCTGTGGCTATCTGCTCTGGCAGTATTTAATCCCAGTTGAGATCGTAGCGGCGCACGGAGCCAGTGTTTGTAATGAAACCAGTCCTCCTTGCCATGGGGATATTTTGATTGTCAGGCACTTCCCGTATTTGAAAAGCCGCCAGATAGCATGGTGGAGAGCCAATAAGGATATGATTCAATCAAAATACGGCATTCCCCATAACGATACTGCTGGTTATTATAGCGTAACTATTATGGAATTCGGGGACGGGTATCGCACTGAACCCAACGAAAGCCTACTATTTTTCACTGATGAAGTTTTCTGCTTTTATGAAATGGAGCCAGAGGCCAGATGCATTGATAGAAATATTCTTTTTAATGTAAGCAAAACACCAAATAGCGGGCTTAAATATAAGTCATATTGATACTTTTAACACAGATACAGGATAAAAAAAGGATCTTCTTTAGATCCTTTTTTACACGAAACCTTATCTGAAATTCGTATCCGACATTGAATAAGATGCTTGCAAGGGTTTGCTAACTTACAATATCTCCTTTTTCACAAACTGCTCCTTTCACCCCCTCCCACTACAGCAAATGACGCAGCAGGCCGGCGGCGGCGACGCTGATCACCACCACTGGCAGCAGTGAAAAGCGCATGGCGGCGAGCAGCGAGATGGCCAGTGCCAGCAGATCGGCGGGGTTGGCAGTGACGAAGTGCGGGGCGATTACGGTGATCAGCACGCAGCCGGGCGCGGCGTCCATTACGGCTTTGGCGCGTGGGCCGAGGGTGCGGTCACGCAACAACAGGTAACCCGTGACGCGCGTCAGGTAGGTCGCCAGTGCCATTAGGGTGATGGTGACGACAGTCAATGAGATCATGCGTTTTTGCTCATCAGGAAGATGGTCGCGAGGCCGGCCAGCGCGCCGACCGGGACATAGGCCGCGCCGGGCACCCAATGCCAGGTCGCGCCAGCGGCGATTAGGCTTACCAGCCACGGAAGGCCGACGCGCAATCCTTTCCACATGCCGCGCAGCAGCACAAAAAACACCGCCGGGAAGGCCATGTCAAAGCCCCAGCGGGTGACGTCGCCCAGCGCCGGGCCAATCAGCACGCCGCAGCCGGTTGAGATAATCCAGGTCAGCCAGAGCGCGCCCGCCAGCCCGGCATAGAATGCCAGACTCATCGCGGGCGTCATCCCGCGCGCCCGGCGTTCGCTGGCATCGGCCATGCCCAGCGCCCAGCTCTCATCACACATGAAGAACAGCGCGGGCAGCGCCTTGCGCAGCGGCAAGTGGCTCAGGTAGGGGGCCAGCGCCGCGCCCATCAGCAGGTGGCGGCTGTTGACCAGCAGGCTCACCATTACGATCGTCAGGACGTGGGGCGGTGACGTCCAGAGCGCAATGGCAGCAAACTCCGATCCGCCAGCATAGTTCAGGCCGGTCATCATCATCAGCTCAGGCGCGGAAAGCCCTTTCTGCGCCGCCTGCGCGCCCAGCAACAGGCCAAACGGCAGGAAGCCGATCATCACCGGCAGGGCGGCCAGCACCCCGCGTATCAGCTCGGCGGAAGCTGGGTTGTGTGAAGAAATAGAGAGTGAGCGGTTCATGAGTTCTCCTTGAGGCCCCCGATTCTAGAGGGTAATGCACAGAAGCGGGCAACTTTTTTTGCGCTCGATCAGGTTAATGGCCCGGCAGGCGCGGCAGTTTGCCAAGGGCGTCACACTCTTTTAGTTTGCTGGGGGAAACCGGTTGCAATCGTGGGCCGAAAAACCTAGAAGTTAAGGCAGGCGTGTTACTGGCTTAGCCAGGCAAGACCTGAAGCTCCCTTTGCAAAAGGGGCGCTTCAGGTCTTTTTTTTTGGACAAACGCGGAGGTGCCGGATGAACCATGCAGAGATGGCGCAGGAGATTGTCAGTCGGGTGGGTGGGGTAGGTAATATCGCGCACTGTGAGCACTGCTCCACCCGGTTGCGGCTGAGCCTGCATGACAACGCGCAGGTAGATCAGCCGGCGCTGGAGCGGGTGCCGGGCGTGCTCGGGGCACGAGTCAACGCGCAGTGCCAGGTGATTATCGGCAGCCAGGTGGTGGAGGTGTATCAGGCGGTGAAACAGCTGATGACGGGCGCCCCGACAGCTACGGCAGACTCACCCGCCAAACAGGGGAGATGGGGGGCGCGGCTGGTCGATTTTGTCATCAGCGTTTTCCAGCCGCTGGTGCCAGCCATCGCTGGCGGCGGGGTGCTGAAATCCCTGCTGATCCTGATGGCGATGGCTGGCTGGCTGAGCCGTGACAGCGCCACCTACCGGGTGCTGGACAACATCGGCAGCGCGCCGCTCTACTTCCTGCCGATTTTGGTCGCCATCACCACCGCCACCAAACTCAAAGTAAACGTGCTGGTGGCGGTCTCGGCGGTGTCAGTGATGGTACTGCCCGCGATGTCCAAACAACTGGCGGAGGGCACCACCTTCCTCTCGCTCGACCTGCAAAACATCGCTTACGCCTCACAGGTGTTCCCAGCCATTTTGTGCGTACTGTTCTACGCCCAGACCGAGCGCCTGTTCAACCGCTACACGCCGGGCGCGCTGCGCATATTCCTCTCGCCGATGCTCTCGCTGCTGGTCACCGCGCCAGTGACGCTGCTACTGCTCGGCCCGCTCGGCTTTGAGGCTGGCTCCCTGCTGGCGACGGCAATCGTCTGGCTCTATGGCAAGCTGGGGTTTGTTGCCTCGGCGGTGCTGGCTGGCATCCTGCCATTCATTGTCGCCGCTGGGATGCACAAGCCGCTGATCCCCTACGCGGTCACCAGTCTGGGTCAGTTTGGCCGTGAGATGCTTTACCTGCCAGCGTCCTTGGCTCACAACATCGCCGAGGCCGGGGCCAGCCTGGCCGTTGCGCTGAAGTGCCGGGACAAGGTGCTGAAGTCCACCGCGCTCTCCGCGGGCCTCTCGGCGCTGTTCGGCATTACGGAGCCAGCGCTCTACGGCGTCACGCTACTGCATAAAAAGGTGCTCTATGCGGTGATCGCGGGCAGCGTGGTGGGCGGCGGCTTTATTGGCTGGATGGCGGTGGAGGCGTTCGCACTAGTCGGCCCCGGCCTTGCCAGCATCTCGATGTTCATCTCGCCAGACAATGCCTGGAACATCCTCTACGCCCTGATGGGTGCCGGGCTGGCGTTCGTCATCGCCTTTACCGCCACGCTGCTGCTCTGGCATGAAGAGGCCGCGCTGCCCCAAGAGGTGCCGCAGCCAGCCGCTGGCGAGTTCCCGTTCCATCGCCCGGCAGAGGGGCGGGTGATCCCGCTGTCGCAGGTAAAAGATGATGTCTTCTCCGCGGGCATCATGGGCGATGGCATCGCCGTGATCCCAGAGCGGGGCGAACTGCGCGCGCCAGCGGACGGCACCATCGAGAGCGTATTCGAGAGCGGCCATGCCGTCAGCATGATCACCACCCACGGCGCGGAGCTGATTTTCCACATCGGCATCGACACCATCCGGCTGAACGGCCAAGGGTTCCAGCCACAAGTGACGCCCGGCCAGACCGTTCAACGGGGCGACCTGTTGGTGACCTTTGACCTGGCGGCGCTGCTTGCCGCTGGTTACGACCCAGTGGTGATCATGGTGGTCACCAACAGTGAGCGTTTCCACTTCTCTCCCACCGCGTCGGCCAGTGCCGTCGGCGACCCGAATCCAATCATGATCCTCAAGGAGTCCGTATGAGTCACAGCAAATCAATTTTCCCCGAGCACTTTTTATGGGGCGCGGCCATTGCCGCCAATCAGGCCGAAGGGGCATGGAATGTCGATGGCAAGGGGCCGTCCGTCGCGGACGCCATTGCCCACAAGGCGCACCTTGATCCCAAGGATTACACCGGGCATATGGCGCTGTCAGAGGAGCACATTGCCGATGCCCTCCACGGGCGGAACGACCAGCGCTACCCGAAGCGGCGCGGCATCGACTTCTACCACCGCTATAAAGAGGATCTGGCGCTGTTTGCCGAGATGGGCATCAAGGTGCTGCGGGTCTCCATCGCCTGGACACGTATCTTCCCGACCGGCGAGGAGCGCGAGCCTAACGAGGCGGGCCTGCGCTTCTATGAGGATCTGTTCCGCGAGATGCGCCGCCACCAGATCGAGCCGCTGGTGACACTGTCACACTATGAGATGCCGCTGGCCCTGAGTGAGAAGTACAACGGCTGGGTGCACCGCAACGTGCTGGACGCCTTTGTGCGCTACAGCAACGTCTGCTTTGACCGCTATAAAGATCTGGTGCGCTACTGGCTGACTTTCAATGAGATCGACAGCATTCATCGCCACCCCTTCACCACCGCTGGCATCCGCGCGGAGAAGAGCGCGCCGGGGCAGGCCGAGCAGGATATCTATCAGGGGCTGCACCACCAGTTTGTCGCCTCCGCGCTGGTCACCCGCGACTGCCACGCCAAAATCCCCGGCAGCCAGATGGGCTGTATGCTCACCAAGCTCACCACCTATCCTCGCACCTGCCACCCGGAGGATGTGGAAGCCACCCTGAAAAAGAACCTCGAGAACTACTTCTACACCGACGTGCAGGTGTTTGGCAGCTACCCGCCGCTGATCACCCGCGATTTGGCGCGGCGCGGCATCAAGATTGAGATGCAGCCGGATGACCTGGCGATCCTGAAGGCGCACACGGTCGATTTCCTCTCCTTCAGCTACTACATGTCGCTGACCGAGTCGACCCAGCCCGATGCCGAGCGCACCGCCGGCAACACCATTCTGGGCGTAAAAAACCCTTACCTGCCGGCGTCAGAGTGGGGCTGGCAGATTGACCCGGTGGGGCTGAAGATCTCGCTGCTGGAGCTGTATGACCGCTACCGTGTGCCGCTGTTTATTGTTGAGAACGGCCTTGGCGCGAAGGATGTGGTCGAGGAGGGGCAGGTGCATGACGACTACCGCATCAACTACTTCCGCGCGCATTTCGAGCAGATGGCAGAGGCGGTGGATGAGGGCGTGGAGCTGATGGGCTATACCAGTTGGGGCACCATTGACATTATTAGCGCTGGCACCTCGCAGATGTCCAAGCGTTATGGTTTTATCTATGTTGATCAGGATGATGAGGGCAACGGCACGCTGGCGCGCCTGCGCAAGGACTCATTCTACTGGTATCAGAAGGTGATCGCCTCCAACGGGCAGGATCTGGACTAACCGCGTCGGAAGGCCGCAGGGAGCTGATGTGATACGAGTCAAAAAATCACTCAATAACAGCATGTTGCTGGTGGATCACGATCAGCGCGAGATGGTGCTGTTCGGCAAGGGCATTGGCTTCAATGCCCGGCCCGGCGCGCTGGTGGACATCGCGCATATCGAGCAGGTCTTTATCCCGCTGGAGACCCTGAAGTCCCGCCACTTCCTGTCATTGACCGACAGCATCCCGGCGGCCTTTTTTGACGTCACCCATGACATCATCACGCTGGCGCAAGCGCACTACCCAACGCCGCTGCACACCGTGCTGTTCTTTACCCTCGCGGAGCACCTGTTCTACGCGGTGGAGCGCAGCAAAGGCGGCGCGCCGCTGACCAACAGGCTGAGCTGGGAGATCAAGCGCTACTACCCGCGCGAGTACCAACTCGGCGAGCAGGCGCGGGCGCTGGTCGCCCGCCGTTTTTGCGTCGCGCTGCCGGAGGATGAGGCGGTGCACATCGCCTTCCACCTGATCAACGCCTCGGCGCAGAGTGAAAATGGCGACGCCCACCAGCAAGTGCAACTGGTGAACCGCATCGCCGAAATTGTGCGTTACAAACTCAAGCGTGACCTGAACCCCACCACGCTGCACTACCAGCGTTTTATCACCCACCTGCGCTACTTCGCTGAGCGCATCATTAGCCGCAGCATCGCCTCAACCGGCGGCGACGACTTCTACCAGGAGCTGCTGAGGTTCTACCCGCAAGCGATGGCCGTCGCCTGGGCGATTCGTGACTATATCCAGGATAAATACGCCGTCACCCTACCCAAAGATGAACTGACCTGGCTCAGCATCCATATCAGCCGACTGGCGGAGGAGGGGAGTGAAGCCTGACCTCTCCTTTCCAATCAACCCCTTATTTGCAACTACACTCAATGGACACTCTCCTATTGAGGTATGTCATGCCATCAACATCCATTGATACCGAAGAGCTGTTGAGCAGCGGGCAGGCCTGGAATGGCCAGACTTATGAACGTTACCCGGCGGGTAAGCCGAAGTTGACCGTGATGAAAATGCACATTCCCGCGCACTCGGAGTTGCCGTGGCACACCCACCCGATGCCCAATGCCGCCTATGTGCTCTCCGGCCAGTTAACGGTCGAGGACAAAGAGACCGGCGAGACTCATACGGTGCGGGCGGGCGAGGCGCTGAATGAGACGGTGGAGAGCGCGCACCGCGGCTATACCACCGATGAACCCGCTGTGCTGGTGATCACCTATGCTGGCGTCGAAGGGCAGGCGATCTCTGAACCGCTGCCGGGTGAGCCGTCGGAGTTTTAGTGCGCATGACGCCAAAAATGGGCGGCGCTTTGATCTGCCGCACATTTTTGCCAGCCAATCATTACTCTCAGCCTAATGGTTAGCGCCGTGGCTTAATTGATGCCCTTGCCAGAGGCCGCCACACTGGATCCTGAATCCCGCCCATCGCCACGGTGGGCCATCTCAGGAGGCTGATAATGTTGACAGGACACACATCCCCGCGCGTCTGGGATACGCGCCGCACGGAGAAGCAGCGGCGGCTGGCCGCGACCGGCGTGCAGGGCAAGGTACTTCCCACCGACGACATGGTCGCGATGCTGGAGCGGCTGATCGCCCCCGGCGACCGGGTGGTGATGGAGGGGAATAACCAGAAGCAGGCGGATTTCCTTTCGCGGATGCTGGCGGAGGTGAACCCTGCCACCGTGCACGACCTGCATATGATTATGCCCAGCGTCGGGCGCAGCGAGCATCTGGACATCTTTGAGAAGGGCATCGCCCGCAAACTCGATTTCGCTTTCTCTGGCCCGCAGAGCCTGCGCGTCTCGCAGCTGCTGGAGGATGGGCTGCTGGAGATCGGCGCCATCCACACCTATATCGAACTCTACTCCCGCCTGTTCGTGGATCTTGCCCCCAATGTGGCGCTGGTCGCCGGTTACAAAGCCGACCGCCAGGGCAACCTCTACACCGGCCCCAGCACCGAAGATACCCCGGCGCTGGTAGAGGCCGCCGCGTTCCGCAACGGCATCGTCATCGCGCAGGTAAATGAGCTGGTGGATGACGTCAGCGACCTGCCGCGCGTGGACATCCCCGGCTCGTGGGTGGACTACGTGGTGGTCGCCGACAAACCCTTCTTTATCGAACCGCTGTTTACCCGTGACCCGCGCCTGATTAAGCAGGAGCATATCCTGATGGCGATGATGGCCATCAAGGGCATCTATGCCGAGCATCAGGTGCAGTCCCTCAACCACGGCATTGGTTTCAACACGGCGGCCATTGAGCTGCTGCTGCCCACCTACGGCGAGCAGCTGGGGCTGAAGGGCAAAATCTGCCGGCACTGGACGCTCAACCCGCACCCGACGCTGATCCCGGCGATCGAGAGCGGCTGGGTGGAGAGCATCCACTGCTTCGGCGGCGAGCTGGGGATGGAGGAGTACATCCGCGCCCGGCCAGACATCTTCTTCACTGGCGCGGATGGCTCGATGCGCTCCAACCGCGCGCTCTGCCAGCTGGCGGGCCAGTATGCGGTGGACATGTTCATCGGCTCCACCCTTCAGGTGGATGGCCTCGGCAACTCCTCCACCGTCACGCGTGGCCGCCTCTCTGGCTTTGGCGGCGCGCCAAACATGGGGCATGACCCCCACGGCCGCCGCCACGCCACCCCGGCCTGGCTGGCGATGATGAAGGAACCCGACCCGATGCAGCGTGGCCGCAAGCTGGTGGTGCAGATGGTCGAAACCTTCCAGGCCGGCGTCAAACCAACCTTTGTTGAGAAGCTGGACGCGGTGGAGGTCGCCAAAACCTCCGGGATGCCGCTGGCGCCGGTGATGATCTATGGCGATGACGTCACCCACGTCCTGACGGAGGAGGGCATCGCCTACCTCTACCGCGCCGACAGTCTGGAAGAGCGGCGGGCGATGGTGGCGGCGGTGGCCGGTATCACCGACATCGGGCTGGGCGCTGACCCGCAACGGGTGGCGGCACTGCGTCGCAGCGGCAAGGTGGCCTATCCCGAGGATCTGGGCATCCGCCGCGCCGAGGCCACCCGCTCGCTGCTGGCGGCTGGCAGCGTGGCCGATCTGGTAGAGTGGTCTGATGGCCTCTACAACCCACCGGCCAAGTTCCGGAGCTGGTGATGACGACGCTGCGGCACTGCCAAAGCGAAGCCAGCGCCGCCGCGCTGGCGCAGCGGGCGACTGCCTGCCTGATCGATGAAGCGCGCCTGACGCCAAAGCCGGGGCTGGTGGATATGCGCGGCAGCGGCGCGCACCGTGACCTGACGCTGGCGCTGATGGAGCGCTCCGCCCATGCCCTGACGCCCGCCTTCCACCAGCTGGCGCAACAGAGCTGGCAACGCCCGGCGGACATTGCGCTGCGGGAACGGATTGGTGAGCTGGGGCGCGAGGGCGAACGCCAGATGATGGCGGCGACCGGCAACGTCAATACCCACCGGGGCGCGATCTGGGCAGTCGGCCTGCTGGTCTGTGCGGCGGCGATGCAGGGCGGGCAGGGCGACAGCGCCACGCTGGCTAATACCGCGGCCCAGTTGGCGCAACTGCCGGATCGCGCCGCCCCACGCCAGTTCAGCAACGGCCTGCGCGCCACCCATCGCTATCACGTACCGGGCGCGCGCGAAGAGGCGCAACAGGGCTTCCCGCACGTCACCGGGTTGGCACTGCCCCGGCTGCGCCTGAGCCGCCAGCTGGGTGCCACCGAAACCGAGGCGCGGCTGGATGCGCTGCTGGCGATCATGACCTCGCTCAGCGACACCTGCGTGCTGAACCGCGCCGGGCTGGCGGGCCTGACGGCGATGCAAACCGGCGCACGGGCGGTGTTGCAGGCGGGCGGCACCGCGCAGCCCGCTGGCCGGCAGGCGCTGGCGCAGTTGGATGCCGCGCTGCTGGCGCTGAACGCTTCGCCGGGCGGCGCGGCCGATCTGCTGGCCGCCACGCTGTTCCTGGATCGCTCTACCCCTAATTAAGAAAGAGGATGTTATGGAAAAAATGACTTTGTCCCTCCCCGCTGGCCGCACCCTGCATGGCAGGGCGCTGGCGGGCGTGGTCGGCTCCGGCGATATGGAGGTGCTGTTTACCGCCGATGCGCAACAGACGCTCCGCGTCGAGATCACCACCTCAGTGGATAACAGCCAGGCACGCTGGCAGGCGCTGTTCAGCCGTCTGGCGGAGATGAGCGGCCTGCCGTCCGGCATGTTGGTGATCCATGATTTCGGCGCGACGCCGGGCGTGGCGCGCATCCGCATTGAACAGGCATTTGAGGAGGTGGGTTATGCGTCATGACGGCAGTTTTATCGAGCTGAATGCGCGCCAGCGCGCCAAGGCCCTGCTGGATGCGGGCAGCTACCGGGAACTGCTCGATCCCTTTGCTGGCATCACCTCACCGTGGTTGCCGCAACAGGGCATCGTGCCACAGGCAGATGACGGCATGGTAGTGGCGAAAGGCACCCTCAATGGCCAACCGGCAGTGGTGATCGCGATAGAGGGCGCATTTCAGGGCGGCAGCATGGGCGAAGTCTCTGGCGCGAAGATGGCCGCCGCGCTGGAGCTGGCGGCGGAAGACCACCGCAACGGCACGCCAACGCAGGCAGTGCTCTGCCTTGAAACCGGTGGGGTGCGCTTGCAGGAGGCCAACCTTGGGCTGGCGGCGATCGCGGACATCCACGCGGCGATAGTCGATCTGCGCCGCTATACGCCGGTGATTGGCATCGTGGCTGGCACCGTGGGCTGTTTCGGTGGGATGTCGATTGCCGCCGGGCTGTGCAGCCACCTGATCGTGACCCGTGAGGCACGGCTCGGGCTGAATGGCCCACAAGTAATCGAGCAGGAGGCGGGGATTGAGGAGTATGACTCGCGCGATCGCCCCTTCATCTGGAGCATGACCGGTGGCGAGGCGCGCTTCCACGGCGGGCTGGCGGATGCGCTGGTAGACGACGGCATCCACGCGGTGCGCGAGGCGATGGAAGCCGCGCTGGCGCAGGGTGTGCCAGCCCAGCACCGCAGCGATCGCTACGACTGGTATCTGGCGCGGCTGGCTGCCTTTGATACCCGCCAGCAGGCGGACGCAGAGAGTGTGAAACAGGTTTACGCAGCGGAGGGCAAACAATGAGTGATTCAATCAGCCGTGGCGCGCGCTGGCTGGCGCAACTGACGGCCAACGCGCCCCGCATGGCGGGGCTGTGCCCCTCCGTACAGGTGGCCGATGCCGAGATTGGCGGCGAGATTGCCCGCTTTATCGCGGTGGTGCCGGACGCGGATAACCGCTATCCGCGCGCCGCGCATGGCGAAGTCGGGTTGCTGGAGGGCTGGACGCTGGCGAAAGTGCTGCACCAGACCCTCGCAGAGGACGCTGATAAGGCGGTGAAGCGCCCCATCATCGCGGTGATTGATGTGCCGAGTCAGGCCTATGGTCGGCGCGAGGAGGCGTTTGGCATCCATCAGGCGCTGGCGGGCGCGGCCGGGGCCTATGCACAGGCGCGGCTGGCCGGGCATCCGGTGATTGGGCTGATCGTGGGCAAGGCGATGTCCGGTGCGTTTCTGGCGCATGGCTATCAGGCCAACCGGCTGATCGCCTTCAACGATCCGGGCGTCACCGTCCATGCGATGGGCAAGGCGTCGGCGGCGCGCATCACGCTGCGCACGGTGGAGGCGCTGGAGAAACTGGCCGCCACCATCCCGCCGATGGCTTATGACGTGAGCAACTACGCCACCCTCGGTTTGCTCTCCACGCTGCTCGATATTGAACACCCCGACGCCCCGGAGGCACAGGATCTGGCGCAGGTTACGGGCACGCTGCAACTGGCGATCCGTGAGGCGCGCCAGCAGCCAAACCTCAGCGTGCGGCTGGGCGCGGAGAACCGGCGCAGTTCCGCCGAGGTGCGTGAGCGAATGCGCGCCGACTGGTAAGTCAGTAAAAAGAGACACCTGCCGGATTGCTGTCCCGGTGGGCGCACCACGCGCCCACCGGAGAAACGGCCTCTGAAAATAATAAAAATTGCGTCAGTGATCTTTTCCTACTCCTTATAGGTGACCCTATGGCTTATACAATTCTCCATGCGTTAGCACCCATCTTTATCATCATGCTGCTGGGTTTCTGGGCCGGCAAAGCGAAGTTGATCGATAACTCGAAAGTCTCCCTGCTGAATATCTATGTGATGGATTTTGCCCTGCCTGCCGCGCTGTTCAGCGCCACGGTCAAAACGCCCTGGCAGGGCATCATGGCGCAGTGGCCGCTGATTTTGGGGCTGACGCTCTCCATGTGGGTCACCTATGCCGGGATCTACTTCCTGGCGGTCAAACTCTTCAAAAAAGCGCCGCAGGATGCGGCCGTGCTGACGCTGACCGTGGCACTGCCCAACTATGCGGCGCTCGGGCTGCCGATCCTCGGCAGCATTTTGGGGGAGGGGCCATCCACCTCGCTGTCGGTGGCGGTCTCCATCGCCTGCGGCTCGGTGCTGATGACACCCTTCTGCCTGCTGATTCTGGAACGTGAGAAGGCGCAGGCCACGGCAGGCGAGCGGGGCAGTGCGCTGGCGCTGCTGCCGGTGCTGATGTGGCGCTCGGTGAAAAAGCCGATTGTCTGGGGGCCGCTGCTCGGCGTGCTGCTCTCCGCCTTTGGCGTGGTGATGCCCGACCTGCTGCTGGCGGCGATCAAGCCGCTCGGCCTCTCTGCCACCGCCGCCGCGCTGTTTCTCACTGGCCTGATCCTCTCTGCCCGGCGGTTGCAGATTAACCAGGTGGTGATCACCTCCACCCTCACCAAGCTGCTCATCCAGCCAGCGATTGCGTGGGGCATTGTGTTGCTGCTTGGCCTGCATGGCGCGCTGGCGGTCACCACTATCCTGATGATCGCGCTGTCAGCTGGCTTCTTTGGCGTGGTGTTCGGCAACCGTTACGGCGTGCAGTCACCGGATGCCGAAGCGGTGCTGCTGCTCAGTTCGCTGTTCTGCACGCTGTCGCTGCCGCTGTTTATCGCCATGACGCCGGGGTCATGATGAAGACGCCCACTCCCCATGACCTGCTCTGGCTACGCTCGGCAGAGTCGCTGACCGGCATCACCGCCGCGTGGGTGGACACCCAGTGGCACCCGTCGCTGCCGGTGGTGGTGCGGCGGGACAGCCACGAACAGCGGCTGATCCCGGTGGGGGTGCGCGGTGAGAGCCGCAGCCAGCGCGCCGCTGGCTGGGTCGCGCAGCAGGAGATTGTCCGCTGCGTCACACCTGAGGCGCTGAGTGATTCCGTAACCTTGTCACGCTCACCGTTTGCTGACCTGCCGCCGCTTCAGGCCGCGCGGGAACTGGCAGGCCAGCGCTGGCCGTGGGCGTGGGGCATCACCGGCAGTGCGGGCTATGCGCTGGCGACCGGCCTGCCGGTGCTGCACGCCGCCAGCGATCTGGATCTGCTGATCCGCGCCCCGCAGCCGCTGCCCCTTGACGTCTTGCAGGCGTGGCAACAGGCGCTGGCGACGCTGCCCTGTCGGGTGGACACCCAGATTGAGACGCCGCTCGGCGGGTTCGCGCTGGATGAGTGGCTGCGCGACCGGCGGGCGCTACTAAAAACCCACCGGGGGCCGCGGCTGGTGCGCGACCCTTGGTGTCAGGAGTAAGTGATGAAAATTCTGTTTACCTTTCCCGGCCAGGGCGCGCAGTACCCCGGTATGCTGGCAGCACTGCCCGATGCGCCGACCCTCGCCAGCGCGCGCGAGGTGCTGGGGGATGAACTGGCGACCCTCGACACCCCCGGCGCGCTGCAACATACCCGCGCGGTACAGCTCGCGGTGCTGATTGCTGGTGTGGCGTGGGGGCGGGCGCTGGAGGCGCGCGGCGTCAGGCCAGATCTGGTCAGCGGGTTGTCGATTGGCGCCTATCCAGCGGCCGTGATCGCGGGCGCGCTGGCGTTTGAGGACGCCTTGCGGCTGGTGGCGCTGCGTGGCGATGTGATGGAGCACGCCTACCCGCACGGCTACGGGCTGACGGCCCTCTCGGGCCTGACGCTGAGTCAGGTAGAGACGCTGGTGGCCCAGCATGATGTCTACATCGCCAACATCAATGCCGACACCCAGATTGTGATTGCCGGTAGCGATCAGGCGATGGCCGACGCCGGGCGCGCCGCACTGGAGGCCGGGGCGACCCGCGCCCAGCGGCTGGCGGTCAGCGTGCCCTCCCACTGCGCGCTGCTGGATACGCCCGCGCGGCAACTGGCGGAGGCCTTCCGCCACGTCACGCTGCAACGGCCGCGCTGCGGCTGGCTCAGCGGTAGCACGGCGCGGGTGCTCTGGCAGCCGGAGCGCATCGCTGACGATCTGGCGCACAACATGGCGCGCACCGTGCAGTGGCAGGAGGCGATGGTGGCGGCGCGGGAGCGCGACGCCCGGCTGGCGATTGAGATGCCGCCCGGCCAGGTACTCACCTCGCTGACGCGGCAATCCGGCTGGCAGGGGGAGTGCGTGGCACTGGAACAGATTGGGCTGGAGGGTGCCTGCCAGTTGGCTGCCCGGCTGCGGCGCGGCTAGGCACCCTTCTGCATCCGTAGGGCGTACATCCGCCCCTCGGCGGCAATCGCCAGCAGGTTGGGATCACGCTCGCGGTTGCGCGCGAACACCAGCCCAATTTGCTGGCGCATCTGGTATGGCTCGGCGAGTTTCAGCAGTTGCAGGTCATTTTCATACAGCTTCTTCATCCGCCCCGGCACCAGCGACAGCCCCACCCCGGCCTGCACCAGACTCAGCATCGAGAAGATGTCATTCACCCGCGTCACGATGTCCGGCTCGAAGCCCGCGATGTGGCATGCCTCCTGAAAACCGGCATAGGTGGCGAAGCCCTCCGCCAGCGACACAAACTTGCGTCGGCTGAAGTGGCGCAGATCCGCCTCGCGCCCGGTGTCCAGCGCCTCCACCGCTGGCGCGGCCAGATAGATGTCATCCTGGAACAGCGGAATCACCTCCATCGCCTTGCGGTCAAGCGCCACCTCCGAGACAGAGATCAGGATGGCGTCCAGCAGGTTCTCCTCCAGCATCCCCAGTAGCAGCCGGTTTGACCCCATGGTCAAATCCAGCTCCAGATCGGGGCGGCGCAGCTTCATGCCCATGATCATGCGCGGCATGGTGTCCAGCGTCAGCGAGTAGAGGGTGCCGACCCGCAGCCGACCCTGCCCAATCCCGGCGATGCGCCGCGTCTCCTCCAGCCCGCGCGCCATCCGCTGCATCACCTCCCGGCAGTGCTCCAACAGCGTCCAGGCCGCAGGCAGTGCCACCAGATTGCGCCCCTGATGCGCAAACAGCGGGCACTGCACGCCCTCTTCCAGCGTGTGCAGGGCACGGTGGACGCTGACACTGCTGATCCCCAGCACCTCCGCCGTCCGGGCGATATTGCCCTTCTCCATAAATGCCATAAAAATCGACAGCTTACGAAAGGTAATCTCGTTATCAATGTTGACGTGCATAGGGCAGGGTCATCTCCTCTCGCCGGTGACAGAAGCCTAAGCTTAACCGGTGAGGGGATGTTTCCATAAGAGAGAGTCGGCTTTTGTGCGGCTTAATCCTGTGATTTTTCACGCGCGAGGGGGGGTGTAAAGGCGATCAACCGGCCCTTTAAACGCTGGCACAGATGCCCATCTCCCATTGCCTATCATGCAAAAAATACATCATCAGCGCACATACATAGGCATTTGTTATGATAAGAAAGCATAACAATATGCCAAAATGAGAGTGTATTTGGCGTGGCCGTTGCTGCATGATGCATCGCATCACACGCGGCTCAAGACCCGTTAAATCAATAACAAAATCGCACCTGTTTAAGGGACCATCATGAAAACATCGCGCACACCTGTGGCCGTTTTGCTTGCCGGGATCACCTCGCTCTCCTTTAGCGCCCCGACGCTGGCCGCCTGGCCGGAAAAACCCATCGAGATGCTGGTGGCCTTCGCGCCCGGCGGCGGCACGGACATCGCTGCCCGCACCATTGCCCACTATCTCGAGCTGCACCTGGGCGACGGCGCGCGTATCGCGGTGATCAACAAGCCCGGCGCGGGTGGCGAGATTGGCTGGACGGCACTGGCGCGCGCCAAACCGGATGGCTACACCATCGGCATGATCAACCCACCGGCCATCAACGCGCTGGCGGTTGAGGGCAAGGCCAAATACCAGATGAGCAACTTCCAGCCGATCGCCAACGTGGTCTATGACCCGGCCGTGCTGGTGGTCAACCGCGACAGCCCCTACCAGACGCTGCAACAGCTGCTGGATGCCGCCAAGCAGTCGCCCGGCAAGATCGTGATTGGCACCTCGGGCGCGGCTGGCTCCTCCGAGCACATCGCCATCCTGAACCTCAACCGCAAGACCGGCACCGAATTCAAGGCCGCCTTCTTCGGCAGTACCGCGCCAGTGCGTCAGGCCATCCTCGGCAACCATGTGCCGGCGGCGACCATGAACCTGAGTGAATCTTTAGAGCCGGTGCGTCAGGGCCAGCTGCGTGTGCTGGGCGTGATGGCGGATCAGCGCTCCAGCTGGCTGCCGGAAGCACCGACCTTCCATGAGCAGAAAATTGATCTGGTGGCCGGGGCCTCCCGCGGGCTGGCCGCACCGGCTGGCACGCCGCCCGAGGTGATCAGCAAGCTGGAGAAGGCGCTGGCCGAAGTAGTGAACGATCCAGAGTACCAGCAGGCAGCGAAGAAGGCGGAGATGCCGCTGAACTACCTCGATGCCTCGCAGTACCAGACCCTGATTAACGGCATCAATGACGATCTGGCCACCACCTGGAAAGTAACCCCGTGGCGCTAAGCAGAGCCGCCGGGAGACGCCCGGCCGAAATCCTGTGCGCCGTACTGTGGTTGCTGATCGCGGCCTACGTCTGGCAGACCGCCGCCAGCTTCAATCCCACCAGTGCCAGTTTCCCACGGGCGCTGGCCCTGCTGCTCGGCCTGTTTGGGCTGGTGCAGCTGGCGCGCCAGTTCATCGGCGGCACGGCGGCAGAGGAGGGCGCGGCCCCGCTGTTCGCCCGCCCGTGGCGTCTGGCCTTCAGTTTCCTGCTGGTGTTCGGCTACCTGCTGCTGATGAACACGATTGGCTACATTGCCGCCAGCCTGCTGTTCGGCCTGTTGGTGCCAGCGCTGGCGGGCTTTGGCCGCTGGCGTTTCTCGTTGGCGGTGGTAGTCGGCACGCTGGTGTTTATCGTGCTGGTGTTCCACGTCCTGCTGCAACGCCCGCTGCCTGCGGGCCTGATTGAACACTGGCTGGAGGCATGGTTTTGATTGATGCACTGATGAGCGCCCTGCCAGGGGTGCTGGCACCTACCAACCTGGCGGCCGTGCTGCTGGGTACGGTAGCCGGGCTGGTGGTGGGCGCCTTGCCCGGCCTGACGGTCACCACCGGCATTGCGGTTCTGATCCCACTGACCTTTGGCATTGACCCGCTGTTCGCCCTCGGCATGATGGCGGGTATGTACAACGGCGGCAGCTACGGCGGGGCGATTCCGGCGATTTTGCTGCGCATTCCCGGTACGCCAGCCTCCGTCGCCACGGTGATGGATGGCTACGCGCTGACCCGCCAAGGGAAGGCGGCCTATGCGTTGCAGGTGGCGGTCTTCTCCGGCGTGGTGGGCAGCGTGCTCTCCGCCATTGCGCTGATCCTGTTTGCGCCGGGGCTGGCGAAAATCAGCCTTGCCTTCGGGCCAGCGGAGTTCTTCTGGGTGGCGGTACTCGGCCTCGCCACCGTGACATCCCTGCTGGGCAGTGACTTTGTCAAAGGCGCGATCTCGGCACTGATTGGGTTGCTGATCGGCACCATTGGGCAGGATATCTCCACCGGCGATGAGCGCTTCACCTTCGGCTTCCTTGAACTGTCAGAGGGGATGGATCTGGTGGTGCTGCTGACGGCGCTGTTCGCCTTCCCGCCGGTGATCACCATGATGGTGAACGCCAGCAAGGAGGGGATGCCCGGCCACCTGTTGAACCTGCGCAGTCAGGGTAGCGTGCTGGCCCAGTGGCGGATGTTCCTGCCGGTTTGGCTGCGCAGCTCCGTGATTGGCATCATCATCGGCATTTTGCCGGGTGCGGGCGGCAGCATGTCTTGCTATCTGGCCTACAACGATGCCAAGCGGCGCGATCCGTCGCCGGAGACTTTCGGTGAGGGCAACCCGCGCGGCATCGCGGCCTCGGAATCGGGCAATGGCGCGGATAACGCCTCCTCCATGATCCCGGCGCTGACGCTGGGCATCCCCGGCTCCGGCGTGGCGGCAGTGATCCTCGGCGGCCTGCTGGTGCAGGGGTTGCGCCCCGGCCCGCAACTGTTCCAGGATCACCCGGACATCGCTTATGGTTTCATGCTCCAGATGCTGATTTCGGCGCTGATGCTGGCGGTAGTGGGCGGACTGACGGCGACGCGCATCTTCGGTCAGGCGCTGCGCCTGCCGACCGTGCTGCTCGCGCCGGTGATCATGCTGTTCATTACCGTGGGGGTCTATGCCGTCAATAACTCGGCCTTTGATCTCTGGCTGTTCTTTGGCATCGGCATCTTTGCGTGGTTTATTGAGAAGCTGAACTACCCCAGCGCGCCGATTATCCTTGGGGTGATGCTCGGCCCGATCGCTGAAACCCAGCTGAATTTGGCGATGACGTTGGGGGGCGGGGAGGTGAGCAGTCTGGCGGCCACGCCGCTCTCCTGGCTGCTGATTGTGCTGTCACTGTTTGTGCTGCTGACGCCCTGCTGGCGGCTGGTGCGGCGCGCCAAAACGGCCTGATAAAAAACCGACACAAGCCCCATCAACGTTCTGATGGGGCTTTTTTTATAGATTAGAAGTGGTAGCGGTAGTTGACCATCAGCCCGGTATCACGCAGGCCATCCTCCTGCCAGTGGTAAGCATCGGCGCTCAGCGCGGCCTTTTTGCTTTGGTACTTCACGCCGACCTGCGCCAGCCCGTTAACGCCGCCGCCTTTCTGGCCATCTTCCACGCGGAAGCGCTGACCGGCCGCGCCCTGCAATGACGCAGTGCGTTCACCCTGCTGGTAGCTCAGGTTCGGCCCACCCTCCAGTGTGGCGGTGGCTGCCCAGCCGTTTTCCCCGGCGTAGGTCAGTTTCAGGCCAGCCACGGCATCCACGGCGGTTTCCTCCACGCCTGACATGCGCAGGTTGAAATCACCGGCACCGCGCTCGTTGTAGCCCTCCTCCGAGGTGTAACGCAGTTTCATGCCCGCGAACGGCGTCAGCGTCAGCCCTTTCTGCGGGGTGTAGCTTTTCGCCATCTCGCTGCGGAACTCCAGATACTGCTGGTTGTTGTCGCTGTCCGCTACGCGATTGACGTCGCCATACTGCACCTGCCGGTTGCTGTCGAGGTTATGGATGTCATAACGCAGGGCGTTGTTCCAGCTCAGGCCACTGTCGGCCAGCGGCAGCGAGTGCTGCACACCAAAGAACTGGCTGTAGCCACCGGTCACGCCGTTGTCACCGGCGGTGCTGACATCGCCGTCACCATCCAGCCGCGCGATACCGTACTCCAGCGAAAGCGTCTGGTGGTTACTGAGCGCGAACTGCTGACGCAGTGCCATCATGTCATAGCGGGTGTCGTTGCCCAGCTCGCTGCGCTGGTCACCTTTCGCCACCACGTTGAACGCCAGTCCGTTGCCCATCACCGGTGCGGTGTCAGCCAGCATCTCAAAGCGGTTGCCCAGCACGCGGGCGTCACGCGCCACGCTTTTCGCCTGACTGCCGGAGATTTGCCGTAGCGCGCTGTTGAGTTCAGCGGTGCTCTTCAGGTTGAGGCTGGTGAACAGGTCATTGTTGGTGTAGGCCGCATCCAATGCGTTAGCCACGCTGGACACACTCTCGTCACTCACCACATCCGCGTAGGCGTTTTTGGTCATGGTGACGTCCACGTTGCCGCTGTCGTCTTTCTGGCCTTCGGCACTCCACACCACGCTGGTGGAAGTGATGTTCTGCTCGCCGCTGATATTGTCGCCGACAAACACATCGTTGAATGTTTGGGTGGTGGCGGCACTGCCCTGCGTGAAGCCGGTGTCAATCGATACGTCACCCAGCGCCACGTTGCTGGCGGTCAACGTCCCGGCAGTGCCGTCAGCGTTGGTGCCGATGGTGTACTGGTTCAGCGTGCTGGCGGCGGTCGGGTCAGTGGGCAGGGTGTAATTGGCGTAGTGCACCTCGCTCTTGTCGTCAGTGTTGCCATTGACGCCAGCAATCTGCACATCGCTCTCTTTCACCAGTCCGCTATTGGCCCCGGCCAGATTGACAGTGCCGTTGTTGACGATGCGGCCGTTGTCGCCCAGCTGGCTGAAGGCGTAGGAGTCGGCGGCGTAGATATTGATGGTGCCGTTGTTCTCCAGCACCGCGTCGGCGGTGGCGTTGGCGTCCAGTTGCATCGCCACCATGCCAGTGTCGCTGGTGCCTTCGGTGCCAAGATTGATGGTGCCGTTGTTCACCAGCTGGGCATTGCTGCTGCCCTTCATGGCGACGGTGTTGCTGCCGCTGATGTTCATCACGCCGTCGTTGATCGCCACGCTGTTGCTGTGCTTCATATACACGGCGGTGCCGTTGGTGCCGTTATAGTTCACCTCGCCGGTGGTGCCGCTGTAGCCGTTCAGGCCATTGCCCTGATTCCAGAAGGTCGAGGGATTGGCATGGTCAGCTATCGATCCCACCAGCACGCTGCTGCCGGTCTGGTTGAGGGTGCCATTGTTAATAATGTTGCTGTCGCCGTTCTTGCCGATCCGCAACACAACATGGTCTTTCTTAGTATCAGTGCTAATCATGGTGCCGCTGTTTTTGAACACCGAGCCACTCTCAATCGTCATATAGCGCTGGTTAGCGATGGTAAGGGTGCCATCCACGGCATTGTTTAACACGCTATTGTTACGTACCCCGAAGTCTTTGTTGTTAGTGGCGTTCCAGTTGCCGTGGTTGGTCAGGGTACTGTTAACGGCCACGACCCCATTCTGGATGGTGCCGCCGGCATTATTGATAACCGTCCCGTCGGTGATCG
Organism: Nissabacter sp. SGAir0207; assembly: GCF_005491205.1. Taxonomy (NCBI): domain Bacteria; kingdom Pseudomonadati; phylum Pseudomonadota; class Gammaproteobacteria; order Enterobacterales; family Yersiniaceae; genus Nissabacter; species Nissabacter sp. SGAir0207. The sequence goes on from NZ_CP028037.1 coordinate 191,185, forward strand.
AGGGTTGGGCGCCGTTGATCACGCCGCTGTTATTGACAGTACCGCCGCTTTTGACAATGAGGGTGTCTTCAATCAGGCCGCTGTTATTGACAGTGCCCTGATTTTCAATAAACAGCGGCGCATCAATGGTGGCTCCGCTCTCATTGTTCAGCGTGCCCCATATATCCAGCTGGCTGCCCTCGACGGTGCCGGTGTTGCTGACGGTGGAGCCGGTGTAGATCAGCGTATTTTGTGTCAACGTGGTGGTGCCGCTCAGCACGGTGCCATCAGGCAGCTCATCCTGGGCCAACGTGCTGCTGTTGTCGGCGCTGTCCGGCACGCCATCGCCGACGTTGATCTGCCCACGGTTGATGATGGTGTTGTTGGCATTGCCATCGCTGTAGAACGCCTGACCATTTTCGGCATTGATATTGATCACGCCAGTAGTGTCGTTGATGGCGGTACCGCCTTTATACACCGCTATGCCGACCAGCGGCTGACCCGGCTGGGCATTTTCATTGCTCTCCAGGTTAATGGTGCCCTGATTGATAACCTGATTGGAACTGCCATAGGCCACCATACCGGCCCCGGCGTTATACACCGTGATCACGCCGCCCTGATGGTTGGTGGCAACGGCATTGTTGTTGCTGGCACCAGAATCTGTGCCGGTATACATGCCGACGGCAAAGTCTTTAGGCGAGTCGGATGGGATATTAACTGACATTTGCGTGGTATCGGCCGCATCTTTCCACATGGCATCGGTGGTGATGGTGCCAAAGTTATCGGCGGTGCTGTTATCAATTGCACTCATCGCAACGCCGCGGCCATACACCTCCAGCGTGCCGTTGGCCATATTGGTTGCAGAGGCGCCATTGAACGCTGTCATTAACTGGATGCCCGCTACGGTATTATTCGACCAGCTCATGTTAACGGCACTGAAGGTTTGCAGGGTGTTAACCAAGCTGTCTTGGTTCATAATGCGGCTGGTTAAGCTACCCTCATTAACGGCAGTAGCCCCTCCATCGACATACAGACCATAGGGTAAGACATACAGACCTGCCACCTCGCTGGTACGCTCTAATTCTATGCTGCCCTGATTACGTATCAGGGTATTTTTATTAGAACCTTGTGCGAGTGTTATATTTTGTACCTGGATTGCCCCCTGATTGATAAGGCTGCCCCCAGACGTCAGCTTGAACAGGCCAGTATTATCAGAAAAATAGGCGTTGGTTCTGTTGATACCGAAAGTATTCAGGGTAGCGCCTTCAGCGATCTCTAATTCCGCGCCGTTGGTGAGATTAAAGCCAACAAAGCCGACCGGGAAGTCACCGTCAATGGTGCTGTCCCCCTGTAGGGAGAGGGTAGAGGCACCGTCAATGGTGATAGCTATGGCTGGCTCATGGCCTGTTTGCGTGCGTTGTTCGGCAATCGCATTGCCGGCTACCGTATCCGTGATCTGATCCACTTCCCCGGTGAGCTGCAGGCCCTGCCGTAACTCCACGCGGTTGCCGTCGCCACTGATGGTCACGCCCGAAATAGTCTCCTGTGAGCCATCTGCTTTGCCATATTTTTTGGGGGCCACTTCCGTATCCACCACCACCTGCAGGTGGCCGTCCAGTATCACCGTATTGTTGCTGCCAGTGACGGCAATCCCGGTAGTGGCATCATAAAATTTCTCGCCAGCCAGCGGGGAGGACTGATCTTTATCCACCCGCATGTCACCGGTCAGGATGATCTGGTTGGCCTCGCCCGCCACCTGCACGCCGGTGGCCTGCTGGCCGGTGACGGCGATATTATCAGCGCTCAGGTTGACGGTGTTGTTCTGCCCGCTGACGCTAATACCGGTGGAAAAGTCGCCCACTGCCATATCGCCGTGTTGGTTCAGGGTATTGCTGTCACCGGCGACGACAAAGCCGGTGCCGCCGTTGCTGAGGGTGGCATCACCGTCGTTATTCAGGATATTGCCGTTGCCTACCACCTGCACGCCAGTGGAGCCGCTGCCATCCACCACGATTGGGCCGAGGGTATTGAGGGTATTGTCATTCCCGCTCAGGCTTAGGCCTGTGCCGCCAGCCTGCCCGCCGGTAGTGGCGTTGCTGTTGATGGTGTAGCCATCTACCGCCAGTTGCGTACCGATATCGCCTTCGCCAATGCCGATGCTGTCTTCATTAATATCAATGATCTTGCTGACATCATCGCCGTCGTCGTCACCATTATCGTCACCGCCGTCATCGCCATTATCATCACCGCCGTCGTCGCTGCCATTATCTCCGCTGGAGACAGCGTGGCTGTTGTCGTCATCGGCCACGATAAAGCCCACCGCCAGCGCGGCGGCCACCGCGCCACCGGCGATCCACGTCCACTCCTCCTGCGAGAGCGCGGTCGGGGTCAGGCAGGCCTTGGGCAGGGCGTCGCGCTGTGCTGGGGTAAGTTGGTTGATATTGGTCGGGCACTTCAGGAGCGTTTTATCTTCGGAAGTATTAGCGGCAAAACTATTATTACTGAGTGCGAGGGCAATACAGAGGGAGAGAAGTTTTTTACGTTGCATGATTCACCTTCAAGCGTATTTGACGAGTCATTTCCCTGGCTTGGGAAAGCCAGGGTGTAATTCCATTTCGAAAGCACGTAAAAGCAAAAATTACGGTGTTATTATCATTGGGGGTCACTTGAAAATTTGAAGAGAAATTATATCAATCGATAGTAAATGTCCCGGTGTAGCGAAAATAATTCCACGCCACGCCAAGCAGTTCGAACGACATAAATAAAAAACAGTAAGTTAGACGGAAGAAAATATTAATTAAAATTTGCTTAATCTTTTATTAATCCCTAATTGATCACTGCAACTAATATTTTGTGGTTTAACTATTCATTAAATAGTTATTTAACAGGACTGAAAACTGGCGACTCATTGGGGGGGAATAATAGGATGAGAGTGGCTGCTTCAGCGCCAGCGGTTTTTACGGAATAAAAAACCCGGCCGTGGCTTATTAAATAAGGCCGGGAGGTTATTTTATGCAGCGACAGCGTGGCCCAGCGTGTGCATCAGCCGGTTCGCCCAGCCGAAAATCGCCGCGGCATGGATGAGATCCACCACCTCGTGCCGTTTCAGGCCAGCGTCGCGCAGCGCCTGAACCTGTTCTGCCGTCACTTCCGAAGCATGGCCGGAGAGCGCGCGGCAAAAGTCCACAATCGCTTGGGTACGCGCATCAAAGCGGCTGTCGAGGCCCTGCGTGTAGAGGCGGCTCACCACGTCATGCCGCCCGGACAGCTCCAGATAGCGCCGCGCATGAACCGAGGCGCAGTAGGCGCAGCCATTGACGCCCGAGGCGATCAACGCCCCCAGTTCACGGTCGTCACGCCCCAGCCCGCCCTTTACATACATGATGGCGTTAAACAGGGTAGTACGCGCAACGGAGGACTCCGGGTCGAGCGCCAGAGTGCGCACATAGGGCGACACCTTGGTATTGGAGGGGGTGACCTGCATCGCCGCCCGCTGGGCGGGCGTGGCCTGGCTCACCTCGACAGGCGTGACCCAGGGTGCCCACTTCAGGCTTTTAATGGTGATTTTTACCGTACTACTCATGCCAGTTCTCCAGCGCCTGCAAACCGGTCACTACCCGCGACTCGAAATTCACAAAGGCGATCAGTTCTGCCAGTGCGACGATCTGCCCGGCGTTCAAGCCCGCCTGCTCCAACCGGCGGATGTCCGCCTCCTGCGCTTGCGCGGGTGCCAGCGTCACGTTGTCACAGTGCGCCACCACGGCCGCCAGCAGTGAACCCTCTGGAGCGACGCCTTCACCCGCCGCCAGCGGGGCATACTCGTCCGCCAGCCCCGCCTGATAATTCTCAATCTGCGCGGCATTGCCAATCAGCCGCGCCATGCGCAGCGCCAGCGCCTGCCGCAACGCCGGGGAGATGCCCTGATCGTCCTGAGGGGTGAGCACGCTGTCGCGGCAAGCATTCGCCCCCTCAACAAACTCCGGGCGCTCGCGGCGCAGCTGCCAGCGCGCATCGCCCGGCGTGAGGTGCAGCAGGCGGTCAATCACATCCAACTCATGCCCGCCCATCGTTACCCCCTGCGGCACCGGCGTCCTGCCACTCATCGCCCTGCAACTCCGCTTTGTCATAGGCCACCAGCGCACGGTAGTGCAGTTCGCGATCCTCGGTGAACAGGCTGGCGACGATGGCCTGTGCCAGACGGCGTGCGCCGTCGCTGACCGCCGGAATATCACCGGAAAGCTTGCCGTGGCTCAGGGTCGAGGGGTAGTTGAAGCAGTAGAGGTGGCGCAGCGCCGGGCAACTGCCCGGTTCGCGCTCGGTGAACTCAAACCCGTTGCCGAGGTAAGGGGAGGTTGCCAGCTCCTCACTCTGCCGCTCCGGCTCGACGGTATGGACATCGCGCCACAGGCGGATGTGCGGCGCAAAGGCCGCCAGCTCCGGTTTACGGCTGAAATCGAGCCGGAAGCCGGTGGCGAAGATCACAAAGTCCACCTCATGCTGGCGGCGCGGCGTGTGCAGGCACAGCCCGCCCTCCGTCGCCTCGGCGTGCAGCACCGGGCTGTTGAGCCAGAATGTGGCAGCCGGATGGCGCGAGACGCGCAGCGTAGAGTCACGCGGTGGCGGCGTCTGGGCATTCAGCGTGTGCAGCAGGAAAGTCCACTTCCACTCATCGCTAAGGGCAGCGAAGCCATGCACCACTCCCTGGCTGGCGATGCCAGTGAATTTGTTAACGCGCGGCAGATCCGCCCGGCGGATCAGCATTGATACGCTGCCCGCGCCCTGTTCCAGCGCCGTGGCGGCGTTGTCCATCGCGGAGGCACCTGCGCCAATCACCGCCAGCCGTTTGCCGCGCAGGGCCGCAAAGTCAATCTCATCCGCCGAGTGCGCCCAGCGCCCGGCCGGCAGGTCATGCGCCCATGCTGGCACCCAAGGGCCACCCAATCCGTCGCGCCCGTTCGCCAGCACCACGCGGCGGGCCAGATAGTGGCCGGTTTCGCCACTGGCGGTATCACGGAACTCGACGCGGAACAGGCCATCGGCCTGCGGCTCAATGCGCTCGACTGCCGTCTGGTTGCGCACCGGCAGCGACAGCACCCGGCGATACCAGCGCAGGTAGTCCATCCACTGCCCCTTGGGGATCTTGTCGAGCTGATCCCAGGCGGCCTCGCCAAACTGTGCGCGATACCATGCGCGGAAGGTCAGGGCGGGCAGCCCCAGCGCCGGGCCGGTCAGTTGCTTGGGCGAGCGCAGCGTCTCCATGCGCGCGAAGGTCTCCCACGGCCCCTCCAGCCCGGCCGGGGCGCGATCCAGACAGAGCAGGTTATCCACGCCGAGCAGGCGCAGCGCGGCGGCGGCGGTCAGGCCGCACATGCCGCCGCCAATCAGCACCACGTCCAGCACCCGCTGCCCCTCCACAAGGCGCTCAGGCACCCAACTCTTCGCGGGTAGCTCCAGCAGGCTGAGATCGTCAGCCAGCCGGGCCTCCAGCGCTGCCAGGCCCTGCGGCCCCGGTACGGGATAATTCATAGCTCAATGACTCCCTTTCAAAACGGATAACGGCTTTTTGCCATGATACACTTTTCACATTATCAACGCATATTAATGCGTTTTATTAATACTTATTCTTTATTAGCTTATTCCGTTGGCTGTGACTATCATGGGGCGTCCCCCCGTCCTGAAGCGGGCATTATCAACCCCTTAGAGAAAGCAGCCTCTGATGACCTCCCTACATGACCTTGACCTCAAACAGCTGGAAGCGTTTGCCACCGTGATCTCTGCCGGTAGCGTGACCGCAGCCGCCAAGGTGCTGGATCGCTCCCAGCCGGCGGTATCACGCCTGATCCAGGAGCTTGAGCAGTCGCTGGGGTATCCGCTGTTTGTGCGCAATGGGCCGCGCATCCATCCCACGGAGGAGGCGTTGCAGCTGCACCAGTATGTGCAGAAGGCGCTTCAGTCCTTGCAGCAGATCCGCCAGCGCGCGCTGGAGATTGGCCACCAGCAGCAGCGGCCGCTGAACATTGCCGCTACCCCAGCGCTGGCCGCCGGGCTGTTGCCACAGGCGCTGGCTGCCCTCGACTTGCAGACGCGGGTGCAGATTGTCAGTGAGTCGGCGGAGCACACCACCCATGCGGTGATCACGGGCGAGGCGGATGTGGGGTTGTGCAGCCTGCCGCTTGAGCACCATGCCGTGGAGTTGCACTGGATTGGGCAGTCGCGCTGCGTGGTGGCGCTGCCGCAGGAGGATCCGTTGGCGGCGCAGGCCACGCTGGATCTGGCGAGTCTTGCTGGCCGCCGCCTGATCACCCCGTGGAGTCCGTTGCGGCTGCGCGGGCGGTTTGAGAAGGCGCTGAAGCGGGTGAAGGCCGCGCCGCATGAGACGATTGAGACCAACTCCTCGGCCAATATTCTGGCCTGTGTGCGCGCCGGGCTGGGCGTGGCGATTCTGGAGCCGGTCACCGCGTGGGGAATGCCGTTGCAGGGCGTCGCCATCCGCCCGCTGGAGGAGGACATTCCCTACTTCTTTGGCGTCATCACGCCGCAGGGCCGCCAGATCTCCGCCGCCGCACAGGGGCTGATCGCCGCATTGGCCGAGGCCGCCGCAGCGCTGTTGCCAGCCTACCAGCAGCTGCCGGCTGGCGAGCACCACCGGGTGATGCGGCTAATCAATCAGGCGTAGGGCGGGGCGTTTTCGGAAACGCCTTACCTGTGAAAATCCAAATCATTGACTATCCTTTGGTTTTGCACGCTTTCAGAAAGACGTTTTTTCACTTCACTCAAAGGTGGTTCCATGAAGAAAATTTCTGCGCTCCTGTTGGTTGTCGCAACATTCACGGCCCTCGCAGGCTGCTCACACCGTAGCAGCGCGGTGAAAGAGGATGGTCGCCCGCACGCGCCAAGCGGTCAGGCCTCACCGGGCGGCACGCTGGGCAGCGGCCCGGTCGGTCAGCCACAGTCCTGATTTTCCTGCCCCGGCGCCCGCCGGGGCAGTTCCCACGCGACACTTCCCCGATTTGAATCCTGTCCGATTGCCCGAACGCTAGAGGTGCGTCGCCAGCCACTGCTTATGCTCGGCAATGATGGCGAGCAGCGAATGGGTGGCGGGATCGGCCGCGCCCTTGAGCCAGGCAGCGCTCAGCGGTAACCCCTTCAGGCTTTTCTCCAGCTTCAACGGAATGTAGGCCACCCCCTCGCTGTTCATGTTGCTGAAGGAGGCGGGCACAATCGCCAGCCCCAGCCCGGCGGCGACAAAGCTTAAAATGGTCTGTTTCTCCTCCGCGTACTGGGCGATGCGCGGGCTAAAACCGGCGGATTTGAAGATCGAGATAGTGAGATCGTGGCTGTGTGGCCGCGCGCGCCGCTCCGGGATAATCATCGGCTCCGCCTGAAAATCCAGCACCGTCACACTGCGCCGCGCCGCCAGCGGATGGCCGAGCGGCACCGCCAGCACGCAGTGCTCCCGCGCGATGAATGCCAGCTCCAGCCGGGGATCAAGCTGCTCCGGCGGGCGGATGAAGGCCACGTCCAGCCAGCCGGACTTGAGGCGCGGGATGAGGTTGGCAGTCTTGTCCTCGGTAATGTGGATCTCCAGCTCTGGCCGCGTCTGCCCGCACATCATCAGCAGGTGCGGAATCAGCCCGCAGGCGGCGCTGTCAATCGCGCCAATGCGCAACGGACGGCGCAACGCCTTGCCAGCCTGACGGAAGCGCGCCGCCAACGCATCCGCCTGCGCAACCAGTTGCGCCGCCTCGCCAAAAAAGGCCGTGCCCTCGGCGGTCAGCGACACATTGCGGGTCGAGCGGTTCAGCAGCCGTACGCCCAAGTCCTCCTCCAGCAGGCGGATAAAGCGGCCAAAGGAGGCAGGCATCATGCCCATCCGCTGGGCGGCATGGCCGAAGTGCAGCTCCTCCGCCACCGCGATAAAGCAACGCAGCTGGTGCAGTTCCATTCCTCACTCCCCGATTATCTCAATAATTTATATAAACCGCCGCTGATGATAATGCCCGCCAAAACAGCATACTAATTTTGCTTACAAAAAAATAACATCCCCTACACAAACTGAGGATTGCCTCATGAACGCTGACCTCGAAAAACGGGTGATGCGCAAAGTCACCCTGCGCATTGTGCCCTTCATCATGCTGCTCTACTTCATCGCCTTTCTTGATCGGGTGAACATCGGCTTCGCCGCCCTGACCATGAACCAGGATCTCGGCTTCTCACCGACGGTATTTGGTCTGGGCGCGGGGATCTTCTTTCTGGGTTACTTCCTGTTTGAGGTGCCCTCCAACCTGATTCTGCATAAGGTCGGCGCCCGTATCTGGATCGCCAGGGTGATGATCACCTGGGGGCTGGTCTCCGGCTGCATGGCCTTCGTGCAGGGCACCACCAGCTTCTACATCCTGCGCTTTTTGCTGGGCGTGGCGGAGGCTGGCTTCTTTCCCGGCATCATCCTCTATCTCAGCTACTGGTTCCCGGCGGCCCGGCGCGCGCAGGTCACGGCGATCTTTATGGCGGCCGCGCCGCTCTCCACGGCGCTCGGCTCCCCGCTCTCCGGCGCGCTGCTGCAACTCGATGGCTGGCTGGGACACGCTGGCTGGCAGTGGATGTTCGTGATTGAGGCGATCCCGGCGCTGGTATTGGGCGTGGTGGTGCTGTTCTTCCTGACTGACCGGCCGGAGAAGGCGCGCTGGCTGACGGAGGAGGAGCGCAACTGGCTGCACAACACCATGCAGGCCGAGGAGCAGGCACGCGCGGTGGGCAACAGCCACAGCAGCGCGTGGCGCGGCCTGGCCGACCGGCGGGTACTGGCGCTGGCGCTGGTCTACTTCGGCACCTCGGCGGGGCTGTATACGCTCGGCATTTGGTCACCGCAGATTATCCACGCCTTTGGTGCCTCCTCGCTGGAGATTGGCTTCCTCAACGCGCTGCCAGCGGTGTTCGGCATACTCGCCATGATCCTCTGGGCGCGGCACTCAGACCGCACCAATGAGCGTAGCTGGCATGTGATTGGTGCCTGTTTGCTGGCGGCGGCCGGGCTGGTACTGGCGGGCAACGTCACCACCATGCTGCCGGTGATTCTGGCGCTGACGCTGGTCACCGTAGGCATCAGCGCCTCCAAGCCGCCGCTCTGGAGTATGCCAACGCTGTTCCTCTCCGGGCCAGCCGCCGCTGCGGGTATCGCCACCATCAACTCCATCGGTAACCTTGGCGGCTTTGTCGGGCCGATGATGATCGGCGTGATCCGCGAAAAGACCGGCTCCTATACCGGCGGGCTGTACTTTGTCGCCGGGCTGCTGGCGTTCTCCGCCGTGCTGGTACTGGTGCTGTCCAGACTTGGCCGCGCGCCGCAGGCGACCGCCGCCCACCCGAAAACCCCTTAATCCATCAGGAGACTACCATGCGTCACTACTCTATCGCCGCCATCCCGGCGGACGGCATTGGCCCCGAAGTGATTTCCGCCGGCATCGAGGTGCTGCGCGCACTGGAGCGCCAACGTTCTGACCTGCGCTTCACCATTGAAACCTTTGACTGGGGTTCGGACTACTACAAGCAGCACGGCGTGATGATGCCAGCAGATGGGCTGGAGACGCTGAAAGCGTTTGATGCCATCTTCTTTGGCGCGGTCGGCGCGCCAGACGTGCCAGATCACATCACCCTGTGGGGGCTGCGGCTGCCCATCTGTCAGGGCTTTGACCAGTACGCCAACGTCCGCCCGACCAAAATCCTGCCCGGCATCGTGCCGCCGCTGCGCAACTGTGGCCCCGGCGATCTGGACTGGGTGATCGTGCGGGAGAACTCAGAGGGCGAGTACTCCGGCCACGGTGGCCGCGCGCACCGCGGCTTGCCGGAGGAGGTGGGCACCGAGGTCGCCATCTTCACCCGCACCGGCGTCACGCGCATCATGCGCTATGCCTTTGCGCTGGCGCAGTCACGCCCACGCAAAACGCTGACGGTGGTCACCAAGTCCAACGCCCAGCGGCATGGCATGGTGATGTGGGATGAGATTGCCGCCGAGGTGGCGCAGGAGTTCCCGGATGTGCACTGGGATAAGATGCTGGTGGACGCCATGACGGTACGGATGACGCTGCACCCGCAGAGTCTGGATACCATCGTGGCAACCAACCTGCACGCAGACATCCTCTCCGATCTGGCGGGCGCGCTGGCCGGTAGCCTTGGTGTTGCCCCCACCGCCAATATCGACCCGGAGCGGCGCTTCCCGTCGATGTTCGAACCCATCCACGGTTCGGCCTTCGACATCACCGGCAAGGGCATCGCCAACCCGGTCGCCACCTTCTGGACGGCCGCCCAGATGCTGATCCACTTGGGCGAAGCGGAAGCCGCCGCCCGCCTGATGCAGGGGGTCGAGCACGCCTGCGCCCGTGGCATCCTGACGCCGGATGTGGGCGGCCACGCCACCACCGCCGAGGTGACGCAGGCGGTGATTGCCCACATTGACGCCACCGCCACCCAGCCCGCCACCGTTTGATCCCTTCACGCCCCGCCATGCGGGGCTTTTTTACGCCCGTACCCGCCGTTTCAATGACATCACATAGCCCGCCATCGCACAGGCGGCGATCAGCCACGGAATAAAACGCACCAGTATGGAGTCACTGCCGCTCAGCAGTTGCAGGTTGTTGACCATCAGAATGACCGTCACGCCCATTGTGGCCATCGCCAGCAGCGGTGCCCAGAACACCTGCCAGCCACTGTTGCCGTGGCGCGGGGTGCGGCGGAAGAAGACGATCACCGCAGCCGAGACGCCCACCTGCAACACCATGATGCAGAGGGTGGCGATAGCCGAGCCGAAGGCAAAGATGTGCACCATCGGGTCAACGTTCGCGCTGCCCATCCCCGCCAGAAACAGCAGCAGAAGCATACTGTGCGCATGGCTGGCCTTGTGCGGCGTGCCGTTGGTCGGGTGGGTTTCGCACAGCTCCTTCCAGATCAGGCCGTCACGGCTGATGCTGAAAATGTAGCGCGAGATGTTGTTGTGGAAAGCCAGCGCGGCGGCGAACAGGCTGGTGATCAGCAGCACAGACATGGTGTCCACCGCCCATTGGCCGACGTAGTGGCGTGTGATGGTGAAGATAAAGTTACCCGGATCCTGCCGCGCCACCTCGGCAATCTGGCCGACGCCATACGCCTGTACCAGCGCCCAGCTGGTGAAGCAGAAGAACACCGTGATGATCAGCAGCGCGCAGAGGGTGGCGCGCGGCACGGTTTTTTTCGGGTCGCGGCACTCTTCGGCGTAGATCGCCGTGGACTCAAAGCCGATAAAGGCGGCGATGGCGAACACAAAGGCGATGCCAAGGTTGCCATGCATAAACACCGAGGGTTCAAAGGAGGCGAGGCTCAGCGGGCCACTCTTTTTCACCAGCAGCATGATGTCGGTCAGCAGCACGATCGCTACCTCCGCCAGCATCAGCACGCCCAGTACCTTGCCGCCAATCTCCACCCGCTTGATGCCCAATACCCAGATAATCACGGTAAAGGCCATGCTCAGCATCCACCAAGGGAGTGACCAGCCCAGGTGCTGCGCCAAAAAGAGATGGGTGAAGAAGCCGAGCATCGACACCACCGCCGCCTGAATGGAGAAGTAGGCCATCAGCGCCAGCACCGAGGCCGATGCGCCCCAGTTTTCGCCCAGCCCGGTGGAGATGTAGGTGTAGAAAGCGCCGGAGTCGGTGACGTGGCGGCTCATCGCGATATAGCCCACCGAAAAGAGCATCAGGATGGCGCAGGCGACAATGTAGATCACCGGGATGCCCGCGCCGTTGCCGGTGAAGATGGCAACCGGCAGGCCGCCCACCACGCCGGTCAGCGGTGAGGCCGCCGCGACGACAAAGAAGACCAGTGAGAAGAGGCCAAGGGTATTTTTTCGTAAACCTGTGGGGTTGCTCATCGCCAATGCCCTTAATGCGGGTGGAGTGAACCCAGACGGCGCGCGTCTGGGGCGGATGACTCCCTGGCATCATTGCCCAGCGGGCAGGGGGGCGATAGAAAAAATCGGACAGCCCCAGGGTGCAGCGTTGCACCAAAAGGGTGCCGCCGCGCTCAGTTGTAGCAGATGCGCCCGGCGTAGGCGTGGTGGGCGATATGGCGCTGGTAGCTCACCGGGGTGGCGCTGACCAGCCGCTTGAATTCACGCAGGAAGTGCGACTGGTCGCTGAACCCCAGATCCAGCGCCAGATCGCTAAATGAGATGCTCGCCTGCCGGTGGATGGTGTTGAGCGCCGACTGGCAGCGCAAAATCCGGCAGAAGGTTTTCGGTGACATGCCGGTGTCCTGCCGGAACTGGCGCTGGATAGTGCGGCAGGTGTAGCCCGTCAGCCCCTCCAGCTGGTCAATGCGGATATTGCCCTTCTGCTGATCCATCGCGTGCAGCGTCAGCGCCGTCACCGGCGAGGTTTTGCGCATCAGCCGGTGGGTGAAGTGCAGGGTGAACAGCGCTACCTGCTGCGAAAACTGCCCCTGCTGCATGATCTGCTCCAGCACCGGGCGCGCGTCCGGCGCGACATCCAGAAAACTGAACTCCCGCTCCACCAGCTCCCCCGCCACCAGATCGAGGAAATCCGGCGTCACGCCCGGCGCGAAACGCACGCCAAAGTAGCGGTGGCCGCACACCAGCTCCGCGCTACGCGCCGCCAGCGTGGTGCCGCACACCCGCGCCGCCGGGCGTGGGGCGTCGCAGTCAATCACGATATCCACGCAGCCATCCGGGATCGCCAGCGCGGCATTCACCGACTCCGCCACCGTAAAGCTGTAGAAGTGGGAAATCGCCGGATGGCTGGAGGCGGCATAGTGGTAGTGCTGCGCGGCGCTCAGCACAAACCAGGGTTGCTCCGGGTGGATGGCGCGCGGCGTGGCGGGGTGGGCATGGGTCATCGGCAGTTCCTGCAACGGTAAGGGGTCATCTCAAGATGCAAGGCCAGTGCCAGCTCCCCTCCGCCATGTCGCAAATATTCAATACAGGCCGTCGCCGCCCGCGCTATTGATAGACGCATCGGGGCACACTCCGCTTCCCGGCAGGACATCATTGGCTTAATCACGAGGGCAACCGGCATGACTGACACCAACATTGATTTTATCTACCTGTCCGAGCAGGACATGATCCGGGCTGGCGTAACCGATATGCCCGCCTGCGTCGATACCATGGAGGAGATGTTCGGCCTGCTCTACCACGGCGACTACCGCATGGCCGGGGCCAACAATGACTCGCACGGCGCGATGGTGACCTTCCCGGAGCACTCGCCGTTCCCCACCATGCCCAAGCCCACCGCTGACCGCCGCCTGATGGCGATGCCAGCCTATCTGGGCGGCAACTTCTGTACCGCTGGCGTCAAGTGGTATGGCTCCAACATCGCCAACAAGGAGAAGGGGCTGCCGCGCTCGATCCTGATGTTCACCCTGAATGACGCCGACACCGGCGCGCCGCTGGCCCACATGTCCGCCAACCTGCTCTCCGCCTACCGCACCGGGGCCGTGCCGGGCGTCGGCGCGCGGCATCTGGCGCGGCGCGATGCCAGAGTGATTGGCCTCTCTGGCCCCGGCGTGATGGGCAAGACCACGGTGGCCGCCTTCATTGCTGTCTGCCCGCAGCTCGACACCATTCAGGTACAGGGGCGCGGCCAGAAGAGCCTCGATCACTTCATCTCCTGGCTGAACGCCACCTACCCGCAGATCACCACGGTGCGGGTGGTCAACACGCTGGAGGAGGTGGTGCGCGGCGCGGACATCGTCACCTATTGCAGCTCCGGCGAGGTGGGTGACCCGGCCACCTATCCCATCGTCAAGCGCGAGTGGGTGAAGCCCGGCGCATTTTTGGCGATGCCAGCGCTCTGCAACATCGACGAGGGCATGGAGCAGCCCGACGTGCGCAAGGTGCTGGACAACACCGGCCTGTATGAGGCGTGGTTTGAGGAGGTGCCGAAGCCCGCGCACCACACCATTCCGGTGATTGGCGTGCGATTTATGGACATGGTGGCAGAGGGCAAGATGACGCGTGACCAGCTGGAGGACATCGGCAAGATTGTCGCTGGCGAGGCACCGGGCCGCCGCAACGATGAGGAGATCATCATCATGTCCGTGGGCGGGATGCCGGTCGAGGATGTCGCCTGGGGCACGGTGGTCTACCGCAACGCGCGGGCGAAGGGCATCGGCGTCACGCTCAACCTGTGGGAAACCCCCGTCCTGAGTTAACCCTTTCTGCCCGGACGCCCGGCGGCCGGGAAACCTATCAACGGCAGCCAGCCGCTGCCGGTTCACCCAAGGAAATGTGCATGAACCCAATCATCAAAGTCAAAACCGGCTCCAAATTTGAGGAGCAGGCGAGCTACTCCCGCATTGTAGCGGTCGAGAACTGGATCTTTGTCTCCAACACCGCGGGCCGCAACCCGCAGACCAAGGAGATCCCCGAGGACGTGCTGGAGCAGACGCGGCAGGTGTTCGCCAACGTCGAGCAGGCGCTGGCCGCGGTGGACGCCACGCTGGCGGACGTGGTCTTCTCCCGCGTCTATGTACAGAACCCGGATGATGTGCCAGCGGTGATGGATCTGGTGGGCGAGAAGTTCCGTGGCATCAACCCGGCCACCACCGTCACCTGCCCGCCGCTCGGCTCGACCCTCTATAAATTCGAGCTGGAAGTGACCGCCTGGCGCGGTGCCTCACAGGCCGAGGTGAAAGAGATCACCGTTGCCCTGTAACTCCCTTTTCTAACAGGAAATATGCTATGGCCCCTGTCATCCATCCTGTCCAGACCTCTGGCCGACTCCCCGCCTCCACGGCGGTGGTGATTATCGGCGGCGGCATCGTCGGCCTGACCGCGGCGCTGGCGCTGGCTGAACGCAATATCCCGGTGGTGGTGCTGGAGAAGGGCCGCCTCGCCGGGGAGCAGTCGTCGCGCAACCTTGGCTGGGTGCGCAAAACCAGCCGACTGCCGGAGGACATTCCGCTGGCGCTGGCCGCCGACCGCCTGTGGGCGGCGCTGCCGGAGCGTGTCGGCCGCGACGTCGGCTACCGGCAGGCGGGGATCATGTTCATCGCCCGTGAAGAGGCGCAAATGGCGATGCACGAGCGCTGGCTTCAGGCGGCCGGGCCGCTGGGGCTGGACTCCCGGCTGTTGAGTCGTCAGGAGATTGCGGCGAAGGTGCCGGGCGGGCGGGCACAGTGGGTCGGCGGCATCTTTACCGCCTCAGACGGGCGCGCCGAGCCAACGCTGGCCTCCAGTGCCATTGCCGCCGCCGCGATGGCGAAAGGGGCGATCATCCTTGAGCAGTGCGCGGTGCGTACCCTGACCACCGCGGCCGGGCGTGTCAGCGGCGTGGTGACGGAGCAGGGCGAGATTCGCTGCGATCAGGTGCTGCTGGCCGGTGGCCTCTGGTCGCGGCGTTTCCTCGGCAATCTCGGCATCTCCCTGCCGACGCTGCCGCTGATCTGCTCGGTACTGCGCACCAAACCGATGGCGGGGCCGACGGAGATCGCGGTGGGCGCGCCAGATTTCTCCTTCCGCAAACACCACGATGGCGGCTTTATCATCACCCAGCGCGGCGCGCTGGACGCCTCATTGACGCTGGATCACCTGCTGCTGGGGATGAAGTACCTGCCGCAACTGCGTAGCCAGCGCGATTTTTTGCGCATCTCGCTGGGCAAAAACTTCCTGCGGGATGTGGCGCTGCCGCGCCGCTGGAAGGCCAGCGGGCGCTCGCCTTTTGAGCGGGTGCGCACCCTCGACCCGCAAGTTAACCCGACCCTGAACCAGGAGGCGTTGGCTAACCTGCGTGCCGCCTGGCCGGTGTTCGAACGGGCGGAGGTGGAACAGGCGTGGGCCGGTACCATTGATGTGACACCGGACTCCAACCCGGTGATTGGCCCGGTGGCATCGCTGCCCGGCCTGACACTCGCCACTGGGTTCTCCGGCCACGGCTTTGGCACCTCACCGGCGGCCGGGCAACTGGCGGCAGATCTGGTCGCCAATCAGACGCCGATCATTGACCCCACGCCCTATCGCTTCGACCGCTTCTGACCCCCTGCGCCCCACCCCGGTGGGGCGCAGCCTGCCCGATCGCCATATTGCTATTTAATCGTTTGCGGCCTATAACAGAACTCCCCCAACATTGATTTCCACCCGTCCCACCCTCTACAGGGAATTTCGCCCCCGCGCCCCCGGCCGCGCGTGGCACATGGAGAATGCTTTGAATATCATACAGATCATTATGGACGCCGGGCGCACCGCCGTGGACATCGCCCTCTACACGCTGGTGCCAGTGATGGTGGTAATGCTGATCCTGATGAAGTACCTGGAGTCCCTTGGCGTGCTGGCCAGAATCATCAACTGGACAGCGCCGCTGCTAAAACCCTTTGGCCTGACCGGGCTGAGCCTGTTTGCGCTGATCCAGCTTAACTTTGTCAGCTTTGCCGCGCCGGTGGCGACGCTAGCGATGATGGAGCGCAAGGGGGTCTCTGACCGCCATCTGGCCGCCACGCTGGCGATGCTGTTTGCGATGGGGCAGGCCAACGTGCTCTATCCGCTGACGCCGATGGGGCTGCACTGGCTGGCCGCCATCCTGATTTCGGTGGCGGGCGGGCTGGTGGCCGGTGCGGTCACCTGGCACCTGCTGGCGCGCAAGCTGCCGATGAAGGAGGTGATCTCGCCAGATGACGCGGAGGTGCACTCGCCGCAGAAAAAGGGGCTGATCAGCATCATCAACAGCGGCGGCTCAGAAGCGATCTCACTGGCACTGGGCGCCATCCCGATGCTGATCCTCTCAATGACCGTGGTGGGAATTTTGAAGGCCGCCGGGATGATCACGCTGCTGGAGCAGGCGCTCTCGCCGCTGCTCTCTACCCTGCACATCTCCACCGTGCTGGTGATGCCGACGCTGGTGAAGTGCCTCGCTGGCGGCACCGCCTATCTGGGCGTCGCCACTGACCTGCTGCAAAGTGGCAAGATCAATGCGCAGATGCTCAACGCCTCCACCGGCTGGCTGGTACAGACGCTGGATCTGCCGGGGCTGGGGATCATGCTCGGCGCGGGCTTTCGCGTGGCGCGGGTGGCCCGCTTCGCCATCGTCGGCGCGCTGGTGGGCATTGTGGTGCGCGGCGTACTGCATATGCTGCTGTTTTGACCGCCAAACCCGTTACGCGGCTTTGCGTTACGGCGGCGGCCTGACTAAGGTAGAGGCACACTCCCTGTTTATTGAGGTTCTTATGCCAGTATCAGCACGCAACCAATTGACCGGCACCGTCACCGCGCTCTCCAGCGGCGCGGTGAATGACGAAGTAGAAATTACGCTGGCGGGCGGCGACAAACTGACCGCCATTGTCACCAGCCACAGCCAACAGGCGCTGGGCTTGCAGCCGGGCCGCGAGGTGATGGCGCTGATCAAGGCGTCATGGGTGATGCTGGCGTCAGCCGACTGCGGGTTGCTGTTCTCTGCCCGCAACCACTTCACTGGCGAAATCAGCCGGATAGAGCAGGGCGCAGTCAATGCCAACGTCAAGGTGAAGACCGACTCTGGCCTTGAGCTGACCGCGGTGATCACCAATGAGAGTCTGGAGGAGATGGCGTTGGAGAGCGGCAAGCGGGTCATCGCGCTGGTCAAAGCGTCATCAGTGCTGGTAGCGGTCAAACAATAGCTGTTCTCACTGATCCCAAGCAGCCGTGAGACGCGTTTGAAAGCACGCGTCAGACGATGCACCGGCAACCAGCCGGCGGCACGCTACCGTAACTGAACCCAACCCCCGGCGCTGATATCACCGCGGATGATAGTTAAAATCATTAATGGCGATTTCACTTATATCTCTCCCACTGCCATCATGCCCGCATCCCTCAGGGAGCGGGCGCTTCCTGTTGATGCTGACATTGTGGAGATAACCTGATGAAAATGAATGCCATTATCTGGCCGGAGGACTTTGTCCCTGGCTTTACCGAGAACTTTGCCTCCAATGAGGTGATTGTCGCTGGCCTGACCGCGCAGGCCGTCTGGCCATTGCTGGCAACGCCTGAGTTGTGGCCGACCTATTACGCCAACTCCGCCAATCCCCGGTTCTATGACGGCAAAGGGCCGGAGCTGGCGCAGGATATACGCTTCTACTTTGAAACCTTCGGCTTCCCAGTGGAGGCACGCGTAACGGAGTATGTCGCGCCCACCGCCGGTGAGGCGGGGCGCGTTGCCTGGCACGGTTGGGCTGGCGAGGAGAATACCCCGGAGCGGCTGGACGTACACCACGCTTGGCTGGTGGAAGATCTGCCGGGTGGCCGGGTGCGCATCCTGACGCAGGAGACGCAACGGGGCAAACCGGCGGAAGCGCTGGCTGCCACCACCCCCAACCCGATGATCAACGGCCATCAGGCGTGGCTGGAGGGTCTGGTGGCGGCCGCCAGGGCGCGGTAGGGGGGGTCAGGCGCTGGCGCGGCTGATCAACTGCCACGCCATCATCACCCGCTGTGGCGTGGCGTGCGGGTTCTCAATCTTGTGCAACAGTAGCTCAAATGCCTTGCGGCCAATGGCGCGTGACGGCTGGGCCACCGTGGTGAGCGGCGGCGATACCATCTCCGCCAGATCGGTGCCGTCAAACCCGGCGATGGCAATGTCCTGTGGGACACGCAGCCCGGCCTGCCGCGCCGCCGCCATCGCCCCGGCCGCCAGCGTGTCAGAGACGGCAAACACCGCGTCTGGCGGCGAGTCGTGTTGCAGCAGTGACTCCATCGCCGCTTTGCCCGCGCTGAAACTCAGGTCGCTGGCATAGGCGATGCGCTGCCACTGGCAGCCCTGTGCCGCCAGCTCATCCAGATAGCCGCGCTGGCGCAGGCTGGCATATTTGTAGTCGAGATCGTGGTTAATCAATGCAATACGCGTGCGTCCCCGCGCCAGCAGGTAACGCACCACCGACTCTGCGGCATCGGTGTCATCAATGCCGACACAGGAGACGTCGCCGCTGTCCGCGTACTCGGCACACTGCACCCAGGGCGCGTCGCCAATCAGCGGTGTCAGCGCCGACAGGTGGCTGAAGGCGTCCATGGTGATCACCCCATCAACAATTTTCCCGGAGACCAGCCCAAGGCTGGAGCGCGAGCGCTCGGTATCGGAGCCGGAGTTGCACAGCAAAATGCGGTAGCCGTTCTTTTCCGCCTCCTCCTCAATGCCCTTGACCACATCGGCACAGAAGGGGTTGGCGACGTTGGAAACCATCACCAGCACCATCGAACTGCGGGCGGTGCGCAACTGGCGCGCCAGCAGATTGGGCTGGTAGTTGCTCTCGCGGATGGCATCCATCACGCGGTCGCGGTTCTGGGGTTTGACGCTGGCACTGTTGTTCAGCACACGGGAGACGGTCGCCACTGACACCCCGGCCAGTTGCGCGATTTTCTGGATAGACATAACAATGACACTTCCTGCGGGTTATGCGATACGGCAGGCTACCACAGTTTCGCTGGCCGGGGTTTACTCCCCCAGCCCCAGTTGGTGGCGGATCTGCTGGGCCGAGTGCCCACCCGCGGCAAAATCATCAAAAGCCCGCTCTGCCACCGGGATGATGTGGCGACGGATAAACTCCGCGCCCTCACGCGCGCCCACTTCGCTCTCCTTCAGGCAGCACTCCCACTCCAGCACCGCCCAGCCCTCATAGCCATACTGCGCCAGCTTGCTGAAGATGCCCTTGAAGTCGATCTGGCCGTCGCCCAGTGAGCGGAAGCGCCCGGCGCGCGCCAGCCAGGGCTGGTAGCCGCCATACACGCCGCTGCGGCCATTCGGGGTGAACTCCGCATCCTTGACGTGGAACGCCTTGATGCGCGCGTGATAGATGTCGATGAATTGCAGGTAGTCCATCTGTTGCAGATGCAGGTGGCTGGGATCGAACAGGATGTTACAGCGCGGGTGGTTATCCAGCAGCGCGAGGAAGCGCTCAAAGGTAACGCCGTCATGCAGATCCTCACAGGGGTGCAGCTCATAGCAGAGGTCAACGCCGTGCTGGTCGAAAGCGTCCAGCACTGGCCGCCAGCGGCGCGCCAGCTCGCGAAACGCCTCCTCAAATAGCTGCGCGTTGTGCGGCGGCCAGGGGTAGAGATAGGGCCAGGCCAGCGAGCCGGAGAAGGTGGCGTGGGCCGTCAGCCCCAGCCGGGCGGAGGCCGCCGCCGCCTGATGCAGCACCTGCGTCGCCCACTCGCTGCGACGCGTGCGGTCACCGCGCACCGCTGCCGGGGCAAAGGTATCAAAGGCCGACTCATAGGCCGGGTGCACCGCCATCAGCTGCCCCTCAAGGTGGGTGGAAAGCTCGCTGATCACCAGCCCGTGGCTGGCCAGCAGGCCGGTCACCTCATCACAGTAGGTCTGGCTGCGCGCCGCCAGCGCCAGATCAAAAATCTGCGGATGGTTGCAGGGGATCTGCACCGCCCGGTAGCCCAGCCCGGCGGCCCATGCCGCGATGCCCGCCAGATCGGCTGGGGCGGCCCCGCCAATGAACTGCGCCAGAAAGATGCCGGGGCCTTTGAGTGTTTTCATGTTATCTCCGTTGTTGAACCGCATCCTCATCCCGGTATTTGAATGAGACCATAAAGATCACGGCAATCACTGCCGCCGCAATCGCCGGTATCCACCAGAACGTGGCCCAGCTGTCGGCGGTATTCCTGCCCGCCACAAAGGTGTTGTAGAGCGCGCCGGAGATCTGCGAGCCGAGCAACATGCCGATGCCGTAGGTGAACATCACCACCATGCTCTGCGCCTGTCCCTTCACCTTCTCGCCAGCCACCCGGTCGGTGTAGATAAAGCCAACCACAAAGAAGAAGTCATAGCAGACGCCGTGCAGCAGGATGCCAGCGTAGATCATCAGCCGCCCCTCCTCGCCCATGCCAAGGGCAAACAGCACATAGCGCAGGAACCAAGCGAACATGCCGATCAGCAGCATGTACTTCACCCCAGCCGACGGAACAGCAGCGGGATCACCAGCATAAAGAAGATCTCGGACATCTGGCCGAAGGACATCACGGCGCTGACGTTCTCTACTCCGGCATCCGCCAGCCAGGAGGCGGTGTAGGCGTAGTAGGTGCCCAGCGGCACCGAGATCAGGGTGGCGCAGATGGCGAACACCAAAAAGTGGCGGATTTTCATCAGCGCGAAGGCGTCCGCGCAGAACAGGTCACGCGTCCTGAGCGGCAACCCTTTCGCCGGGGCCGGGGTGTGGGGCAGCGTCAGGCTATAGAGGGCGAGGATCACCGAACAGATGGCCGCCACGGTGAAGATGCCAACGCTGGCGGCAATGCCGATCGCGGCAATGAACAGGCCAGCGGCTATCCAGCCGATGGTGCCGAACACCCGCACAATCGGGAAACTCCGCTCGCTGTTGGAGAGGCTGTGGAAGGCGATATTGTTGGTCAGCGCCAGCGTCGGCATATAGCAGAGCGTGTAGCCAAACAGCAGGGAGATGAGCAACACGCCATTCTCCGCGCGCATGGCATCCGGCACGAAGTAGAGGATCGCCGCGCCAGCCAGATGCATCACCGCCAGCACCTTTTGCGAGGCGAAGAAGCGATCCACCAGCATCCCCAGCACAAACGGCGAGAGGATTGAGGCGATCGGCCCGGCGGAGAAGGCATCGCCAATCAATAACGACATGTTGTGTTGCGTCATCACTAGACCGAGGGTGACTGACCAGCTCCCCCAGATAAAGAACTGGAGAAACATCATCAAAGACAGACGGGGCACCAGCATTTTCAGCCCCGTTTCAACGCGTTGCGAACTCTCTGTTATGGACGGCATAAGCGCCTCTCAGATAAAAGTAATCGATTACAAAATCGTTCACTTTAAAAAGTAATCGATTACAAATAAGCTGCCAGCCCCAGATGCCTGATATGTGAAGGGGGTCACGGGTGGCAACAGAGTGCAAAAAACAGGCAGAAATGGCGAGCAAGGCGCTGGGCTGATTTCCCTCAGGTTTATCTGACTCTGCGCCGTTGGGTTGAACAATTTCCGTACAGAGCCTACCGTGAAGCGACACCCATACAGTAAGGAGTGACTATGAAAGCGGCTGTCGTGACCCATGACCATCGTGTCAACGTAACAGACAAAACCCTGCGCCCGCTGGAGTATGGCGAAGCGCTATTGCAAATGGAGTGCTGTGGCGTGTGCCACACCGATCTGCATGTGAAAAACGGCGACTTTGGCGACCGCACCGGCGTGATCCTCGGCCATGAGGGGATTGGCGTGGTGAAGGAGATCGGGCCGGGCGTCACCTCGCTCCAGCCGGGCGATCGCGCCAGCGTTGCTTGGTTCTACCAAGGTTGCGGCCACTGTGACTACTGCAACACCGGCAACGAGACCCTCTGCCGCCAGGTGAAAAACGCCGGTTACAGCGTGGATGGCGGCATGGCTGAGCAGTGCATCGTGGTGGCCGACTACGCGGTGAAAGTGCCGGACGGGCTGGACTCCGCCGCCGCCAGCAGCATCACCTGCGCCGGGGTCACGACCTATAAGGCGGTGAAGAGCAGCCATATCCGCCCCGGCCAGTGGATCGCCATCTACGGTCTGGGCGGGTTGGGCAATTTGGCGTTGCAGTATGCGAAAAACGTCTTTAACGCCAAAGTGATCGCCATCGACGTCTATGACTCCCAACTGGAATTCGCCGCCGAGATGGGCGCGGATTTGACCATCAACTCCCGCACCGAGGACGCGGCGAAGATCATTCAGGAGAAGACCGGCGGCGCCCATGCGGCCGTGGTGACGGCGGTGGCGAAGGCGGCCTTCAACTCGGCGATTGATGCGGTGCGCGCTGGCGGGCGGGTGGTGGCGGTCGGCCTGCCGCCGGAGTCGATGGATCTCAACATCCCGCGATTGGTGCTGGATGGCATTGAGGTGATCGGCTCGCTGGTTGGCACCCGGCAGGATCTGGCCGAAGCATTCCAGTTCGCCGCCGAGGGCAAGGTGGTGCCGAAGGTTACCCGTCGGCCGCTGGAGGATATCAACGCCATCTTTGAGGAGATGGTACAGGGCAAGATCACCGGCCGGATGGTGATTGACTTCAGCTAACGCGGCTGAGGTGGGTTGGCCGGGCAGCGCGCCCGGCCACGGCCTCACTCTGTCGGCACCACCCGCCCCGGCCAGTGGTGCAGCGGGAACAGCGCCAGCCGGATGTTGGAGAGGTAGAACAGCGGCATAAACAGCGCGCCATCCTGCCGGGCGAGCGCCTCCAGCCTCAATAGCAGTAAGTCCAGCTCGCGCAGCAGCGCCGGGTGTGGGGTAGCCTGCAACGTCTTCATTTTTCCCTTAATGAACAGCGCCAGCTCATGGAACATCTGCGCGCTGTTGATCTGGTGGCGCTCCAGCACCTCGCGGTGGCGGGCGTAGAAGTCATAGCAGTTCGCCCCTAGCCAGGCCTCGGTGATCAGGTCGCCCCCGGCCAACAAGTCCGGCTCCGGGTCGATGCGTTTGCGCGGCAGGATGATGTTCACCCGGTCGAGCGTCCGGGAGATGTAGTGCTGGCGCGCCAGCAGCGAGGAGGCGTTGCGCTCAATCTCCTTGATGAAGCGCAGCAGGTCACGCAGCCCCTTGCGCAGCGCGCGCTTGGCCGTCCAGGCGGGGCGCTTGTTGCGGATAATCGCGGTGACCACCACCGCGAACAGAATGCCGACCATTGCCGACAGCGCGGTATTGAGCACGCCCGGCAGGTTGGGCCGGAAGTGGTGGCTCAGCCCGATAAAACCGGGGATCTGGGTGGCGACGCTCAGGCCAATCAGGTTGGTGGAGGGGCGGGCGATCACCAGCCCCAACGCCAGCAGCCCCGGCGTCAGGATCATCAGCAGCGCCTCAAAGGTGGTCGCCTGTGGGATCAGTAGGGCAATGTAGAGCACGCTGATCACCAGCGCCATCAGCACGCCCTTGATAAACAGCTTCATCGGCGTGAGCGGGGCATCTGTGCCCGCGAAGAAGGAGGCCAGAATTGCCGCCATCATCGGCGCGGTCGCGCCATCCGCCCAGCCGCTGCCGACCCAGAACAGGCAGGAGCCAAAGGTCGCCAAAAAGGCGGTGGAGGCCGACAGCAGCAGCAGCCCCTTATCAATGTGCCGCTGCGGGCGGGCCTTTCTCGCCAGACTGGTGTCGCCGGAGAGGTCGCTCACCAGCGCGCTGACGCTCTGGTAGGCACCGGCGATGCGCACAAAGTCCGCCAGCCGCTCCAGCAGACCAATCAGCAGGATGCTCTCTTCGGTGCGTAACTCCCCGGCCTGCCACGCCGCTTTCAATTGCGACTGGCTGGTGGTGAGCACCTCTTGGATGCCACCGTCGCCGCTGGCCTGCTCGCCCTCATTCAGCCACAGCAAAAATGCCCGCAACGTCTGCGCCACCTGCTCCGGGAAGCGTACCTGTTGCTCTGCCAGCAGGGTGAGCCGCGCGTCAATGGCCGTCAGGGTCGGGATCAGGTAGGAGAGGTGCTGGTACTGCACGCTGACCAGCCGGATCAGCTTGCGCGCCGCGTCCCCCTCATAGACACAGTGGGTGATCAGCGTCTCAATCTGGAGCGGGAAGTTGGCCATCTGGATCAGGATCTCCTCACGCTCCAGCGACTTATCCTTCGGCCGCACCGTGATCAGCTCGCTGCACAATTTGCGCCCATTTTCGTACCAGGTGCTGACGCTCTGCTCCAGCAAACTGCGCATCGATACCGGCAATACCAGTTGGTGCACCAGCGTGCTGCACACTATCGCCAGCGTGATCTCCTCAATGCGCGAGATCACCGTCTCCGTGATGCCATCGGGGGAGGTGACATTGGGGAAGCCCATGATCGCCGCGCTGTAACCCGCCAGCATGAACACATAGCTTTTCGGCGTACGGTCGTGCAGCGACAGGTAGAGGCAGACCGCCACCCACAGCGAGACACACAGGCTGAACAGCACCGGCGACTCTACCGTGGCCGGATAGATCAAAAAGATAAACAGGCCACCGAGCCAGGTACCCAGCAGGCGGAATACCGATTTGGAGAGGGTCGAGGCCGAATAGAGCTGCGACACCACATAGACCGTGGTCAGCGACCAGGCGGGTTTTTCAAAGTTAAGTTCTAAAGAGACAGAGAGGGCAAGAAAGGCGGCCAGACAGGTTTTAACGGAAAACAGAATGGCGTTGTTGGTAAACCACTTCATTGAAAGTTCGTACTCATGCACGCTGCGTGGCGCGTATCCTGCCAGAAGGCGAAACATTCCGCGCTGGGATTAATGATACAAATTATGAATGAATTATTTCATTGATTTTAATGATAATTATCTCGATAGCGCCTTTCATTCGCTGGTTATATAGGCGAGAACAATTCATTAGTGATGCTCGGGCTATTCAATCAGGGGCCGTCAGGGTTTCAAATGAAATAAATTGCCCCAGCAGAAAAATATTCCCCCGCCAACTGCCTGCACCGAATTGAGGCTTTCTTGTATCGCGGGTGACCCATCCTGAGGCACGCTGTGAGCATGAAAATTTAACCCGTTGTTATTAATGATTATTTTTTCTGGCACGCTTCTTGCCTCGTTTAGCACAAAGAGCAGCACGACGATCACTGTAAATAGCAGGCTAGGGTTCCGGTCCACAAACGTGGATGGCTGGTCCGAGAGCTGGCGACCTCATCTGGGGTTACACGGCGGGAGAAAAGCCCGGGAGACAGCACACCATTGGTGTCGCGCTGCTCCCATATTTTCGCCAAAACCCGAGGTTTCCCATGAAATGCTTCCGTCTGCTGAGTGTTCCCCTGCTTGCGCTGGCCCTGCTGGCCACATCCCCCTCCCATGCCGCCGCCAAAAAAGAGTTCAACCTCTGCTGGACTATCTACGCCGGCTGGATGCCGTGGGGCAACCTGGCTGCCTCCGGCATCATGGACAAGTGGGCGGCCAAATATGGCATTCAGGTACACATTACCCAGCTCAATGATTATATCGAATCGGTAAACCAGTACACCGCCGGCCAGTTTGACGGCTGCACCATGACCAATATGGATGCCCTGACCATCCCGGCGGCGGGCGGCGTTGACAGCACCGCGCTGATCTTAGGGAGCTACTCCGAGGGCAATGATGGCGTGGTGGTCAAGGGGCAGGGCAAGACGCTGGCTGACCTGAAGGGAATGCGCATCTACCTGCCGGAACTCTCCGTCTCCCACTATCTGCTGGTGCGCGGACTGGAGAAAGCCGGGTTGCAGGAGCGCGACGTGACCGTCGTCAACACCTCCGACGCCGATATTGTCTCCGCCTTCGCCACCCGGATGTGAAAGCGGCGGTCGCCTGGAATCCCCAGCTCTCTGCCATCAAGGCGACGCCGGAGGCCACCGAGGTATTTGACTCCTCCCAAGTGCCGGGCGAGCTGATTGACATGATGGTGGTCAACACCGAGGTGCTGAAAGATAACCCGGCGCTGGGCAAGGCGCTGACCGGTGCCTGGTTTGAGATGATGTCGCTGATGCAGGCTGGCAATACCGAGGCGCTGAGTGCGATGGCCGCCGCCTCAGGCACCGATCTCGCCGGGTATCAGGCGCAGCTGAAAACCACCCACCTGTTTTATACCCCCGCCGACAACCTCCGCTTCGTTACTGGCCCGGCGCTGGCCGACACCATGCAGCGGGTGGCGCAGTTCTCCTTTGACAAGGGGCTGCTGGGCGAGGGGGCCGACAGCGCGGAGTTTATCGGGTTGCAGTTCCCCGGCAACGTCACGCGCGGCGACGCGGGCAATGTGAAGCTGCGCTTCGATGACAGCTACCTGAAGATGGCGGCCGACGGCACGCTGTAACAGTGAGAGAAGGAGTCAGCGCTATGCGGCAAATCAATCGCCACCCCAGCCGGGGCCTGCACCTGATGTTGGTGCTGCTGCCCTTTATCCTGCTCATCGCTGCTTACTTCATGGGGTCGGCGGTGCGGATGGAGGCCAACCCCATGACAAGCTGCTGCCGGGGCTGTCGCAGATGGCGGCGGCGCTGGAGCGCATGGCCTTCACCCCGGACAAACGCAGCGGCGACTACCTGTTCTGGCTGGACACCGCCACCAGCCTTGGCAGGTTACTGCTGGGGCTGGGTATCGCCTCGCTGCTGGGGCTGCTGTTTGGTGTCGCCTCCGGGGTGTTCCCCCTGTGGCGCGCGCCGCTGTCCACCTTTATGACCGTGCTCTCAATGGTGCCGCCCCTCGCCATCCTGCCCATCCTGTTCATTGTGTTCGGGCTGGATGAGCTATCGAAAATCATGCTGATTGTGATTGGGGTAACGCCGATGCTGGCGCGTGACCTGGAGCAACGCGCCAGAGAGATCCCAGCGGAGATTGTCATCAAGGCGCAGACGCTGGGGGCCAATAGCTGGATCGTGGTGCTGCGGGTGGTGCTACCGCAACTGCTCTCGCGGCTCATCACCTCGCTGCGCTTGCTGCTCGGCTCTGCCTGGCTGTTCCTGATCTCCGCCGAGGCCATCTCCTCCACGGCCGGGCTGGGTTACCGCATCTTCCTCGTGCGCCGCTATATGGCGATGGACGTCATCCTGCCCTATGTCCTGTGGATCACGCTGCTGGCATGGCTGATGGATCTGGCGCTGCGCTACCTGCACCGTCGCTGTTTCCCTTGGGCGGAGGCCACCCAATCATGAGTTTCATCGAGATCAACAATATCTGGCAGCAGTATGGCGACCACGTGGTGCTGGAGAACCTCAACCTGCGGGTCAATGAGGGCGAATTCTGCACCATGGTGGGCGCGTCCGGCTGCGGCAAGTCCACCTTCCTGCGCCTGCTGTTGGGGCAGGAGCGGCCAAGCCGCGGCGCGATTACGCTCGAGGGGGTGCCGCTGCCCGCCGAGCCGGACGCCAGCCGTGGCGTGGTGTTCCAGCGCTACTCGGTCTTTCCCCACCTCACGGTGCTGGACAACGTCACTGCCAGCCTCGAGTTCTCCCGCGCGCCGCTGACGGGCCGGCTGTTTGGCAAGCACAAGCGCGCGGCGCGGGAGCGGGCGCAGGCGATGCTGGCGCGGGTCGGGCTGGGCCACGCGCTGGCGAAATACCCGGCACAACTCTCCGGCGGCATGCAGCAACGGCTCGCCATCGCGCAGGCGCTGATGATGCAGCCGCGCATCCTGCTGCTGGATGAGCCTTTTGGCGCGCTGGACCCCGGCATCCGCAAGGATATGCACCAGCTATTGCTGGAGCTGTGGCATGAGACCCGGCTGACGGTCTTTATGGTGACCCACGATCTGGCCGAGGGTTTCCACCTCGGCACCCGGCTGCTGGTGTTCGACAAGGTGCGCATTGATCCCCATGCGCCCGAGGCTTATGGCGCGCGCATCACCTATGACCTGCCGCTGAACGAAGATCGGCAGCAACAGCGCGGCGTCCTTGCCGCTCCCGGCGTGCAGCCGGGCGCTCCCTTACCATCCCCTTTACAGGAGTTACTATCATGACGCTCTTCGCGCAAACCCGGACAACCCTCCATCAGGAGACACTGCCCGGCGGCGGCCACACCTCCTTTATCCTGAAACGCGGGCAGGTGCTGCGCCTGACCGACATTGAGGGCGGCGCCAATGTCAGCCTGATGCTGCTCAACGCCCATGAGAAGAGTGAGCGGCTGAACCTGCCGGATACGCTGAAGGGGCAGCATACGGCGAAACTGACCGTTGGCCACTGCCTCTACTCGGACATGGGCCGGGTGCTGGCGGCGATTGTCGCTGACAGTTGCGGCTGGCATGACAGCTTTGGCGGCGTGCTGAATGCCGCGGAAACCGCAGAAAAGTATGGCCAGGGCCGGTATCAGGAGCTGCGCAACGGCTTCCACCGTAACGGCACGGACAATTTGCTGGTGGAGATGGGCAAGTGGAACCTTGGCATTGAGGATCTGCAAATGGTGCTTAACCTGTTCAGCAAGGTCACGGTGGACGGGCAGGGCACGTTCCAGTTCCACGCCAACCACTCCCAGCCGGGCGACGCGGTTGAACTGTACGCGCCGATGGATGTGCTGGTGGTGCTGACCGCCCTGCCGCACCCGATGGATCCCGCCCGCCACTACGCACCGCGCCCGGTGCACCTCGCCTGGCATCTGGCGGAGGAGGGACAGGCCGCGCTGTGCGAAACCTCGCGCCCGGAGAATGCCCGCGCCTTCCAAAACACCCGCCGGTTCACCCTGTAAGGAGAAGAGATCATGACCGTGACTACCCATGCCAGACACGCTGACGATGCCGTTTTCCGCCACACCATCCCGGCGGGCGAACCCTACCTGTTTGAGGTGAAACGCGGCCAGACCGTGCGGCTGCATGATGTGGAGGGCAATCAGGCAGTGGACACGCTGTTCTACAGCGCCGCCAACCCGCGTGAACGCTATGACGCGCAACGCACGCTGCGCCGCCAGAATAACGCCTACCTCACCACCGGCAGCGTGCTGTGGTCTAACCTCGGTAACCCGCTACTGACCATCACGGCCGACACCTGCGGGCGCCACGACACCCTGGGCGGCGCCTGCTCGCAGGAGAGCAACACCGTACGCTATGCGTTGGACACGCGCTCAATGCATAGCTGCCGCGATAACTTCCTCTGCGCCTGCCTGCATGATGGCCGCATGAACAAGGGCGACCTGACGGCCAACATCAACTTCTTTATGAATGTGCCGGTGACGCCCGATGGCCAACTGACCTTTGAGGATGGCATCTCCGCCGCTGGCAAATATGTGGAGCTGCGCGCCGAGCAGGATGTGATCGTGCTGATCTCCAACTGCCCGCAGCTTAACAACCCCTGCAATGGCTGGAACCCAACCGCCGCCGAGGTGTTGGTATGGAACTGACAGCCTCTGCCCGTCTCTGGCGGCAATTGCGGCGGTGGTGCGTGGAGATGCTGGACGCGCGCGCCGGGCGTTATGCCTATTCGCCCACCCAGCCGCGCCCACAAGGCGAGCGGCCACGCTGAAGTAGCCCGACGCCAACGGATCTCCCTCATGGACGGCCATGAGCGGCCTTGAATCTGGCGGGACGACCCGCCCCCCTGTGAGCCTGACACATGTTTGAAAAACTTCTGGTTGCCAACCGTGGCGCGATTGCGTGCCGCATTTTCCGTACGCTGCGCGAGATGGACGTCAAAAGCGTGGCGGTATTTTCAGACGCCGATGCCGGTAGCCTGCATCTGCGCGAGGCAGATGAGGCCCTGAGCCTCGGCGATGGCCCGGCGGCGCACACCTATCTGGTGGCCGAGAAGATTATCCACGCGGCGCAACAGAGCGGGGCCAGCGCCATCCATCCCGGCTATGGTTTTCTGTCAGAGAACGCGGCCTTCGCGCAAGCCTGCGAGGCGGCAGGGCTGGCGTTTGTCGGCCCGACGCCAGCGCAACTGCGCATGTTTGGCCTGAAACATACTGCCCGCGCGCTGGCGCAGGAGAACCGGGTGCCGCTGCTGCCGGGCACCGGCCTGCTGGAGAGTCTGGCCGAGGCGCAGGGTGCGGCGGCCGAGGTGGGCTATCCGGTGATGCTAAAAAGCACCGCTGGCGGCGGCGGCATCGGGATGCGCATCTGTTACCACGCGGCGGATGTGGCCGAGGCGTTCGATGCCGTCAAGCGGCTGGGGCAGAACAACTTCAGCGATGCGGGCGTCTTCATCGAAAAATATATCGAACGGGCGCGCCACCTTGAGGTGCAGGTGTTTGGCGACGGGCAGGGCGAGGTGATTGCGCTGGGGGTGCGCGACTGCTCCATCCAGCGCCGTAACCAGAAGGTGCTGGAGGAGACGCCAGCCCCCAACCTGCCGCACGGCATGGCGGAAGCGCTCTGCTCCGCTGCCGTGACGCTTGCCAAGGCCGTCTGCTACCGCAGCGCTGGCACCGTGGAGTTTGTCTACGATAGTCAGGCGGAGCAGTTCTATTTCCTCGAGGTCAATACCCGGTTGCAGGTCGAGCATGGCGTTACCGAGCAGGTATGGGGGGTGGATCTGGTGCGCTGGATGATCGCTCTGGCGGCTGGTGAACTGCCGCCGCTGCGCGAGCTTGCCGCGACCCTGTCGCCCCACGGCCACGCCATTCAGGCGCGGCTCTATGCCGAAGATCCGGGCCGCCAGTTCCAGCCCTCGCCGGGCCTGCTGACCGATGTGGCGTTCCCGCCCGCCGATGGCCGCACGCTGCGCATCGATAGCTGGGTGGAGGCAGGCTGTGAGATCCCGCCATTTTTTGATCCCTTGCTGGCGAAAGTGATTACCCACCGCGAGACGCGCGGGCAGGCCATCGCGGCGCTCGAGCAGGCGCTGGCGGCCACCCGGCTGTATGGCGTGGAGACCAACCGCGGCTATTTGCGGCAGATTCTGGCCTATGCGCCCTTTGCCACCGGCTACCCGTGGACGCGCTGCTTGGATGGACTGACCTATCAGGCCACCACCTTGGAGGTGCTCTCTGCGGGCACCCAGACCACCGTGCAGGATTTCCCCGGCAGGCTGGGGTACTGGGCCGTGGGCGTGCCGCCCTCCGGCCCGATGGACAGCCTGGCGCTGCGCCTCGCCAACCGCCTGCTGGGCAACAGCGACAGTGACGCCGCGCTGGAGATCACCATGAACGGCCCTACGCTGCGCTTCAATACTGCGGCGGTAGCGGCGGTTACCGGGGTCACGCTGCCGGTGGAGCTGGATGGCGTGGCGCAGCCGATGAACCAGAGTTTCTTCATCGCCGCTGGCCAGACGCTGCGGCTGGGGGACATCAGCGGGGCGGGCGCGCGCAGTTACCTCGCCCTGCGCGGCGGGTTCCTTGTCCCAGAGTACCTCGGCAGCAAGAGCACCTTCACTTTGGGGCAGTTCGGCGGCCATGCTGGCCGCGCGTTGCGCACCGGCGACGTGCTCCATCTGGCGGAACTGCAAACGCACCATGCCGGCGAACGCCTGCCAGAGGCGCTGTGCCCGGCCCTGCCAGCCGTCCGGCAGGTGCGGGTGATCTACGGGCCACATGGCGCGCCGGAGTACTTCACCCCCGCCTACATGGAGACCTTCTTCCAGACCGACTGGGAGGTGCATTTTAACTCCAGCCGCACGGGCGTGCGCCTGATCGGGCCACGGCCAGAGTGGGTGAGGGAGAGCGGCGGCGAGGCCGGGCTGCACCCCTCCAACATCCATGACAACCCCTATGCCATCGGCGCGGTGGACTTTACCGGCGACATGCCCGTGATCCTCGGGCCAGACGGCCCGAGCCTCGGCGGCTTTGTCTGCCCGGTGACGGTGATTGAGGCCGATCTCTGCCAGCTCGGCCAGTTAAAGGCCGGTGACCGCCTGCGCTTTGTGCCGGTGGATATTCCGACGGCGCGGCAACTGGTCGCGGAGCAGGATCAGACGCTGGCAACCCTGCGCCCAGTCACCTCCACCTGGCGGCCTGCCGCCATCACCTCGCCGGTGGTGCTGGAGATGGGCAGGGCCGACGAGCGGCTGGTAGCACGCGTGGCGGGTGATACCCACCTGTTGCTGGAGATAGGTGACCCGGAGCTGGATCTGGTGCTGCGTTTCCGGGCACATGCGCTGATGCAAGTGCTGGCCGCCAGCCAGCATTCGGCCATCCTCGACCTGACGCCCGGCATCCGCTCCTTGCAGATTCACTACCGGCCCGACGCACTGCCGTTGGCGACCCTGCTCTCGATGGTTTCCACCTGCTGGGAAGAGGTGTGCGCCCAACGGGATCTGCGCGTGCCTTCGCGGATTGTGCACCTGCCGCTCTCTTGGGATGATCCCGCCTGCCAGCAAGCGATTGATAAGTATATGGCCACAGTGCGCCGCGATGCCCCGTGGTGCCCAAGCAACCTGGAGTTCATTCGCCGCATCAATGACCTGCCAGCAGTGGACGATGTTTACCGTACCCTGTTTGAGGCCAGCTATCTGGTGATGGGGCTGGGCGACGTTTACCTTGGCGCGCCTGTGGCGACACCGCTCGACCCGCGCCACCGGTTGGTCACCACCAAATACAACCCGGCGCGAACCTGGACGGCGGAGAACTCCGTGGGCATTGGCGGTGCCTACCTCTGCATCTATGGCATGGAGGGGCCGGGCGGTTACCAGTTTGTCGGGCGTACCTTGCAGATGTGGAACCGCTATCGCGAAGTCGCTGACTTTGGCGGCACCCCCTGGCTGCTGCGGTTCTTCGACCAGATCCGCTTCTACCCGGTCTCTGCGGAGGAGCTGCAAAACATCCGCCGCGACTTCCCGCTCGGGCGTTATCCACTGCGCATTGAACAGACCGAGCTGGCGCTGGCGGATTACCAACGCTTCCTGACGCAGGAGGCGGAGAGCATCGCTGCCTTCCGCACCCACCAGCAGGCCGCCTTCGGTGCCGAGCGCGATCGCTGGATAGCCTCGGGGCAGGCACATTTTGAGAGCCAGGAGGCAGCCGTTGAGCAGTCCGATGAGGTACCGCTCCAACCCGGCCAACAGCGTGTGGAGAGCGCCATCGCTGGCAACCTCTGGCAGGTTAATGTCGCGGAGGGAGATTCAGTCGCGGCGGGCGACGTGCTGGCGATCATCGAGGCAATGAAGATGGAGATTCCGCTTCTGGCCCCTTGCGACGGCATCGTGGAGGCCATCCAAGTGGCATCTGGTGCCACAGTGCGCGCCGGGCAGGGTGTGTTTGTGCTGACGCGGGACGTGGGGTAATCGACTGGCCGTTCACTTCTTGCATCATGGCAGGTAAACGGCCAGTAAAATGTAATGAAGCCATGTTAAAAAACCCCTAGAATCAGCGGCCATCCGCCAATGCAGTTAACAGGAGCCACCATGGCAGACATTCAACACACAACGATCACCTATACCGCCAACCACCAAGAGATGGAGGGTGTGCTGGTATTTGACGCCGCACTCTCTGGCACTCGACCGGGGCTGGTAATGGCCCCAAACTGGATGGGCGTCACTGAGAACGCCGTACGTCTGGCAGGGCAGGTGGCCGCCCAGGGTTACGCGGTGTTTATTGCGGATCTGTATGGCAAGGGCAACCGCCCGACCTCGCCGGAAGAGGCGGGCGCCGCGATGGGCGCGGTCAAAGACACGGCTGATGAAGTGGTGCGGATGGCGGCAGCCCTCGCGACACTAAAAGATCAGGCATTTGTGGCAGTCGACAGCAACCGGGTCGCGGCCTTTGGTTTCTGCTTCGGTGGCCACTGCGCGCTGGAGCTTGCCCGCAGCGGCGAGGCCCTGCGTGCCGCCATCTCATTCCATGGCACCCTCGACGCCAGCGGCCTGCACGATGCGAAAAACGTCCAATGCCCACTGCTGGTACTGGATGGCGCTTCTGATCCGCTGGTGCCGCGCGAGCAACTGACCGCCTTCGCCCAAGAGATGAACGGCGTGGGCGCTGACTGGCAGCTGGTCAGCTACGGCGGCGCGGTACACTCCTTCACCGACCCGAATGCCAACGTCGAAGGCGTCGCAAAATTCCACCCGACGGTCTCCACCCGCGCATTCAACGCCATGTACGCGCTGCTGGACGAAGTAATCTGATAGGTTTTATTTAGCTGTACCACGGTGGGGGCATCGAGAGAGGCTCCCACTGCATAGTGGTAAGGGGAGAGGAGCTACAACCGGCTCCGCGAAGCCAATTTAACATAAGATAGATTGTGCGCACTAAAGTTACACGAACTTCATCTCAGATGTATTAAATGCATTCACTTAATAAATTTAAAATATCCCCCGTAATTTGGATAATCATTTATCCCCTTCAATCATTTATTCCTGCTCTTTCTTTTTGATTTAACTCAAAACCAAATTTCTGCACCAACTCTATCATTCCAATTCATTTCTTTTTGTAATTATAAGTGATATGGATTATATGAAAAGGATTTATCATGTTTAAAAATGTGTTATACATTGCCTTTTATTGCTTAATTTGCTTTCTGCTTTCAAACAACTGTGATAAATACACTTCTCTATTCTTATTGATTGAGGCAACACTTGTCTATATTTTTATCATTAGTTTACAGTCTAGAAAAACTTCTACGGTGGTCTGGTTGGCTTACTCAGTGCTTCTTGGCGCACAGATAAGCTCAATCATCAGTACCGGAGATTATATCATCCCCCTCACAATTATGAACTTGTCTGAGGCAAGTGCCATCGGTTTCTCTCAGATCTTTAAAATTACGGCAATATTTTTGGCATATCTTATATTAGCGATGCCAGTATATTTTTTACCAAGATTAAAATCACCCTGGCTCAAGCTGTTTATCTTCCCAGTTCTGTTTTTGCAGGGGCCACTAACCAGTTCCTTTGCTACACTATCTGCAACTTATAAGCAAATGACTTTTGAACCCACCAATGACAGCGAAAACGTAGCTAAGAAATTCTTAAAATATAATATTTATAAGTCATCCTCTCTTCCAGCCGAGATGAATATCAAAGAGCACCCCAATGTGATTGTTATTTTCACAGAGGGTTTATCAGAGCAAGTTATTGATACTGTCAACAAAAAAGGGCTAGATGTCACGCCAAACTTAGATAAATACTATAATGAACAATTCATAGTAAAAAACTATTTTAACCATACTGCTGCAACATTCAGAGGGTTAAGAGGTCAACTGACATCAGGTTACCAATATAAAGGAGGCTATAATGCCAATGATACCTCTGGCGTGGGACAAATATCAATCGAAGAGCTAAAAAAAACCTATAACAATAGTTTGATTTCCATTGCGAACATTTTGAAAAGTAATGGCTATGGCACTTACTTCCTCTCAGCGGACAGTAGTAACAGTAATTTAAACAATCTCATGGAGAGTTTGAATTTTGACAAAGTGTATGGAAAAGAGGATTTTGTCATCAACAGACCTCAAGCCATGTCTGACAAGCAGACCTTTGAATCTCTCCAAAAGATTGTTGAAAAAACTAAGGATAATTTTTTTATCGGTGTTTACTGTGTTGGAACACACCACGGCATGGATAGTCCCGATGAAAAATACCAAGATGGTAAAAACCCTTATTACAACAAATTTCATAACTATGATGCTCAGCTTGGCAAATTTGTTGACTGGTTTAAACAAAGCCCTTACTACAATAATACCATTTTGATCATTACAGCCGATCACGCTACTTTCCCATCACCAGAATATAAAGAGAGTTTTGGCAGTAATGCCAAGTATTTCGTCGACAGAGTTCCCTTTATCCTCATCGGATCGGGCATTCATCACTTTATCTACGATGCTAAAGGAAAGAATAGCTTGGGCACAGCACCTACCATCCT
Organism: Nissabacter sp. SGAir0207; assembly: GCF_005491205.1. Classification (NCBI taxonomy): domain Bacteria; kingdom Pseudomonadati; phylum Pseudomonadota; class Gammaproteobacteria; order Enterobacterales; family Yersiniaceae; genus Nissabacter; species Nissabacter sp. SGAir0207. The sequence continues at coordinate 227,306 of NZ_CP028037.1, forward strand.
TAATCTTTTAAAAATAAACCGAGCGCCGAACTACTTCCTCGGCTGCTCCCTTTTTGATACTGATTGCCACTCAAAATTTATGTGGCACTCAGCAATAGGTGATAGCTACTTCTCTACTATGCCGCATGGTAAAGAAGAGGAATACCAAGTTACGGAAACCGAGGCCGATCCAGATATCCAAGCATATTACAATATAAGCCGCTAATGGCTTCGTCCAGAAAGTAATGCGCACCACCCATAAACAAAGTCCCTCCGTAGAGGGACTTTGTTCGTCAAGGGCAACAGTTATTTTCTATCCGGTACTACATAATCAACGACGTGGTTGCCTAATTAACCTTTTTCTCTCTGCACAACGCACGGCTAGACTGATTTCTGTGACAGAGCCGAAGACGTATTTTCTTGATTCTCGTGGCAGGCTTGCACTGGATCGGCAGCATAGTTGGCGTGCTCGGATAACGGCCTTTTACCCTCATAGGTGGCGATCACGGCGGTCGAAATGCTGTTGCCGATGACGTTGGTCGCGGTGCGCCCCATATCCATAAACTGATCAATGCCGAGAATCAGCAGCACGCCAGCCTCAGGAAGCCCAAACATAGGAATGGTGGCGGCGACCACTACCACAGATGCCCTCGCGACCCCCGCCGTTCCCTTACTGGTCAGCATCAGCGTCAACAAAATCAACACTTGGTGAGTAAAACTCAGCTCAATGTTGAAAGCCTGAGCGATGAAAAGAATGGCAAATGATTGATACATCATCGAACCATCAAGATTAAAAGAGTACCCCAGCGGAAGAACGAAGCTGGTGATCTTGCGCGGCACACCGAATTTATCCAGCGCCTCCATGGTCTTGGGATAGGCGGATTCGCTGCTTGAGGTGGCAAAGGCAAGCATCAACGGCGCGCGAATGAGATCGGCCAGACGAAAAACGGATTTCCCCAAGAAGTAGTAGCCAATCGCAAACAGAATAGTCCAGAGAATAAGCAGGCCAAGATAGAACAGGCCAATCAGTTTGCCATAATCTGCCAGTAGCCCCATTCCCTGAACGGTGACCGCTGAAGCCAGTGCCGTAAATACGGCCACTGGCGCAAGGCACATGACGTAATCTGTCACGCGGAACATCACTTTTGCCAGTTCGTTGATAAACTTGACGATCGATGACTCCTCACCTGAATGAGCAGCGACCCATGAAAGCGCGGTGCCAAAGAAAAGAGAAAATACCAGGATCTGTAGGATTTCGTTATTGGCCATCGCCTCCACAATACTGCGTGGAAAGAGATGCGTGAGGAACTGCTTCAGGCTAAAGCCCCCGGTATTGAGGCCCGTCTGAACATGCTGCGCGCTATCGGCTACGAGATTTAAACCCTTACCTGGCTCAAAGAGATTCGCCAACCCCATACCAATCATTAAAGAAATAATGGAAGCGCTGATAAACCATGCCAGTGCCCGGAATGTGATGCGTTTGATTGACCCGGTATTGCCCATTGCGGCCAGACCAGAAATCACGGTCGCGAAAATCAGGGGGGCAATGATCATTTTGATGAGGCGCAGGAATATGTCAGTCACCAGATCGAAATACGAAGCAATTTCTTTGGCATGTTCCTGAGAGGTTGAGTAGTGATGTAATCCCCATCCCACAAGTATGCCAAGCACGATAGCTATCGCTATCTGTTTGAATAATGCCTTCTTGTTCATCCAGACCTCATTTTAAAGCGGGTAAGCACCGACAAGGAGCAGCCATCACATTGTGTGTTAGTCAGCAGCTCACTTACGTGTTGGGAGAGTTATTACTGCCCCGACTCTTGGCGTAATAACACCAGTCATGCCTTCAACGTATCCTCCAAAATCACCGCCATGGCAGCAGCTACCTTTTTAACAATCTAATTACATAAGCGATTGGGAAACTGTGAACTCTGTCTCACTAAAATTAAATGGCACTTTTAATGAATATTAATGGAACGCAGATCACGCCCTCCACTCTCTGTAGAACAATCTGAAGTTAAAAAATATCCATGTCAATGCGCAATACATTCACAGCAGTAAAAAATTCAAACCTATAAAAATATACAATAAAATCAATAAATTGAAAGATAACCAAATTGGTGCAATTGCCCCACACTTGGGCTTAAGTATGGTGCGAGCGCAAACCATAAAAAAGAACATCTCACACAGCGCTATAGTTAAAACATTTAAATTCAATGGATTATATTTAAAGCCAGCACTGCAACGTTAAAGAACCATTAAAATTTAATGGAACTTTTAGTTCCGGTTATTGATTTTAGTGTCGGATTGGTTCTATTCTCAGCGACAAGGGCTGGTCAGGGTTCAGAGAAATAACTCAGTTTGATATCAGCTGTTTCTCCGGAGTAAAGGTGCCCTGAAACGTCACTCCTATCCGCTTCTAAACGAGGTAATAAAATGCGTTATAACGTTGATGCCGTTCGTGAAAAGTTCCCGGTTACTGGCAATTGCCTGTATCTGGATTCAGGGCATCAGTCCCCTTTATCGGTTGACGTGAAAGCAGGGATTGAACAGTTTCTTGACGAGAGTCTGAATCATGCTGGCCCCAAGTCAGCATGGATGGCGCGCCTGGAAGAGGTGCGCGCGCAGGTTGCTCGCTTTTTTGGCGTAAGCGCCTCTGAAATTGCGTTTACCAAAAACACCTCTGAAGGCTGCAATCTCATCGCCAATGCCTATCCCTTCCGCGAAGGCGACAACGTTTTAATGCTGGAGGGCGATCATCCCAATAACACCTATGCGTTCCTGAACATTGAAAAAAAAGGCGTTGAAGTGCGGTTCGTGCCAATGACAGAGCGCGTCAATGCTGAAACTTTCCGGTCAGTGGCCGACGAGCGTACCCGCATTATTTCTCTGTCCCATATCACTTTCCACGCAGGCCATAAGTTTGATATCGAAAGCATCGCCGGTTTTTGTAAAGAACAGGGCATCCTGCTGATGATTGACGCCATGCAGAGCGTGGGCGTAACGCCGATGTCGCTCAAGGAGATGGGCGTCTCAGTCATGGTGTGTGGTTCACATAAAGGGCTATTGGTGCCGCAGGGGCTGGGGATCATGTACATCAGCAAAGAGGTTACCAATCTGGTGCCGCCTTTCCTGGCGGCGGCCAGCCTGGAAAACCCGCCCGCGGACTTTATCGCCAGCCGCGACAATATGGCTTTGCGCGCAGGGGCGGGCAGTTTTGAGGTAGGTAACTATAACCTGCCAACGGTGACCGCGCTGGGCCGGGCCATTGAGCTGATTGAAAGCGTTGGCGTGGCAAATATTGAGTCTCATCTGTATGACCTGGGCGATCGTCTGCTGTCTCACCTGGATCGTATGGGTATTGATCTGGTGGGGCCACGAAGCCGTGACGATCGCGCCCCGCATATCTACGTCATCCGCCTCGATGCCGATAAATGGTTGCCCTATTTCACCGAGAACAATGTTCGCGTCTCGCCTGAACGGGACGGCATCCGGGTGTCATTTGCGCTGTTCAATACCGAGAACGACGTCGACGCCTTTGCCTCCGTGGTCGAAAAGTATCTCTGACACCTCGTAGGGTCAGCCGTCTGGCGGCCCTGCCCCTGAATCACCAAAACTGAAGTGGTAAAACCATGTCCATTAAATCCCGTGCAGCCGTCGCGTTTGGCCCAAATGAACCCCTCCAGATCGTCGAACTTGATGTGGAGCCTCCTAAAGCTGGTGAAGTGCTGGTACGTATCGTTGCCACCGGCGTCTGCCATACCGATGCGTACACGCTTTCAGGTGTTGATCCGGAAGGTGTTTTTCCGGCCGTGCTGGGCCATGAGGGTGGAGGGGTCGTTGAAGCGGTCGGTGAAGGCGTCACCTCGGTTGCCGTGGGCGACCATGTCATTCCGCTCTACACGCCGGAATGCGGCAAGTGCAAATTCTGCCTGTCTGGCAAGACCAACCTGTGTCAGGCCATCCGTGCAACGCAGGGCAAAGGCCTGATGCCCGACGGCACGACCCGCTTCTCTTATAAGGGTGAGCCAATTTTTCATTATATGGGAACCTCTACCTTTTCTGAGTACACCGTCGTGCCGGAAATCTCGCTGGCGAAAGTGCCAAAGGATGCACCGCTTGAAAAGATATGCCTGCTGGGATGCGGCGTGACCACGGGCATAGGTGCCGTGCTGAATACAGCCAAAGTGAAGGAAGGCAACAGCGTGGCAATTTTCGGCCTGGGGGGTATCGGTCTTGCCGCCATTATCGGCGCGCGAATGGCCAAGGCTTCAAAAATCATTGCCATTGATATCAATCCTGCAAAATTTTCTTTGGCAAAAGAGCTGGGCGCGACCGAGGTTATCAATCCCAAAGAGCATGATCGCCCCATTCAGGATGTCATCATTGAGATGACGGACGGGGGCGTTGATTTCTCCTTTGAGTGTATTGGCAACGTTAGCCTGATGCGCGCTGCACTCGAGTGTTGCCATAAAGGGTGGGGAGAGTCCGTCATCATCGGGGTTGCCCCAGCGGGCGCAGAGATCAGCACCCGGCCTTTCCAGCTGGTAACCGGTCGCGTCTGGCGCGGCTCAGCATTTGGTGGGGTGAAGGGCCGCAGTCAGCTGCCAACCTTTGTCGATAATGCTGTCAAGGGCCTGATCCCGCTTGATGCCTTCATCACCCACAACCTCGCTCTTGCTGAGATTAATCAGGCTTTTGACCTGATGCATGAAGGTAAGAGTATCCGGACGGTCATTCATTTCTGATCCGCGGCCGGACACGCTGGCTGCGCCCTTTAAGAAGGAGTAGATATGTCAATTTTTACGCACGTTACCGTTGGAACCAACGATCTGAATAAAGCCCGTGAGTTTTACGACCATGTTCTGGGCAAGTTGGGCTACTCACGCCTGACCGACTTGGGTGAAAACGGCTCAATTTGGGGCAAGGACAAACCCTCATTCTTCGTCCTTAAGCCAGCAAATGGCCAGCCGGCAACGGTAGGCAATGGTGTGACGGTGAGCTTTGAGGCGCCGGGTCGTCAGGCCGTTGATGATTTCCATGCCACAGCACTTTCGCAGGGCGGCAAGTGCGAAGGCGAGCCGGGGCCGCGCGGCTGGGCAGAAAATGCCTATGCATCCTATGCCCGCGATCCTGACGGCAATAAACTGGCCGTTTACTGCTTTGCGGCAGAGTAAAATGGCCTGCTGAAGTCCCCAGTGAACGAATGGCCGCGGCCAGTACAGCAACGGCCCGTATCCAGCCATAGCGCTGCTCGCCTGAACAGGCTTCACGCTGTTCAGGCGGCATCTCTCCCGGCGTTTCCCATCTAAGCCGTCGGTCAAATGCATTTTGTATCCGCGCCATTTTTTGCTGTTAATATATACCGGAGTTTAATGCTGGGTTTGGCCCTGGCCCCGCCCCATGCCACAGGCAGATTTTACGACCCGCAGTATGGTCGGTTCCGAATACAGGTAATGAATATGAGCGAAGCAGACATTCAGCATGGCAGTGTCAAAGTCAAAGAGTCATCGCCGACCGAACGAGCGTTTGAGGCGCTGGAAATGCTGTCACGCCGGCCTAATTTCACGGTGTCAGACGTGATGGTTGAGCTCGATTTACCCAAAACCTCAGCGCACCGTCTGGTGAATAATCTTGAGGCCTTCGGTTATCTGGAGAATGGGATTGAGTCAGGTAAGTATCAGGCAGGCCAGCGCCTGCTGGAACTGGCGCTTGGCGTCCTCTCCTCATCCATTTATCAAAGCCCGGTGCATTCACTTCTGATGGAGCTGGCGCGTAAAACGGATGAAACGTGCAGTCTGGGCATCATCAAGGGGGCTGACGTTATCTATGTGGACAGCGCGAAGAGTAAATCGCCTCTGACACTCTACTTCGAGCGTGGGCATAAAGCGCCCCTGCACTGTACGTCCAGTGGCCGCATTTTTTTGGCGAACATGCCTGACAAGCTGCTGGAAGCCTATCTGCTCAGCGGGCCGTGGGAGCAAGTTACGCCGAATACCATTATCGATCCCGATCATCTGAAGCGGGAAGTCATTAAAACCCGCGAGACTGGCTATGCGATTAACGATTCAGAATTTGTTGTGGGCGTAGTGGGTGCGGCAGTACCGGTATTCGATAATGAGCAGAATGTTATTGCCTGCCTCAGCCTCTCCGCGCCGCACGTCCGTAAGAACCTGAATGATATGGTGAACCTGATTACCCTGCTACAGGCGACTTCTGACAAAATTACCCGTGTCATGTTCGGCGCCTGATATTTTGCTGTCAGGCGCCACGCCGCTTTTGGCTTTTAGCAGACATTGGCCCGCGCGCATGTCTGCTCTATGCCAAAGGCGAATGCAGGAGCACCCCAATATATTTCAAACCCCACCGTTTTATTCAAGCCACCCACCGCAGGTTTTAATGGCATGAAACGGCTGTCACCAGGGTGCCCGGCTGCCATCAAAAAAGAAGCCCGCTGTCGTTTCTGAACCCTCCCGCTCTGCCAGCCAGACAATGCCGGCAGCAGCCTCAGAGACCGTTCTGTAGCCGGTATGCCCATTAAAATCAGTCGCGGTATATCCCGGATCGACGGCATTCACGCTGATATTGTCGTCAATAAGTTCTTTGGCAAACGCAACGGTGATGGCATTCAATGCGGTTTTTGAACTGGTATACCCCATTGCCTGAATTTTGGAATAAGGGTGATTCAGATCCGAGACCCACTCCAGCGAACCCAAGCCACTACTGACCATAATAATTTTGGCCCCAGATGCGGCTCTCAGTAGCGGAATAAAGTGCTGCGTCACCCTGATGGCACCAAATACATTGGTGTTATATACCTCGATAATGTCATCGATACTCTGCTCGCTTGGGGCGACCTGCTGATCGCCTGAAATTCCGGCATTATTAATCAGCACATCCAGTTTCCCCTCTTCTTTCAGTACCTGTTGGGCTGCTTCCTGAAGAGTCCCTGCGTCCGTCACATCCATAACAATAAAACAGGACTCAATCCCTTCCGCCGCCAGCTTTTCCATCGCGGCGCGGCCGCGTTGTTCATCCCGGCACCCGAGCCACACCTTATAACCTCGTAAACCCAGCTGTCTGGCCGTTTCAAACCCGATACTTTTGTTTGCCCCGGTAATCAGTGCGCTTCTCTTTTCCATACATACTCCTCAATTAATCTGGTCAGGTGTTGGTACTTTCCGCTCCCAAAAGAAACGAAGGTGTTCCTGATTTATAACCCGGCGGGCAGCGTTTGATAATGTAGGGCAATACGAATAAGCTGATCGGAAAAGCGAACAATGGCAGGCAGTGGCGATGGATGATCTATCGGTTTTTCTCGCGGTTTTTACGGAAAATAGTTTTCGCATGGCCGCAAAAAAGCTTGGCCTGTCTCCTTCGACGGTAAGTGAAAAAATCACAGCACTTGAATCAAGTCTTGGCGTGCCGCTTTTTATCCGCACCACGCGTAGCGTGACGCCCACCGAAGCAGGCCGGACGCTGGCTGGCCGTATTGCCCCGCTTCTCAATGAGATGAGATCGGTACTTAATGACGTTGCCAGCTCCCAGCAGGAGGTACGCGGCGTGCTTAAGCTCAATGTGACGGGTGCAGTGATGGTCGATATCCTGCAGCCGATGCTGGGACGTTTCCTTACCCACCACCCACTTTTACATGTGGAACTGATGGTGGATGACCGCCTTGTAGACGCGACGTCAGCCGGATGCGATGCCGGCATACGTTACGGTGAACATCTGGCAAAAGATATGATTGCCGTGCCGATAGGGCCTCGGGAGCAGCGCCTGGCTTTGGCGGCCTCCCCCTCTTACCTGGCTGCGCACGACTCACTGTTACATCCGGCTGATTTGCTTGAACATGATTGTATTCGCATGAAATATTCCAGCGGCGCACTGGTACCGTGGGAGTTTGAACGCGGTGCAGAGGTTGTCCGGGTCAATCCCCCTGCTCGCCTGACTATTGGTGTCAATGGCGCTTCTGCGGCCATTGATCTGGCACGAGATAGCCACGGCATCATTGCTACCTTTGAAAACTGGCTGCAACCACATTTCGAAACAGGTGCGCTTTTACCCGTCCTTCCTGAGTGGTGGTTCAGCTTTGGGGGGCCGTGGCTCTATTTCCCCAGCCGGTTTATGTCTGCCCCACTGCGCGCGTTTGTTGATTTCATCAAAGAGGAGAATGCGAATCCCTTGGTTTAAAAATCATAACCGCAGCCCAAGGCACGCAGGGGTATGTTCGCATTCAACCTTTCATCAGCGCTCAGCCCAGGTTGCTTTATATTTTGGGTGTAATGGTATAAGCGCAGCGCCTTGCTCCATTCAAAATATGCTCGGTACGCTCTACTTTTGCATTGAGCACTTCGCTGAACACCGTTAATTCAGCGCGGCAAAATCCTTGGCAAGCGGCAGCGGCGGCACAGATTGGGCAGTGATTTTCGATAAAGAGTAACGTCCCATCCGCCAGCTCCTCATACTCCGCCATATACCCCTCAAGCGAACGTAACGCGGCCAGACGCGCAACCCGTTCTTTGAGATCGGGCGCATCCTTTAGCTCACGCAGGTAGTTCTCGCGGCTGGCCTGCTCGCGCAGGTCAATCAGGCGATCAATCGCCTGTTCGCCGAAGGCGTGACGCACCGTGTCCAGTAGCTGAACCGTCAACGTAGAGTGCGTATCTGGAAAGCGATTATGTCCTGCTTGGGTCAGCGTCCAGAACTGGCTGGGCCGGCCGACCCCCCTGCTCTGAGAATAGGTTTCCACCAGACCCGCCGAGGCAAGTTTGGTGAGCTGCTGGCGCGCCGCCTCAGCTGTCATGCCCAGCATTTCCCCGGCCTCCGCTGACTGTTGCGGCCCCCGCGTTTTAAGCAAGTAAAGCAGACGTTCAGGTGTCGCGGATGCTTTCTCCACGGTATTTAACAAGCGATTGCTTGACAAAATAAATGACCCCCTCTAATAATCCAAGCGTTGACTTGTTTTATTACTGTAGCGGATCCCATTGCAGCCAGCAACGGGACATTTGGAGTAACACATGCCGGGAGGCTGATATGTCATCAGTACAGGAAGGAAGCTGGGGTGATTTACTGGGTGGTAGAAACCTGTTTTTCGCTATTGCCCTCTCAGGAGGGGTGGCGCTACATGCAATCAATATCTATATCGCAACAACTGTACTTCCCTCTGTGGTCAATGAAATTGGTGGCCTGGAGCTTTATGCATGGAATACCACGCTGTTTGTCGTGGCCTCCATTCTGGGTTCTGCGCTGACCGCACGGCTGCTGGCCCTGACCGGGCCGCGCAAGGCCTATTCAGTCGCGGCACTGTTATTTATCGCGGGCAGCCTGATATGTGCACTGGCGCAGAATATGCCGGTTATGCTGGCTGGCCGGGCGCTACAGGGCTTGGGCGGCGGTTTTCTGTTTGCGCTCTGCTATGCCATGATTTATGCGGTCTTTGATGAAAAGCTCTGGCCGCGCGCGATGGCGTTGATCTCCGGTATGTGGGGCGTCGCTACCCTGCTCGGCCCCGCCGCTGGCGGAATATTTGCGGAGATGAATATTTGGCGCGCGGCCTTTGGCGTACTGATACCTGTGACGCTGCTCTACATGCTGCTGGTCTGGCTGGTCTTTCCCAAGCATAAACGTGACACCGCGCCTCCGGCAGGTAAGCTGCCGCTGGTGCAGTTACTGCTGCTGGTCGCCGCAGTGATGGCGGTCAGCACAGGGGGAATGTCATCTGACGTGGCGGTCAACGTGGCGGGAATAGGCGTTGCGGTTGTGCTGGTTCTGTTGCTGATACGCCGGGAGTTTACCAGTGAAATCCGCCTGTTGCCGCGTGATGCGCTGCGGCTGAACTCCCCTCTGCTCGCGCTCTACATCACTATGGGGCTGCTGATCATTGGCATGACGAGTGAAACCTTCATCCCCTACTTTTTGCAAATCCTGCATGGGCAGACGCCCCTGATCTCTGGCTACCTGGCGGCGCTGATGGCCGCAGGCTGGACGGTATCAGAAATCTGGAGTTCTGGCTGGCAAGGCCGTGGCATCAAACGCGCTATCGCCGTTGGCCCGATGCTGGTGTTGGTGGGCATGGTGGTACTGGCGCTCAGCACACCCCGCTCTGCCGGGGGAGAGTGGATAGTGCTCTCCTTGATTGGTCTGGGCCTGACATTGGTAGGGTTTGGCATCGGGCTGGGCTGGCCGCATTTGCTGACGCGTATCCTACAGGTTGCACCCACTGACGATCAGGATGCCGCGGCAACCTCAATTACCACGGTTCAGCTGTTTGCCACCGCGCTGGGTTCAGCCGTCGCAGGTATGCTGGCGAATGCGGGTGGGTTGTCGATGCCCGGCGGCACAGAGGGCGCGTCATCCGCTGCATGGCTGCTGTTTGCCGTGATGGCCGCCGCCCCGCTGCTCTCTCTGTTAAGTGCAAAAAGGGTGATTTCCGGATTCAATGCACAACGCGCGGGTTGAATTTACGCATATCGCTAGAGATGTGCATATTTACCGCTGTTAGGTGGGAAATAGGAGATGTTATCTGTTTTCGCTAATGGCGGGATTAAATTGGGTGACCGCATGACCGGTCACCTTTACTCATTTCGCGGTTATAAAGAGTCAATGACAGGCTCTTATCAGGAAAAATCCGTCATTATTCCCCTGAGTAATAGAACTCGATTCTAATACCACTGGGTTCGTAACACATCATATGCATTGACGGCCCCTCCCTAAGAAGGGTTGGCTCAAATTCGATTTCAATTTGATTTGCCTTCAGCACATCAAGTAGCTGAAACAGAGTCTCTTTACTGTTAACCCGTAAAGCCAGGTGATGGAGTCCGACATTCATTTTACGATCAAAGTTAACCGGCTCTTCTGTTTGCGTTTTCCAAAGCGTGATCATAAGGGCATCATCTTTCACAAAGATGGCTGGATAATCATCGCGCCGCTTCACTTCTTGCCAGCCCAAGAGCTTGGTAAAGAAGGCAGCACTCTCTTCAAGCTTCGATACGGCTAGGCCAATATGGTGTACACCCGTAGTCACTGACATGTTATTTATCTCCTCTTAGCTAATGTTTATTAATACGCAAGGGGTTCAGGCTGTTGCCTCTAAATCGGCTATCAGGCGTGTAATTGGGTAGAGACTTCTATCGCCAGTTCAGTGAACACCCGAGCCGCGGAGCTACGCCAGGCGTCCCTGCGCCACATAAGCACGGCTGTGCGCTGCAGGCGCTCGGGTTCAAGTGCGATCGCGACTAAGTCGTTATGGGCCAAGGCGATCTTCGCGGGCAATAACGTCGACAAAGCTGTCCTGCGCACAATTTCAATTACCGCGCCGAGAGCGTTGGCTTCTATCAACACCTTAGGATGAATTCCGTGTGTGCGGCAATAGCTGTCGATCTGTTCGCGGGTCGCAAATTCTGGACTGAGTAAAACGAGTGACTCGGCATTCAGGGTCTCTAATCCGATGGACGTTTCCTTTGCCAATGGGTGTCTGGGGCTGACCACCAAAGCCAGCGTCTCATCCAGCAACGGAACGAAGTCGATGTCCGGGCTGGTGACTTCCCTGAAAGCGATCCCCACATCAAGCTCCCCTGCCAAAAGCAGATCCTCTATGCGCTCCTGTGAGATTTCCCGCACAGTAAGGGTAATATTGGGATACCGGAAGTGAAATGCCTCAACCAGCGGCCCGACCAGATAAGTGGTGAAGGTTGGCGTCACGGCTACGCGCAGTGAACCCCGGCTGAGATCGCTCACGTCATGAATGGCACGTCTGGCCTCCTGCAATTCCTGAGCAGCACGGCGAACATATTGCAGATAGGCCTCTCCGGCATCGGTCAGACGCGTCGTTCGCCCTGTACGATCGAATAGCTGGGCGCCGAGGCTCTCTTCCAGCTGCCTTACCTGTTGAGAGAGGGCGGGCTGCGACACGTGCAGCGCCGCCGCTGCTTTCGTAAAGCTGAGATGTTCCGCAACTGCTTGAAAATACTGAATGTGCCGGGCGAGCATAACCTGCCTCATAAGATTTTCTGATTTGAATCATAATAAATGAGACTTTTACCTTATGTCATGCGCTGCTTACTCTTTGTCACACCCAAACGACATTGAGACGTCAACCATGAAAGAGATTATTGAAGGCTTTCTGAATTTCCAGAAAAACGCTTTCCCCGAGCGGGTAACACTGTTCAAAAGCCTCGCTAGCCAGCAGAGCCCGAAGGCACTCTTTATTTCCTGCTCTGACAGCCGTCTGGTACCTGAACTGGTCACCCAGCGTGAACCTGGCGATCTGTTTGTGATCCGCAACGCTGGCAACATTGTGCCCTCTTATGGCCCGGAGCCGGGCGGCGTGTCAGCCTCTGTGGAGTACGCGGTCGCCGCGCTCAAGGTCAATGACATCGTCATCTGCGGTCACTCTGACTGCGGTGCCATGACCGCCGTTGCCACCTGCCAGTGTCTGGATCATATGCCCGCCGTGTCCAGTTGGTTGCGTTACGCCGACTCCGCCCGGGTGGTGAACGAAGCACGCCAGCATCCAGACCCGTCAGCCAAAGTCGCAGCGATGGTGCGCGAAAACGTCATTGCGCAACTGGCTAACATCCAGACTCACCCGTCCGTTCGTCTCGCGCTTGAAGAGGGCCGCGTGACCCTGCACGGCTGGATTTATGACATTGAGAGCGGACGCATTGACGCTTTTGATAGCCGTAGCAGCGCTTTTGTCTCCCTCGCCGATAATCCGGACGTGAACGCCGTTTCCCCACACGCTAGGCACGTTGCCTGAACCCCCTATTTACCTAGGAGAAAAGACCATGATCCAAACTCAAGTGACCCAAACCGCACGTCAGTTACTCACTGAAACCATCATTCTGGCTAAGGCCCGCAAGGATCTCTCTTTCGCTAAGATCGTGGATGGCACTGGTTTGTCCGAAGCCTTTGTCACCGCAGCCCTGCTTGGCCAGCATCCGTTACCTGCCAGCGCCGCAGAAATTGTAGGTAAGAAGCTCGACCTTCATGCTGATGAGGTTGCATTACTGCAGTCGATGCCGGTTCGCGGAAGCGTTGCAGATGGCATACCGACCGACCCGACCATTTACCGTTTCTACGAGATGATGTCTGTTTACGGCACCACCCTCAAAGCTCTGGTTCACGAGAAGTTTGGTGACGGCATTATCAGCGCCATCAACTTCAAACTGGACATCAAGAAAGTCGAAGATCCGGATGGCGGCCATCGTGCCGTGATCACTCTGGACGGAAAATACCTGCCTACCAAGCCTTTCTGACTCCCCGTTGAGCGGGTTTGTGGATTGCAATATCCCGTGGTTCAGCGACCAGCCGGCAAAGCCGGCTGGTCACATATCCATTACTTCAGGTGTTCTTTCAGTCCGTAAGCGGCCTGGCCAAGCGCGGCCCGTACGGCAGGAACGTCGCTCAGTGCGTTCAGCAGACCATAATCATGAATCAAGCCGTTGTAGCGGGTGACCGTTACGTCGACGCCAGCGGCATTAAGCTTGCGGCCATAAGCCTCACCTTCGTCGCGCAGCACATCAAGTTCAGCAGTCTGGATCAGGGTCGGTGGCAGTCCCTTTAACTGCTCAGGCGTTGCGCGCAGCGGTGATGCCAGAATGTTATTGCGATCGCTCTCTTTGGTGGTGTAGGCATCCCAGAACCACTTCATCATGTTACGCGACAGGAAATACCCGTTTTCATACTGGTTGTAAGATGCGGTGTTGAAATGTGCGTCCGTCACCGGCCACAACATGACCTCATAGCGAATTGCGGGTGACTGGTGTTGTTTGGCCTGAAGCGCTACGGCAGCGACCATATTGCCGCCAACGCTGTTACCCACCAACGCCAGACGCTTGCCATCAACGCCGATTTCATTGCCGTGCTCGGCTACCCAGCGGGTTGCCGCGTAGGCCTGATTAATTGCAACCGGGAAATGCGCTTCCGGTGATGGTGTGTAGTTGACAAAAACAGCCGCCGCGCCGGATTCACTCACCAGATCCCGCACGAGACGCTCGTGCGTCGCGAAATCGCCCAGGATCCAACCGCCACCGTGGAAGAACATAAAGACCGGCAGGATCCCCTGCGCATTATGCGGCTTCACAATGTTGAGTTTTATTTTTCCACCCTCAACATTGATGGTCTTTTCGCTGACGTCAGCAGCAGGAAGCTTCGCGCCTTTCTGGGCATCGATCAGCACCTGCCGCGCGTCCTGTGGAGAGAGCTGCTCAATCGGCTTACCTCCAGCGCCATTCAGTGCATTAAGGAACCCTTGCACGTGGCGATCAGGCTGAGGCGCATCGGCAAAGCTGTTGAGTGAAACGGCTGCCATAGCGGCAGTCAATAATGCAGATTTCATGTTCATAGCGGCACCCTAAAATATTGTATATTATTATATCGTGCGCTACTTAAAGGGGCGGACTACCTGACGTATCTCCGTCCCTAGAAGGATGCGCACTTTAAAATGGGAAGATTCAGCTTGTGGGCTTTTTCCATTCCCCGGTTGAGGACAGCCCCGGCTAAGAGAGCAGTCGGGGGTCTCTCATAATATTAGTGATTTACAGACCCAGATCTGACAGGCTCGGATGATCATCAGGACGACGCCCCAGCGGCCAGAAGAACTTACGCTCGCTCTCCTTGATAGGCATGTCGTTGATACATGCGAAGCGACGTTTCATCAGGCCATCAGCCTCAAACTCCCAGTTTTCGTTGCCGTAAGAGCGGAACCAGTTGCCTGAATCATCACGCCATTCGTAGGCATAACGGACGGCGATGCGGTTGCCGCCAAACGCCCACAGCTCTTTAATGAGGCGGTACTCCAGCTCTTTTTTCCACTTACGGGCAAGAAACCCTTCCGCTTCTTCGCGGTTATTGGCGAACTCGGCGCGGTTACGCCATTTGGTATCGAGCGAATAAGCCAGCGCTACCTTTGCAGCATCGCGGGTGTTCCAGCCATCTTCGGCCAGGCGCACTTTTTCAATCGCCGTTTCGAGAGTGAAAGGAGGCAGCGGTGGGCGTACTTGTGAATCAGTCATGGTGAAACTCCTGTAAATTTTAGAACTGTTTTTTTGATATTCAGGTCTCAGGCTGAGACCTGTTCCAGCAAAATTTTCGCAACGTCTCTTGCGTTATCAGCGGCGCTCCAGTCGCCCATCACATATGACATGGTGATAGCGCCCTCCATCAGAATCAGCAGCTGTCTGGCCAGAACTGCCGGGTGCTCAATATTTAGCTGTTCGCTGAGTTCAAGGGCGTAATCCAGCAATTTCTGCTTATGGATTTTCGCTATCTGGCGAACAGGATCGTTAGGGTCACCCACTTCCCCGGCTGTGTTGATAAATGCACAGCCACGAAAGCCTTCAGACTCAAACCAGCTCCTGAGTACAGTGAACATGTTCAGAATGCGATCCTGAGGCGTTTCGCCTTTATCAGATTCTGTTCTGAACCAGTGCATCCACCGTTCGTCACGCTCATTCAATGCGGCTGCGGCCACGTCCTCCTTGTTCGCAAAATGGTGGTAAATACTTTTCCTTGCCACCCCTGAGCTCTTGACCAGCAAGTCCATGCCCATGGCATGGATCCCGTTCTGATAGATGAGCTGCTCAGCAGTTTTCAGGATCTTTTCTCGTGTATCCGTTGGCTTCTTGTTCATGCGTTAAAGGTAGAACGATCGTTCTACCTCGTCAATCGTTTTTTAAGAGAGAAATTTCCAAAAGGGAAAAAAGAGCGTGCAATTGCAAATAAGTCATTGTTTTTAAGGGAAATAAAAAATCATGGTTTTTGGTCAGTATCAGGCGGGTCGAGGACGCAAAAGGTTGTCATCAGGCCGACAGCCCCATAGGCGGCACGGACATTTTTTTGATCCTCTATTTATCAGGCCACCGCCA
The DNA here is from genome assembly GCF_005491205.1 of Nissabacter sp. SGAir0207. NCBI lineage: Bacteria > Pseudomonadati > Pseudomonadota > Gammaproteobacteria > Enterobacterales > Yersiniaceae > Nissabacter > Nissabacter sp. SGAir0207. The sequence goes on from NZ_CP028037.1 coordinate 243,154, forward strand.
ATCCAAGGGGAAAGGCGCCTTGAAAAAGTAAAACGATCGGTTTACTTTTAAGCTATGAACAAAAAACACGACATCATCCAGGCCGCTGAGCGACTGTTCTACCTTAACGGCTTTCAGGCAACGAGCACTGATACCATCTGCAAGGAGGCGGGCGTATCGACCCGAACCCTGTATCGTTACTTTCCCTCACGTGAAGCGCTGACCGCGGCCATCATGGATGCGCACCGTGAACGCTTCTTCTCTGCCCTCTGCCCCGCAGAAAACCCGGAGTCGATCACTCATCTGTTTGATATCATGGGAAACTGGATGGGTGACTATGGCATCAAGGGGTGTTTTTTCCTGAAGGTCTGGGGCGAATATGCGGAAAAAGAACCCCTGCTGGCGGAACAGGCTATGGCCTACCGCCATGAGATGCGTGCCTACATTGCAACCTGCATCCGCCATCTCTGCGGCAGGGAGAATATCCCGCTGGCCGACGCCATCTGGACGCTCTTTGAAGGCACGTTAACCACCGCCCTGATAATGGGTGCCCCCGCTGCCTGCGAGGCTGGGAAAACCGCTTCGCTCCAGCTCATCAAAAGTCTGGGCGGCCACGAATGAAACATGTGCTGCTGGGGCTGACCGGATTTTCGCTTATCGCCGTCTCATATGGCATGGCGCGCTTTGCATGGGGCGTTATGTTGCCGGATGTCATGCGCGACATCCCCTTCACCCCGCAGCTGGCAGGCATTCTCTCGGCGTGCAGCTTTATCGCGTATTGCCTCGCCATCCTTGCGACGCCGCTGCTTTCAGCCAAGGCCGGGCCAAGGTTGCCCGCGTTACTCTCCTCGATCAGTGCCGCCTCGGGCCTGCTGCTGATTGCTGTCGCATCTGCGCCGTGGCTGCTAGGTCTGGGGCTTTTTATCGCCGGACTGAGCGCCGGGCTGGCCTCGCCAGCCATTGCGGCAGCGGTGAGCCAAACCTATGCCGCCTCACAGCAGCCCAAAATGAACATGGTGATCAATGCCGGGACGAGTGCGGGCATTATCGTCTCTGTCCCGGTTCTGTTCTGGCTTCCGGGCGGATGGAGGATGGCATGTGCGCTGTTCGCGTTTCTGGCCCTGCTGTGTGCCTTACCGATATGGCGTGCTGTGCCCAACACGCCCTCGACGCAACCCACTTCATTGCAACGCTTTCTACGCCACCGCACACTTCAACGATTGATGACGATTGCCTTTTTTAGCGGTATCGCCAGTGCGGCATGGTGGAGTTTTGGCCCGGCACTGCTGCATCAACTGGGTATTGAGCAGAGCACCATCAGCCTGTTGTGGATGACCGCCGGGGCGGCTGGGATCGCGGGCGTTGCCACTGGCCCGCTGGAGAGAGTCATTATCCTGAAGCAGATCTACCGGCTTTCACAGTGCTGTCTGGCCCTGCCACTGTTGCTGATGGCGTTTAGCCAGCACTTTTCGTGGTGGCTGTTTCCCGCTGTGGCATTGGGTGGCGCAGGGTATGTGGTGCTTTCCGGCGTGCTTTTGGTCTGGGGAGCCGCCGCGACCGAGCCTTCACCGGCAACGGGCGTCAGTACCCTGTTTTTCATGCTGGCTGCGGGACAAGTCGTCGGATCGATGCTTTTTGGCCAGATGTACGCGCTGACCAGTAGCAGGATCGCGCTGCTCATTTTTGCCATGCTCCCCCTGTTATTGGTGTTTGCGATCGGTAATCAGCAGCGGAAACCCAATCCTGCCTGATAAAAAGCCCACTGTTGATCACTGTGGGCCGCCATCGTCTTTTCCACTTTATTATAAGAGGTTGAAAAGAGGATGCCCTCCCCGCTCTGTTGCTGATCAACAGTAACATAGGGCCTTTATAGCCTCACCCAAGAGCAAAACGGCTAGCGCCAGCCATAAAAAAAGCCCCTCCATGGAGGGGCTTTGACCGTTAAGGGTAACGGTTATTTGCTGTCAGGCAGGGCGTAGGCAACTACGTAGTCGCCCAGCTTGGTGCCGAAGGAGCCGTGACCGCCAGCCGCGATGACAACGTACTGCTTGCCATTCACTTCATAGGTCATCGGGGTAGCCTGGCCGCCAGCTGGTAGACGGGCTTGCCACAGCTTCTCACCGTTGCTCATGTTGAACGCGCGCAGGTAGTTATCTGCGGTCGCCGCCATGAAGAAGACGTTACCGGCCGTGGAGACCGGGCCGCCCAGCATCGGCATACCCATTTTGAACGGCAGCGGCAGCGGGGTGCTGTCGTAAACCGTACCAACGCGTTTCTTCCAAACGATGTCGTGGGTCTTCAGATCCACCGCGGAGATGTAACCCCACGCTGGCTGTTTACACGGCAGGCCGAACGGAGAGAGGAACGGGTTCAGGATCACGCCGAACGGCACGCCGTACTGCGGCTGAACACCCAGCTCAGAACCGGTGCCGCCGTTGCCCTCTTCCGGCTCAGCCGGGTTGTTCGGGCCACGTGGGATCAGCTTGGAGACGAACGGCAGTGCCATCGGGTTGGCAATCGCCACCTGACGGTCAGTATCGACGGAGATACCGCCCCACTCGAACATACCCAGGTTACCCGGGAAGACCAGGGTGCCCTGCTCGGACGGCGGGGTGAAGATGCCTTCATAACGCAGGCGGTGGAAGATCACGCGGCAGACCAGCTGGTCATACATCGTGGCGCCCCACATGTCCTTGCCAGACAGATCCTTGGACGGACGGAAGGTCAGGTCAGAGAACGGCTGGGTCGGGGAGGTGAAGTCACCCTTCGCGGCACCCTGCGGTACTGGTTTTTCCGGGGCCGGAACCACTGGCTTGCCGGTACGACGGTCCAGCACAAAGATGTTGCCGGTTTTGGTCGGTACATAGATAGCCGGAACGGTCTGGCCATCTTTGGTGATGTCAGCCAGGGTCGGTTGCGCCGGCACGTCCATGTCCCACAGGTCGTGGTGAACGGTCTGGTAGAACCACGCCAGCTTACCGGTGGAGGCGTTCAGCGCCAGCATACCGCTTGCGAAACGCTCCATCTCTTTGGAACGGTTGCCGCCCCAGATGTCCGGGGTCGCCACGCCAATCGGCAGGTAGACCAGATCCAGTTTGTCATCATACGCCGCCGGCGCCCAAGAGTTCGGGGAGTTCGGGGTGTATTTCTGGTCGTTCTCTGGCACCAGGTTCGGATCGGCCGCGCCGGTGTCAAAGGCCCACAGCAGCTTGCCGCTGTTGACGTCGAAACCACGGATGACGCCAGACGGCTCATGGGTGGAGTAGTTGTCAGTCACCGCGCCTGCGATCACGATCACATGGTCAGTCACCACCGGCGGGGAGGTCGGCTCGTACTGGCCTGCCGTGGTTACCGGCATGTTGGATTGCAGGTTCAGCTCACCATTGTTGCCGAATTCCGGGCAACGCTCACCGGTCTGCGCATCCAGTGCGAACAGGCGGCCATCGTTCACTGGCAGCAGTACGCGACGGGCACACAGGGCTGGCGCAGCGCCTTCGGTGGCAGCCTGAGAGGCAGCCGGCGCTTCGTGGTAAGAGACACCACGGCAGGTTACGTGCTGGAAGGTCGGGTTAGCTTTCAGCTGCGGATCGAACTGCCACTTCTGCTTACCGCTTGCCGCGTCCAGCGCAATCAGCTTCTGGTGCGGGGTGCAGAGGTAGAGCATGTCACGGATTTTGATCGGGGTGACTTCGTCAGTGATCTCGCCTGGGTCATTCGCGCCCTTCAGGTCGCCGGTACGGAAGGTCCAGGCTACCTGCAACTGGTCAACGTTTTTGTCGTTGATCTGGTTCAGCGGGGAGTAGCGGGTACCGCCCTGAGTACGGCCATAGGCCGGCCAGTCGCCTGCTGGAATACCGGAGGTATCCTGGCTCGCCGCCGGGGTCGGCTGCTGGGTAGTGTCCAGCGTACCGTTGATCTCCTGCGGGTCATTGAAGACTGCCCACGCCAGTACCAGCACAGTCAGCACCAGCACACCGGTCAACGCACCGCGTGCTGCGCCGTTTTTCGCGGTCAGGTAGCGGTAGATGAACGGCAGAACCAGCCAGAGGCCGAAGAAGAAGGTCACGTCAAGACGCGGGGTCAGCGCCCAGAAGTCAAAACCAACCTCCCAGACAGACCAGGCAACCGTGCCCAACAGGAACACGGCATACAGCATCAGTGCCGCGGTTTTACGACGATAGAGCAACCATGCGGTAGCCAGCATCACCACACCTGCAACGATGTAGTAAAGAGAGCCACCAATGGTTGCCAGCCATATCCCACCTATCAAAAAGTACAATCCGCTCAACAAGGCGAACAAAGCTGTAAGTATCACGAGGGTACGTGATAGCGAAGCTTTACTTTGCATAATATTAACCTTAAAAGTTACTTTTATCAGCGAGTTAGTTAAAGCTAACTCTTGCAAACAGCCGGGAAGTGCCCGGTTGTTCCTCCCTGCGCCGCCTGGCGCACCGTCTGGACAGTGTGGTCAGGTCAGCGCCTGGTTCGGCGCTGGCGACAATCATGTCAGCTTGTCCCGTGGCGAACCGGTTCACCGGGGGCGAACGGTTCAGGGCACCCACTTCACCCATTGGGCAAAGAAACACCACCCTGCTTAAAACATTAGCCGGTATTGAGCAAAATGGCGGCTTAAGTGAGTGCCGGGACAGAATTTATGCTGTTTATTGATGTCGCCTTGAGGCAACCAGAAAGATAAACGGGGACGTTGCGACGATTTTTTGCCATGTGTCGGGGAAACGCGCCTGTACTTCAGCGGCCGGATAAGGCTCGCTAAACGACTCCAGTTGCAGCCCGCCGCCAAGCAGCGGCGCCATGATGGCATGCAGTGGACGGTGCCAGTAACGCAATTCACACGTTACGCCGCCCTTGTTCCAGACGTAATCAAAAGTGTAACTGGAGAGGTAATTCTGGTTACCTGAAATCTTATGGTCCATGTAGGGGTTGTGGGTGGAGATCACCAGCCGCCCGCCGGGGCGCAGTACCCTGGCAAACTCGGCCGCCAGCGCTGGCCAGTCATCCACATAGTGGATCACCAGTGACGCGGCCACCGCGTCAAACTGCCCATCAGCATAGGGCAGAGGCTGATTCAGATCGCCCTGGCACAGTTCGGCCTGTTCACCCAGCCGTTGCCGGGCGATGGCCAACATCGCGCCACTGCTGTCGATGCCGCTTACCCTCGCGCCACCGTTTTGCAGCGCCTGTGACAGCAATCCGCCACCACAGCCCGCGTCCAGTATCCACTTCCCTTCACCATCACCCAGCAGGCGCAGCATCTCAGGCCGTTCATAGTGGGCATTCCACAGGTTGGCCTGGCTGTCCGCATCATAAGCACGAGCAAAAAGATCGTAATCGACCCTGGCTTTCACGGCGTTTCCCTTGGTTTGCTGCTGGGTGTGCGCGGTATTGTCTGCTCTCTGTTTTAAGTTCTCAAGTTTTTTGTTACGAGTTGGTTACGAATTAGACTATTACATGAAATAAAAAGGCCCGCCGCAAGCATAAACCGCTGCGGCGGGCCGATATCAGTATAGTTTGTATGGATAAGGCGGGGGTTCAGGCAACCCAGTGGCAGGTCGCATCCACCAACAGGGGGGCTTCCACAATGCGGGCATTGCCACGGTGCAGCGGCAGGCCCTGTACGTCAAACAGGCGGGGGGAGCCTGCCAGCGCGATTTTTTCCATGTCGGCGCTGGCGCGGCTGCCCAGCGCATTTGCCAACTGGCAATAGCGTCCCAGCAGGGCCGCTGGCATGGGCAGCACAACCGGCAGCGACACCGTCGCCAACCGCGTGCGCACCCGCTCCGCCAGCAACGGCTGTTCAGCCTGCAACTCGGCCAGACTCAGGATGCGCGGTTCGCCCTCGCCCTCTGGCAAGATCATCAGGGTGACGTTTGCCGCATCGTTGGGCGCGAACAGGGTGATCTCCTCTTCGTCCTGATACCAGGCGGCACGCTCATACGGGAAGGTTTCGGCCGTAAACAGCGGTGCCTGTACCGGCAAGGCCAGTTGCAGCACTGGATTGAATTCGGCACTGAGCAGCGAGCAGCAGAGGTCAATCTCCGGCTGGTGGATGATCATCTCCGCGAGGGCGGCGCAGTCCGCCTGCGTCGGATCGTCCACGGAAAGCACGTAGCAGGCGTTGCCGCCCTGCGCGAAGTAGTGGCGCACGGCGTGGTAGCTGGTCAGCGCCGGGGTGCCCACCTGCTCCATCAACTCTGACAGGAAACCGGCGTTGGCCGGCAGCGGGAAGGTGGAGCGCTCCGCCATGCCCATGATCTCATCTTCGCCATAGCAAAGCGCCAGGCTGCCATCCTGCCAGTTCATGATCGCCTGCTGGATAAACAGCGTGTAGGGGTTCATCACGAAGTTGACGTCTTGGCCATCCTTTTTGACCGAGACCATCATGGCGAATTCCTGGAATTCTGCCTGCATCAGGTCGCGGCACTCTGCGCCCTTAAAGTGTTGGTTGAACGCTTGCCAGTCAGCGATGCGGGTCAGGGAGGAGCCGCTCTGGCCATCCTGCCGAATGAAGTTGCCGATAAATACCGGCGTGACGGTTTGAACCGGCATCTCGTTTTGTGCAGTCCAAGAGGGAGTTTCGGAAACCGGCGCACCGGCTGACAGCGTTGCATTCAGATCCATATACTTTCCTTGCCAAACATGGCGACAATCACCCTGGTTACTTAAAGGCCAAAAAGGCATCCAATTTTGTATCAGTCATAGCAAAAACGGTGGTCGCTCCCGGCGTACACCTGAATATTCAACACTGATTACGGCGGCTAACTTAAATTGATGCCTTTGAACTGACAAGTAATTTGTCGTTTATGTTCGTTTATCCCAACCCTTTCACTCCCTACCAGCGTTACCTATGATTAATGGAAACCCGTTTACCTCACTGTATAAAAAGTGAAAAATACTGAGCATTAACCATAAATTTCAATATCTTAAAATATAAAATTTCACTTCACTTATCTTTTATTCCATTAATGAAACTGATATTTGTAAAATATCACGCAATACTTTTCATGCTTATTTTCGGAATAAACCCCATTGCCTGAATGCATACCCACCACATAAAAAAAGCCACCCGTTGGGGTGGCTTGAGGTGGTTCGTTTAATCGCGAAGGATATTATTAGAAAACTAATCCTATTTTTTCGGATTATTGATTACGCCATCTGATTTAAGTGGGTCAGATTTATCAGACTTAGTCGTAAATGGCGTTGCCGGTTCTGTCAGGCCCGGCGAAGTGCTGGCCGGCGGGGTGTTGGCATCAGAAGTGAAGCCAGCCGTACCAGTGGTGGCAGAACCCGGCGTGGTAGTGCCAGTGGTTGTGCTGCCGGTAGTGGTGGAGGCACCGGTATTTACGCCCGCTGTGCCAGCGACACCTGCGGTTTTATCCGTGTGCAGCACATCTTTGTCAGTGTGATCGACATGCTCAACGTCCACATTTTGGCGACGGATGGTATCGTTGATGGTTTCAACACGTTCGGACTCATCCGTACGCACGACCACCTCTTCCACAATCTTGGCAGTTTTGTTCACCACTGGCTGTTCGTGGGTTTCAGTCACTTCAACCACTTTCTCAGACCAGTCGATGTCACCCAGATAGGCTGGCTCATCCACCGCGCGGCGGAAGATGTCAGCGTGCTGCTCGCGCAGCGCCACTTCGGCAGTGACGTCTTCAGTGGTCACGTAACGGCGAACGCGGGTAGAACCCTCTTTCACCAGACGCTTGCCGACTTCCAGGTTCTCTTCCGCCAGACGCAGGATCTCTTCTTCACTCTCATCCCCGGTCAGGGAGGTGTGAACGGCGTCAGTATGGGTAGTAGCAGCGGTGCCCGTGGCCCCAACAGCGCCTGTTGCTGCGGTCGCACCTGTGGTCAGGCCGGTATCTGCCAGACCGGTTTTACGGGACGGCACATCAACAGCCTGATGGCGATCCAGAATGCCCATCGCACGGGCGGCATCATCTTCATCGGCGCGCAAGGTAAGGATTACGCCGCCGGTATCCATCGCACGGGTGTACACGTCTGCGTAATCTTCCTCAACATCGGTGCCAAACAGGCGCTGCCAGATGCTCGGATGGCGGATAGCTTTGCCTTCGTGCTGAAGGTTTTCTCCACTGATCAAGTTGATATCATCATCAGGGAAACCGGCTTTGATAAGATTTTTACGTGCTGCTTCGGCCTGTTGAGTCGTATCAAAAAGGGTAACGATTTTTTCGTGTGCCATGATAGTTTCCTCTTTTGCTTTAGCGGATTGGTAAGACGAAGATGCCGGTTACTCATCCTCTTGCCGATCAATAGACACTTCCTGACTGCGAAGCGTAACGCTATCCTGAAACGGCTTGTGTATGGCGACTTTCTTGATATGCAGCTCCTCCTTGAGCACCAGACGGCGAATCACCTCAATCTCCTCCTCAACCACCGGGATGATGGTAACGCCATCCTCTTCGCGGATTGTCGGCATGGTATCCACGCGCTCCCCTTTCGGGACACGTTGTACCTCGACCTGCTCATGGCGCAGCATCTCATTGATCGGATGCTCATGATGCACGGTCTTGCGGGTCACGGTGACCCGGCCACTGACAACCTGCTGTTTGGTGACGTCCAGCTTCTCCTGGGCAAGGGGAATGGAGGCTTCCTCAACGAGACGGCTCTCCGCTTTCTTCTCCTCGTGAGCCTGCTTGTGTCGCCTGGTCATCATTAACTCCCCTGTCCTGTTGGTTGAAGGCCGGCCTGGCTTCCAGCCTGTCACTAAATGCTTGTGCAGTTACGCACTTTTCTCTTTCTAAAATGATGAAAAAAGAATTAAAAATGCACTTATGACATAAAGCCAGATTAATATCTTGCCTACACAAGAATTAACTGTAGTACAGGATCTGTGTCACAACAGGAAAAAAAGGCGGGTACACCGGTTTTAGGGCAATTCCGAATCCGGGGAAAAACGGCAGCAGGCGAAAAAATCCCTATAAATGAGGGCACTGTCAGCCTTGGCGGAATCGGTTGAGGCAGGTGGCACGTCAAAGGTGAAAAAGGTGGTTACATTATCGGCGCAGAAATTGACGTTATATTTACAATGATTGAACAGCCTTTCCCTTTTATCTCACCCCGGTAGCAAAACGCACCAAAATAAAGCGATTTTTTTACCTGCTTCAAGCTTTTGTTTTTATTCAGTGCACAATTTTGCAGCACTCGGCTAGGCTGTGGTGGCGTGACATCACGGCAGGACTGCGACGGACGCAGTCATCTTCTCCTGCATCCAGGACTCTCCCCTCTGCTTCCAGCCCCATCCTGCTGCCCTGCATGGCGGCAATGTGATGCCCGGCTCACGAGGTGGCGGGCTTTTTGCTTACTCACCGTTGCGCTTCACCGCAATCTCGCAACGCACGCGTTATGGCATTAGTACGTTTCCGCGCCGCACTCCGGCGTTCCGCTTTTTTCAGAGCTAAGGAATTCAACAATGTCCCATACCCTAAAAAAACTCTCCCTGGTGATGATGGTCTCTGCCGCAGTTAGCGCATTCCCTGCCCATGCCGATATTGTCATCGGCGTCGCTGGCCCCTTCTCCGGGCCAAACGCCACCTATGGCGCGCAATACTGGAAAGGTGCCTCGCAGGCGGCGGCAGACATCAATGCCGCCGGCGGCATCAAAGGCGAGAAGATCACGCTAGTGCAGGGTGATGATGCCTGCGAACCGAAGCAAGCCGTGGCGGTCGCCAACCGGTTGGTGGATCAATCCCATGTCGCGGCAGTGGTGGGCCACTTCTGCTCCTCCTCCACCATGCCCGCCTCCGAGGTCTATGACGAGGCTGGCATCATCAGCATTACCCCCGGTTCCACCAACCCGCAGATCACCGAACGCGGCATGACCGGCATGTTCCGCATGTGCGGGCGCGATGACCAGCAGGGCGCGATTGCCGCCAACTATATTCTCGATACCCTGAAGGCGAAGCGGGTGGCGGTGATCCATGACAAAGACACCTATGGGCAGGGGCTGGCGGATGCCACCCGCGCGGTGCTGGACAAGCGCGGCGTCAAGGCGGTGATGTATGAGGGGCTGTCGCGTGGCGAGAAGGACTTCAATGCGCTGGTAACCAAGATGGGTGCGCTGAAGCCCGACGTGGTCTACTTTGGCGGCTGCCACCCCGAGGCTGGCCCGCTGGTGCGCCAGATGCGTGAACAGGGCGTGGAGGCGAAGTTCTTCTCCGGTGACTGCGTGGTGACGGAGGAGATGGTCACCGCCGCCGGCGGCCCACAATTTACCAACGGCGTGCTGATGACCTTCGGCAACGACCCACGCACCCTGCCCGAAGGCAAGGCGGTGATCGACAAATTCCGCGCCAGCGGTTTTGAGCCGGAGGGCTACACCCTCTATGCCTACGCCTCCGTACAGGCGATCGCCGCCGCGTTTAATGCGGTTGGCAGTGAGGACAGCGCCAAGGCCGCCGAGTGGCTGAAGGCCAACAGCGTTGACACAGTGATGGGCAAAAAAGCCTGGGATGGCAAGGGTGACCTCAAAGTGTCGGATTACGTGGTCTACCAGTGGGATGACAAGGGCCACTATCACCAGCTCTGATGCGCCACGCCCCGGCAAGCAGCCGGGGCCTCCCCCCTCCCAAGGCCGCGTCGTGCGGCCTGCCTGAACTGGCGGACTGATCCCTATGGATGCTCTCTTTGTACAACAGTTGCTAAATGGCCTGACGCTCGGTGCGGTGTATGGCCTGATCGCCATCGGCTACACCATGGTTTACGGCATCATCGGCATGATCAACTTTGCCCACGGCGAGGTCTATATGATCTCCGCCTACCTGTGCGCCATCGCGCTGGCGTTGCTCAGCTCTTTCGGCCTGCACTCCTTCCCGCTGCTGATGCTCGGCACGCTGGTCTTCACGCTGGGGGTGACCGCCGTCTATGGCTGGGTGATTGAACGCATCGCCTACCGGCCACTGCGCAACTCCACCCGGCTGGCACCGCTTATCTCGGCGATCGGCATGTCACTGATCCTGCAAAACTACGCCCAGCTCAGTCAGGGGCCGAACCAACAGGGTATCCCGACCCTGCTGAGCGGCGTGTTCCGCCTGCAACTGGGGGATGGCGTGGTGCAGCTCACCTACACCAAGGTGTTTATTCTGGTCGCCTCGCTGGCCGGAATGGCGATCTTGACCTGGGTGATCCGCTATACCCGGCTGGGGCGCATCTGCCGCGCCACCCAGCAGGATCGCAAAATGGCCTCGATTCTGGGCATCAACACTGACCGCGTCATCTCGCTGGTGTTTGTGATTGGCGCGGCGATGGCCGGTCTGGCTGGCGTGCTGATCACCCTCAACTACGGCACCTTTGATTTCTATGCCGGCTTCATCATCGGCATCAAGGCCTTTACCGCGGCGGTGCTGGGCGGCATTGGCTCACTGCCGGGCGCGATGCTGGGCGGGTTGCTGCTTGGCGTGTCAGAGGCGCAGTTCGCCGGGCTGGTCAACTCCGACTACAAGGATGTCTTCTCCTTCTCGCTGTTGGTGGTGATTTTGATCTTCCGTCCGCAGGGTTTGCTGGGACGGCCGCTGGTCGCCAAGGTGTAAGGAGCCGCCATGACACAGAATCAACGCGCCGAAGGCGTGGACATCAAACAGAGTGTGCTGGACGCGGTGGTCGCCGGGCTGATTGCGCTGGTGGTATTCGGCCCGGTGGTGGGCGTGGTGCTGGATGGCTATAGCTACCACACCGAGCCACGGCGGGTGGCACTGATTGTGGCCGTGGTGGCGCTGGGCCGCCTGCTGCTCAGCCTGCTGTTGCAGACCCGCCGTGGTGGGCGTTTCCTCACCAAGTTTGAGGGCGAGGGCGACGGGGTCTATGTGCGGCAGGTGGGTTACCGCTCGCGGCTGCGCTGGGTTATCCCGCTGCTGGTGCTTCTGGCGGCGCTGTTCCCGTTCGTCGCCACCAAATACTTGCTGACGGTGGCGATACTGGGGCTGATCTATGTGCTGCTGGGGCTGGGGCTGAATATCGTGGTGGGGCTGGCTGGCCTGCTTGATCTGGGTTACGTCGCCTTCTATGCGATTGGCGCATATGGGCTGGCGCTCGGCTACCAGCACCTTGGGCTGGGCTTCTGGTCAATGCTGCCGCTCGGCGCGCTGATGGCCGCCGCCGCCGGGGCGCTGCTCGGCTTCCCGGTATTGCGGATGCACGGCGACTATCTGGCGATTGTCACCCTGGGCTTTGGGGAGATTATCCGGCTGGTGCTGAACAACTGGCTGGCGGTGACCGGCGGGCCGAATGGCATCTCGGTGCCCTCCCCGACCTTCCTTGGCCTGGAATTTGGCCGCCGCGCGCGCGAGGGCGGCACGCCAATCCATGAGTTCCTCAACATCAGCTACAACCCCAACCTGAAGTTTATCTTTATCTACGCCGTGCTCTGTCTGGTGGTGCTGCTGGTGCTCTATATCAAGCACCGGCTGACGCGGATGCCAATTGGCCGCGCGTGGGAGGCGCTGCGCGAGGATGAGATCGCCTGCCGCTCGCTGGGGCTGAACCATGTGCTGGTCAAGCTCTCCGCCTTTATGCTCGGTGCCTCCACCGCTGGCATCGCCGGGGTGTTCTTCGCCAGCTATCAGGGCTTCGTCAATCCCACCTCCTTCACTTTTTTTGAGTCGGCGCTGATCCTGGCGATTGTGGTGCTCGGCGGAATGGGTTCGACCCTTGGGGTGGTGCTGGCGGCCTTTGTGCTGACAGTGGCACCGGAACTGCTGCGCAGCTTCGCGGAGTACCGCGTGCTGCTGTTTGGCGTATTGATGGTGATGATGATGATGTGGCGGCCGCGCGGGCTGGTGCGCACCAGCCGCAGCGGCTATGCCATCCGCAAGGGGGTGGCGCCATGAGTGACGCCATTTTGCAGGTCGAGCGGCTGATGATGCACTTTGGCGGCATCCGCGCGCTGAATGACGTCAGCCTCGAGGTGGGACGCGGCTCCATCACCGCACTGATTGGGCCGAACGGCGCGGGCAAGACCACGGTGTTCAACTGCCTGACCGGCTTCTACCGCGCCACCGGCGGCGCGATCCGGCTGCATACCCACGCCCGCACCACGGACGTGATCCAAGTGCTCGGGGCGAAACTGCACCCGGCCGACCTGCTGCACCCGCGCAGCTCGGGAAACGCATCTGGTACAAAATGTTTGGCGGCACCCATCTGGTGAACCGCGCCGGGCTGGCGCGCACCTTCCAGAATATCCGCCTGTTTCGGGAGCTGTCAGTGGTGGAGAACCTGCTGGTGGCGCAGCACATGCGCGTCAACCGCAACCTGCTGGCCGGGGTATTCAATACGCCCGGCTACCGGCGGGCCGAGAGCCGGGCGATCGATCAGGCGTTCTACTGGCTGGAGGTGGTGGATCTGGTGGAGTGCGCCAACCGGCTGGCCGGCACCCTCTCCTACGGCCAGCAACGGCGGCTGGAGATTGCCCGCGCCATGTGCACCCTGCCGGAGATCCTCTGTCTGGATGAGCCGGCCGCTGGCCTCAACCCGGTGGAGACGCTGGCGCTGAGCCGCATCATCCGCGCCTTGCGCGAGCGGCACGGCACCACGGTGCTGCTGATTGAGCACGACATGGGCATGGTGATGGAGATCTCTGACCGGGTCATCGTGCTGGACCACGGCAACGTGATTGCCCAAGGCACGCCGCGCGAGATCCAGCATGATGACCGGGTGATTGCCGCCTATCTGGGCGCTGACGAGGAGGATGCGGCATGACGCCGATGCTGGAGTTCCGCAATGTGGATGTGTTCTACGGGCCGATTCAGGCGTTGCAGGAGGTGTCATTGACCGTTCAGGAGGGCGAGACGGTGGCGCTGATTGGCGCGAATGGCGCGGGCAAATCGACACTGTTGATGTCGATTTTCGGCCAGCCGCGCATTGCCGGCGGGGAGATTTACTACCGGGGCGAGCCGATTAGCCGTCGCTCCACCCACTTCATCGCCAGCAACGGCATTGCGCAGGCCCCGGAGGGGCGGCGCATCTTCCCGGATATGACGGTGGAGGAGAATTTGCTGATAGGCACCATCCCCATCGGCAACCGCCATATGAAAGAGGATTTGGCGCGCATGTATGGGCTGTTCCCGCGGCTGGAGGAGCGCCGTGCCCAGCGGGCGATGACGCTCTCCGGCGGTGAGCAGCAGATGCTGGCGATTGCGCGGGCGCTGATGGGCCGCCCGCGCCTGCTGCTGCTCGACGAGCCGAGCCTTGGGCTGGCACCGATTGTGGTACGCCAGATCTTCAGCATCCTGCGGGAACTGACGCAGGGCGGCATGACGCTGTTTCTGGTGGAGCAGAACGCCAACCATGCGCTGAAGCTCTCTGACCGTGGCTACGTGATGGCCAATGGCCGCATCCGGCTGACCGGCAGCGGCTCGGAGCTATTGCAGAATGAGGAGGTGCGGAAAGCTTACCTCGGCGGCGGCTGATTAGGCTGGCCGGTGGCGGTAGAGCACCACCGGCTTGTCGTGGTAGCGGTCATAGCCCTGCTGCTCAAAGCCCATTTTCAGCGCCAGCCGGTGTGAGGCGGTGTTGTCCGGGTTAATCATGCACCAGATGGGGCGCGTCAGGTTGCTGGCTGCCCAGGCCAGCGCCGCCGCGACCGCCTCGGTGGCGTAGCCTTTGCCGTGGAACGCGGGCAGGAACGTCCAACCCATCTCCGCCATGTTACTGACATCGGTTTCCAGCGACCGCTGGTAATCTGCAAAGCCGATGCAACCGAGGTACTCCCCGCTCTCCCGCGACTCCACCGCCCAGTAGCCAAACCCCAGCAACTGCCAATGCCCGGCATGGCGCAACAGGCGTGACCAGCTCTCCTCCCTGCCACTGGGCGCGCCGCCAATATAGCGGGTGACCTGCGCATCACCCCACAGCCGCGTCAGCGCTGGCATATCTTCCAGCGTGTGGCCGCGCAAAATCAGCCTGTCAGTTGTGATGACCGGAACACTGCTTTCCATGTGAACTCCTATTATTCTATTGCTAAGTATGTTGGAACTAAATATTTGCATAGTGATAATTTGCGCTGGCGGCATCACGTCGCCTGGCAGTTTCATCGTTGCATAGCCGCAATGGCGTTACAATTGAAACTCACATACCCCGGAGGTGCCCATGACCCAACCCACTTTGAGTTATCGCCTTGGTGACCGCACGCTTGGCCGCATCGGCTATGGCGCGATGCAACTGGCTGGCCGTGGCGTTTTTGGCCCACCCGCCGATGAGGCGCAGGCGATTCAGGTATTGCAAGACGCGGTAGAGGCCGGCGTGCGCCATATCGACACCAGTGACTTCTATGGCCCACACGTCACCAATAAGCTGATTAAAAAAGCGCTTCATCCCTATCCCGACGATCTCTGCATCGTGACTAAAATTGGCGCGCGGCGCGATGCCCGTGGCGGCTGGCTGCCAGCGCTGGGCGCGGAGGAGATAGAGCAGGCGGTAGAGGATAATTTGCGCCATCTGGGTCTGGAGGCGCTGGAAGTGGTAAACCTGCGCAGTATGTTCAACGCGAACCGCCCGGAGGAAGGCTCGCTGGAAGCCCCGCTGGAGGCGCTGATTAAATTGAAGGAGCGAGGGCTGGTTCGCCATATTGGCCTGAGCAACGTTACGGCCAAACAGATCGCCGACGCGCAACAGATGACGCCGATTGTCTGCGTGCAGAATCTCTACAATCTGGCGCAGCGGCAGGATGAGGGGCTGATCGATCCACTCAACGCGCAGGGCATCGCCTTTGTGCCCTTCTTCCCGCTGGGCGGCTTTACGCCATTGCAGTCCAGCCAGTTGACCGAGGTAGCGCAGTCGCTGGGCGCGACGCCCCGGCAGGTGGCACTGGCCTGGCTGTTACAGCGCTCGCCCAATATTTTGCTGATCCCCGGTACCTCTTCGCCGCGCCACTTACAGGAGAATCTGGCGAGTGCCGAGTTGGTATTGCCGGAAGAGGCGCTGGATAGGCTTAACGGCTTGCGCTGATGGCTGTTGCGAGGGGCGTCACGCCCCTCCGTTTTGCTAGAACTCTTCCACCAGCTCGAAGCGAAAGCAGACCAGCTTCATCTCTTCGCTGAACTCCCCGTTACGACTGAAAAAGCGGCGGTGCTCCTGCTTCCACTCCTCAAACGTCCCTTCGCCCTCGGCCAGCGCAAACTCTTCCGGCACGTCGCAAAAGCGCCAGAGCGCCACCTCGGTGATGCGGATGGCGCAAGCGCGGCGGCCACGGCCATCCAGAATGATATTGATCTCATCCACCTGCGGCAGCGGCTCATTGTCATCGTAATAAGATTGCAGCGAACCACAGGTCGCGCGTTTCTGGCCATCAATCACCAGCGCCAGCAGCGCATCCGCCATCTCTGCTGAATCACCAAATTGCCATTGGTTAGCCTGCTGGTACTGCTCATCGCCCATGCTCGTCTCTCTACTGTCAACCGGTTGAAATCATGCCGTCATAATTTTGGAGTGTAGGGAAATGGCGCGGAAAAGGCTCTCCGTTTTCTCTGAAATGATGAATATTAGTAAATAATAACATCATTGATAACTATTCGTATTTGCAATAATGTATTGCGGCCTGTGAATTTGTTGGTCTATGGGCCAGTGGCCACGGGTGCAGCGTCTCCCCGGTTAACCGGGAAACCACGACTCTTATAAACAACGAGAACCGGCCCGTTCCAGTGAAGGATCTTTTTGCCGGTCAGGACATATTTAGGCAGGACAGCACAATGCAAACGATATCGCGTCACTCATTAGCCATGCTCATCAAACTGGGCATTGGCTCGATGGTATTGGCAGGGAACACACAGGCGGCGGAAACTCCCACGCCTGATACGCAAAACAGCACCCAACAGGCCGCCAAGGCAGAGGCCACTGCCGAGGCGAGCGCCTCCGGCGAGCAGACCGACAGCGGCGACACCCTGCTGGTCACCGCCGCCGTCCAGACGCTTCAGGCGCCGGGCGTCTCCTCCATCACCGCTGAAGAGATCCGCAAGCACCCACCCGCGCGTGATGTCTCAGAGCTGATCCGCACCATGCCGGGCGTCAACCTGACCGGCAACTCCACCAGCGGCCAGCGTGGCAATGGCCGCCAGATTGACATCCGTGGCATGGGGCCAGAGAACACCCTGATCCTGATTGATGACCTGCCGGTTACCAGCCGTAACTCAGTGCGCCTTGGCTGGCGTGGCGAGCGCGACACCCGCGGCGACAGCAACTGGGTGCCGCCAGAGATCATCGACCACATCGAAGTGATTCGTGGCCCGGCGGCGGCGCGATACGGCAACGGCGCGGCCGGCGGCGTGGTGAACATCATCACCAAAAAAGACACGCCAGAGTGGCATGGCTCCTGGAACACCTACTACAACGTGCCGCAGCACAAGCAGGAGGGATCCACCAAGCGCACCAACTTCAGCCTCTCCGGCCCGCTGGCCGACAATCTCACCTTCCGCCTCTATGGCGGCCTGAACAAAACCGATGCCGATGATCAGTACATCAATGCTGGCCATGAGGCCGCGCGTACCGGCACTTATGCGGGATCGGTGCCTGCCGGGCGTGAGGGGGTGGAGAACAAGGACGTCAACGCCCTGCTGCGCTGGGCCTTCGCGCCGATGCAGTCACTGGAGTTTCGCGCTGGCTACAGCCGTCAGGGCAACCTCTACGCGGGCGATACCCAGAACACCAACTCCAACGCGCTGGTGAAGGCGTACTATGGCAAGGAGACCAACCGCCTCTACCGCCAGAACTTTGCGGTGAAGTGGGACGGCGCTTGGGAGAACGGCATCAGCACCAAGACCTACGCGCAGTATGAGAACACCCGCAACACCCGCCTGAACGAAGGGCTGGCTGGCGGCACCGAGGGGATCTTCTCCGACGACGGCTTCTCCAGCATCCAGCTGGATGACATCTTGCTGCACAGTGAAGTGAGCCTGCCGCTGGATCTTGGCGTCAACCAAGTGCTCACCCTCGGCACTGAGTGGGATCAGCAGCGCATGAAAGATGGCATATCCAACAGCCAGGCGCTCTCGGGCGGCGCGATCCCCGGCATCTCCAGCAGTGGCCGCAGCCCCTACTCCTCAGCAGAGATCTTCTCCCTGTTCGCCGAGGACAATATTGAGCTGACCGACAGCACCATGCTGACGCCGGGCCTGCGTTTTGACCACCACACCATCGTCGGCAACAACTGGAGCCCGTCGCTGAACCTGTCGCAGGAGCTGGGCAATGAGGTGACGCTCAAGCTGGGGATCGCCCGCGCCTACAAAGCGCCGAGCCTCTACCAAACCAACCCGAATTACATCCTCTACAGCCGTGGGCAGGGCTGCGCGGCCAGTACCGGTGCCTGCTATCTGTTGGGCAATGAGGACTTGAAAGCTGAAACCAGCATCAACAAAGAGATTGGGCTGGAGTGGAAGCGTGACGGCTATCAGGCGGGCATCACCTGGTTCCGCAATGACTACCGCAACAAGATTGAGGCGGGCTATCAGCCAGTGGGCACCACGACCAACGGCACAACGGACATCTACAAGTGGCAGAACGTACCAAAAGCAGTGGTAGAGGGGCTGGAGGGCACGGTCAATATCCCCTTCACTGACACCTTGCAGTGGAACAACAACCTGACCTACATGCTGCAAAGCAAAAACAAGGAGACCGGCGATCGCCTGTCGATCATCCCGGAGTACACCCTTAACTCTACGCTGAGTTGGCAGGCCACGCCGCAACTCTCCTTGCAGACCACCCTGACTTGGTACGGCACACAGACGCCGAAGAAGTACAACTACAAGGGTGAGGCGGTGACGGGCAGCGAGACGTGGAAGGTCAGCCCCTACTCCCTGTTGGGGATGAGCGGTACCTATGACGTGAACAAATACGTCAGCGTAACGCTGGGTATCGACAACCTGTTCGACAAGCGCCATTTCCGCGAGGGCAATGCGCAGACCACCGGTAACGACAATACCCAGTCCTACCTCTATGGGGCGGGCGCGTACACCTACAACGAGTCGGGGCGCACCTACTACATGAGCCTGAACACCCACTTCTGACGGACAGGCATAAAGCATAAGGCCGGCATGATGCCGGCCTTTTTTACGCGTGCGAGATTACTGCTGGAGCGACTTGGTGCGGTTGGCGAAGCTTTTGCGCAGCTTTTGCAGCTTCGGCGGGATCACTGCCATGCAGTAGAGGTTCTGGCGGCCCTCGCCGTCCCAGTAATCCTGATGGTACGCCTCTGCCGGATACCAGGTGGCAGGCGGCTCGATGGTGGTCACCACCGGTTGCTCATGGTTGGCCTGCGCGCGCTGGATGGCGGCGCGTGCCTCCTGCTCCTGCTCTGGCGTCGCCGGGAAGATCACGGAGCGGTACTGGGTACCGATATCATTGCCCTGCCGGTTGAGCTGGGTAGGATCATGGGTGGCAAAGCTGATGTCGAGGATATCGCCATAGCTGACCTGCTCTGGGTCGAAACCGATGCGAATCGCTTCTGCATGGCCGGTCTCACCGGAGCAGACCTGGCGATAGGTTGGATTCTCCACCTGCCCGCCGGTATACCCACTCTCCACGGACACCACGCCAATCACATCTTTGAAGACTGCCTCAGTACACCAGAAGCAGCCACCACCCAGTGTTGCGTATTCAATTGCCATAAGGTCTCCTCGGCTTGGTTCATCACTCCGCCCATAGGCGGCACAACGATTTTCTTAACCATTAATAGTGGCCGTTTATGGCACAGAGCGCCAGCCCCCAACCTGCAAAGGGCACGAAGGTCTAATAAGCTTCACCCTCGCCCGCCATATCCCCCCTCGCGGCAGATGACGCGGTTGCGGCCGTCGCGTTTGGCTTGATAGAGCGCTTGATCGGCGGACTCCTTGAACGCGCGGGCGTCGGGGCTGGAGGCGCTGGCGATGCAGGTGTAGCTGCCAGCGCTGATCGTCACGACCTGCTCTGCGATCTCGGTATCCTGATGGCGCAGGCCCATTGCCCGAACGGTGTCTACCGCCCGCTGCGCCAGCCGGGCGGCGTCGGCCTTGCTGGTGTAGGGCAGCACCATCGCGAATTCCTCACCGCCGTAGCGCGCCACCAGATCGGATTGGCGATGGGAGAGTGACAGCAGCGCCTCACCCACCTTCTTCAGGCACTCATCCCCGGCAACGTGGCCGTAGGCGTCGTTGTAGCGCTTGAAGAAATCAATATCCATCATGATCAGTGAAACCGGCTCCCGCGTGCGGGCCGAACGTTGCAGACTCTGCTCCAAGAAAATGTCGAACTGGCGACGGTTTGCCAGCCCGGTCAGCCCATCCACCAGCGCCAATGCCTGCAAGGTGTGGTTGATGGTGGTCAGGTTGTCCCGCAGTTGGGTCATCTCCAGATGGTTGCGCATACTGACCCGCACCTGCCGCATCACAAAGAACCCGAGCACAAACAGCGCCAGCAGCAACAGGGTGCTCAGGATCACGTCCAGCAGGTTATCGCTGCGCCACTGGGCCTGAATGTCAGACTTGTCGTAACCGGCCGCGACAATCAGCGGGTAGCGTTTCAGCCGTGCATAGCCAAAGATGCGCACCTCATTGTCCATCGCTGAGCGCCAGGTCTCACTGCCGCTGTCAGAGGTTCTTAAGATGCGGGTGAAGAGCGGGCTGTTGGACAGACTGGTGTTGATCACCGAATCAGGGAAAGGACGCACGTAAAGGATGGTGCCATCCGCCAGAAATAGCCCCAGCAGGCTGCGTTCGCTCATCACATAGTAGCTGTAGTGCTGGCGGAAGTAGTCCACGCTGACGGTCGCCAGCACCACGCCGCTAAAACGCCCATCAGGATTGGTGAGCCGCATGGAGACCGGGATGACCAGATTGCCGCTGGAGCGGCTGCGAATCACCTTGCCGAGGTGGATCTCATTGTCACTGTGGGTGCGGTGCCAGATGAAGTACTCGCGATCGGCATTGTTCGCCAGTGCTGGGGTGTAGGTGTTGGAGGTGGCCAACCAGTTGCCCTCGGCGTCATAAACGAACAGCCCCTGCAACTGCGGCAGCACGGCCCGCCGGCCACGCAGCAGGCTGCTCAGGCTCTCCATGTTCTGCCCGTCAACGCCGTGATCGCTGATCTCGCGGGCAATGTCACTCAGCGTAATCTCCACCTGCAAAAAGGTATCCTCTGCCTGACGTGCCAGCGAGAGGGAGAGATTTTTGGCCTGATCGTGGGTAGCGCGCAGGGTGCGATTGTAGGAGTCACAGAGCGTCCAGCCATTAATCGCGATCACCGCGACGCTCATGATCGCCAAAAACACAATGATGGAGCGTCCCAAGGATGAGCGAAAAACAGAGGGTGGGGCGTCGTTGATTGAGCTCATAGGGTGATGGCATCCCCGTATAAAACGTTTAGTAAAGCATAGCTAATCATTTTCTGCGGTGGGCGGCGAGTAGGCCAGCTGGTCGCGGTGCGCGCATATCCACTCCGCCAGCGAATCGAGCGCAGGCTGCAAACTCTGCCCCAGCGGCGTGATCTGGTACTCCACGCGCGGCGGCACCTCGGCATAGATAGTGCGGGTCACTAGCCCACGCTGCTCAAACTGGCGCAACTGGCGCGTCAGCTCTTTCTGGGTAATGGGCGCGACGGCACGTTGCAGCGTTTTGAAGCGCACCGGGGCATTAGTCACTATCAGCCGGTAGAGGATGGGGATGGCCCATTTGCCAGCGATCAGGTTGACGAAATCCAGCATGGGGCAGGCTTGCCCCGCTGGGTGAAAATTATTTTTCTGCGCTGAAGCCGGTAAACTCACTATTACGCTCCTGTTTGTCCATTGGTATCCAAAAGGTGCCTGCTAGCCAAAGCCTACTGTCCTTCCGATAATGCCGCTAAACCACCCAAGAGGAGAAGCGTTATGGCACGTCTGACAGGAAAATATGCACTGATCACCGGCGGTACCAGCGGCATTGGGTTGGAGACCGCCCGGCGTTTTCTACAGGAGGGGGCGCAGGTGGCCGTAACAGGCCGTTCGCCCGAGAAACTGGCAGAGGCGGCGCGGCAATTGCCGGAAGCCTGGGTTCTGGAGCACGATGCTGGCGACATCGCTGGGCAGCGGGCATTGGCAGCGCAGCTCGCCACCCGATGGCCGCAATTGGATGTCCTGTTCGTCAATGCCGGCGATGTCACGCACCTGCCGCTTGAAGAGTGGGATGAGGCCCACTATGACCGGCTGATGGACACCAACCTGAAAGGGCCGTTTTTCCTGATTCAGGCGCTGCTGCCGCTGCTGGCCAACCCCTCCTCCATCATCCTGTGCGGCTCCGTCAGCAGCCGGATTGGCCTGCCGCAGAGCAGTGCCTACGCGGCCAGCAAATCCGGGCTGCTCTCATTGGCGCGCACGCTGTCTGGTGAGCTACTGGCGCGTGGCATCCGCTGCAATGGCCTCAGTCCCGGCCCGATCCACACCCCGGCGTTGGAGAACCTGGCGCAGGCGAATGCGGGCTTCTTTGAGCAGGTCAACGCGCTGGTACCGCTGGGCCGCCTCGGCACATCACGTGAAGTGGCCGATGCCGCGCTCTTTCTGGCATCAGAGGAGTCCTCCTTTGTGGTCGGCACGGAGGTGCAGGTGGATGGTGGCGTCGCCAACCTCTGAGGCGCGGCAGGCATAAAACCGGCTCCTTCACTAGACTTAGGGCAATCTTTCCTGAAGCCTACCCTGGAGGAGCCTTGCCATGGAACACCCTTCGCCCGTTCTGGACGAGCAAACCCTGTCGCTGATCGATCGCTACTGGCGCGCCGCCAACTACCTCTCCGTTGGCCAGATCTATCTGATGGATAACCCGTTGCTGCGCCAGCCGCTTGCGGCCGAACACATCAAGTCACGCCTGCTGGGCCACTGGGGCACCACGCCCGGCCTGAACTTCCTCTATGCCCACCTGAACCGCATCATCCGCGAGCAGGATGTGAATATGCTCTACATCTGCGGGCCGGGCCACGGCGGGCCGGGGATGGTGGCGAACACCTATCTTGAGGGCACCTACAGCGAGATCTACCCGGAGATCACCGAGGATGCAGACGGGATGCGCAAACTGTTCAAGCAGTTTTCGTTTCCCGGCGGCATTCCCAGCCACGCTGCGCCGGAAACGCCCGGCTCAATCCATGAGGGCGGCGAACTGGGCTACTCGCTGGTACACGCCTATGGCGCGGTGTTCGATAACCCGGATCTGATCGCTGCCTGCGTAATTGGTGATGGCGAGGCGGAGACTGGCCCGCTGGCGGCCAGCTGGCACTCCAATAAGTTCATCAACCCGGCCCGTGATGGCGCGGTGCTGCCGATTTTGCACCTCAACGGCTACAAGATTGCCAACCCGACCCTGCTGGCGCGCTGCACCGATGAAGATTTGGCGCAGCTGTTCAAGGGCTACGGCTACCATCCGCTGTTTATTGAGGGACATGAGCCAGCCGACATGCACCAGCAAACCGCCGCCGTGCTGGAACAGGCGATGGCGCGCATCCGTGACATTCAACAGCAGGCGCGCAATGGCACCTCGGAACAGGGCGTGCCGCACTGGCCGCTGGTGATCTTCCGCAGCCCTAAGGGCTGGACAGGGCCGAAAGAGGTGGATGGCAAAAAGACCGAGGGGTTCTGGCGTGCCCACCAGGTGCCAGTAGCGAACTGCCGTGATGATGAGGGCCACCTCCGCATTTTGGAGCAGTGGCTGCGCAGTTACCGCCCGGAGGAGCTGTTTGATGAGCAGGGGCGGCTGAAGGAGGAGCTACGCCAGTTGGCGCCGCAAGGCGAAAAACGGATGGGCGCGACGCCATTCGCCAATGGTGGCCTGTTGCGCAAGGCGCTGAAGACGCCAGACATCCGCGACTATGCGGTGGAGATTGGCGAGCGCGGCGCGACGGCAGCGCAATCCACCGCCATCTACGGCGACTACCTGCGCGATGTTTTCCGGCTGAATGAAGAGGAGAAACATTTTCGCCTCTTCGGCCCGGATGAGACCGCCTCCAACCGGTTGGGCAGCGTATTCGAGGCGACCAATCGGGTGTGGATGGAGGAGATCAAATCCTACGACGAGCAGCTCGCCAATGATGGCCGGGTGATGGAGGTGCTGAGCGAGCATCTCTGTCAGGGTTGGCTGGAGGGCTACCTGCTGACCGGCCGCCACGGGCTGTTCTCCTGCTATGAGGCCTTTATCCACATCGTTGACTCCATGTTCAACCAGCACGCCAAGTGGCTGAAGGTGGCGCGCACCCTGCCGTGGCGTCAGCCGGTCTCCTCGCTGAACTATCTGCTCTCCTCCCACGTCTGGCGGCAGGATCACAATGGCTACAGCCATCAGGATCCCGGCTTTGTCGATGTGGTAGCGAACAAAAAGGCAGACGTGGTGCGCGTCTACCTGCCGCCTGATGCCAATACCCTGCTGTGGGTCGGTGACCACTGCCTGAAGACCTACGACCGCATCAATGTGATCATCGCTGGCAAACAGCCAGAGCCGCAGTGGCTGAGCATGGAGGAGGCGATTGCCCACTGTGAGGCTGGCATGGGCATTTGGGAGTGGGCTGGCTCGGAACAGGGGGATGAACCCGATGTGGTGATGGCCTGCGCCGGCGACGTACCAACCATGGAGACGCTGGCAGCGGTGGATCTGCTGCGCACCCACCTGCCCGAACTGCGCATCCGGGTGGTAAACGTGGTGGATCTGCTAGCGCTGCAATCGGAGGATCAGCACCCTCATGGCCACAGCGACGCCTTCTTCGCGGATCTCTTTACCCGCGATAAGCCGGTGATTTTCGCCTACCACGGCTATCCCTATATGATTCACCGTCTGATCTATAAACACGCCAACCATGACCAGTTCCACGTCCACGGCTTTATGGAGGAGGGCACCACCACCACGCCCTTTGATATGACGGTGCTGAACCAGATGGATCGCTACCACCTGGCGATTGCCGCCATTGAGCGGGTGCCGGGGCTGGAGGCACAGGCTGGCGAGGCGCTGAAACTGTTCAATGACAAGCTGGAGGAGCACTACCACTATGTGCGCGAGCATGGCGTTGACCTGCCGGACGTGCAGGCGTGGAAGTGGCGCAAGGTGACCTGATCCGCGCTGGCCGTGGGGGGAGAAACAGGCTAATGTGTTGATTTTCCACTATCGGAAGGATCAGGCATGGCAATCCCACGGCGTTTTAAACAGGTTGATGTATTTGGCTCCGCGCCGCTGAGCGGCAATCCGCTGGCGGTTATCATGGATGCGGAGGGGCTGAGTGATGGGCAGATGCGCGCCATCGCCCGCTGGACGAACCTGTCAGAGACCACCTTTGTCCTGCCGCCGACGGATGCGGCGGCAGACTACCGGGTGCGTATCTTTACTCCCGACACCGAATTTCCCTTTGCTGGCCACCCTACCCTTGGCACCGCCTTTGCGCTGCTCGAAGCAAGGGTGATCGCGCCGAAAAATGGCCGGGTGGTGCAGGAGTGCGGCGTGGGGTTGGTGGAGATTGAGGTCAAGGGCAACCAGCTGGCCTTCCGTTCGCCGGAAGCGCAGTTCCGTGACCTACCGGAGGAGATCAAGCCAGCACTGGCCGCGGCCCTGCCCGGTGGGCAGATGGCCACCATCGCGCCACAGGTGGTAGAGATGGGCATCAAATGGCTGCTGGTCAATATGGCGAACGCCGAAGCCTGCCTGGCCGTGAACGCTGATCCTTCGGCGTTGGCGGACGTGCTCGCTCAGAGCGGGGCCAGCGGCGTGACGCTCTTTGGCCGCCACCCAAATGACCAGCCTGCCCACGTTGAGCTGCGGGCGCTGGTCATTGAACAGGGTGCGTTAGTGGAAGATCCGGTAACCGGCAGCGCGAATGCCTGTCTGGCGCAGTGGCTAAAACACCACGATTTCGCTTTGGATGAGGCACTGCGTCACGGTTACCGGGTGCGGCAGGGCACCTGCAAACAGCGGGATGGGCGAGTTGAGATCACCTTCCGCGACGGTGCCGCTTGGGTGGGTGGGCAGTGCCACACCCTGATTGACGGCCAGCTATCTCTGTAGTCAGATCTTGCGCATCACTTCAATGTGGCGCGCAAAATCCTGCTGCACCTCCTCGTTATGCGGATTAACAAAGGCGGTGCCATTCTCATCAATGAAAATGCGCCCCTTGTCATCCAGATCCTCATCCAAATTGCGGCCGGAGATCATCGTAAGAAAGCTGTCTGGACTGTTGAAAATGCCGATTAGGGCCTTAAACATCATCTGCTCCTGCTCACGTTATTATTTAATCCTCTCTATATATAGTTCATGAAAGCGGGCGCGCCAATTTATTCATAATAGTCACTGGTACAGGACGGTTGAGTGGAAATAACTATTAAGAGGATTCTGAATGCACCAGACCTTTCATTGTCCTGTTATTTTTCTTATCACCAGAGTTGTACAGAGAAATAATCCGGTACAACCTGCCTGTCGCTAACCCCTTGAACCGATACCCTCCTTGATAAAAAATATTATTCATCCCTCCCGGTAAGAAAAAATAGCTGCGCTTTTTTCATACCGCTCCGCTTGTGAATATTAAGTGATTGGCTAAGCTCAAGGGGTGGGCATATTGTTGGGTTCTGCTGTATCCATGACAGCATCCACTCGCCCGCTCCCTGGTTCTCACTCACTGATAGGAGGTGTCATGGCCGAGCATCGTGGAGGTTCGGGAAACTTTGCGGAAAACAGAGAGAAAGCATCAGAAGCAGGTAGAAAGGGTGGACAGCGCAGCGGCGGGAATTTTAAAAATGACCCGGCCCGTGCGTCCGAAGCTGGACGAAAAGGTGGCCTGCACCGCAATCAGGCTGACTAGACCATGCCCCTATACTGCGGCACCACCTCACTGGCAAGCCGGCTGAGGCATTTTGCTTCGGTCGGCTTTTTATTGCGTGCGGCATGACCCGCACACGGCATTATGCGAAGGAAGGCATTTATGACACCCTCTGTCCACACCCCCCGTTTTTCTCCTCTCCGTTGTCTGGCACTGCTCTGCGCCGTGCTGGCCGGTAGTGCACCAGCCTATGCCGAAGAGAGTGGCCCCACCCAGATCCAGGCCCCCGGTGCCGAAAAGACCACCAAAGACAAGGTGCTGGAGACCGGTGCCAATGTGTTGCAGGATCGCGCGCCGATTGACGCCATTAGCGCCTATCTGGATGGCTTCCACTTCTATAACGGCGATAAAAATGGCCAGATGGAGGCGCACCACTACGTCACCATTCTCAATGATGATGTGATGCAGGCAGTGATTTATGACGGCAACGGCAAAGACGCCAAGCTGATGGGGGTGGAGTACATCATCAGCGCCCGCCTCTATGAGAAGCTGCCGCCGGAGGAGAAAGTGCTGTGGCACAGCCATCGCTATGAGGTGAAGTCTGGCAGCCTGATTGCGCCCGGCCTGCCAGAGGTGGCGGAGAAAGCGTTGATGTCCAAGATTGTCACCACTTACGGCAAGACCTGGCACACCTGGCACACTGACCGCGACAAAGAACTGCCCTATGGCATTCCGGCGCTGATGATGGGCTTTACCGGCGAGGGGCAACTTGACCAGAAATTGTTGAAGGATCGTGACCAGCGCTTTGGCATTGACTCCAAGGAGCGCCAGCAGGATCGCGCTTCGCTGGAGGCACCTGAGCCGGATAAACTGGCCGATGCCTGGCAGCATGGCAAGGTGATCCAGCTCCAGCGGGTCGAAGGTGGCGGCGAGCACCAGCATGGCGCCACCGGTTTCACCGGCCATGCCGAAACACAGGTGCCGCCACAGGCCACGGAGAACAGCGGGAAGCCCTGAGGCTTCCCGTCGCGTTAGCCGTTGACGATGGCCCCGCCATTCACATGCAGCATCTGGCCGGAGACGTAACGTGAGTCGTCACTTGCCAGATAGACATAGGCGGGCGCCAGATCGGCCGGTTGCCCTGCACCGAACGGCAAGTCCGTACCAAACTTCTCGACATCCTCGCCGGCGAAGGAGCCGGTGATCAGCGGTGTCCAGATTGGGCCGGGCGCGACGCCATTGACGCGGATGCCGCGGGGTGCCAGGTTTAGCGCCAGTGAGCGGGTAAATACGGTGATGGCCCCTTTGGTGGCCGAGTAGTCAATCAGCTCAGCGTTGCCGTGGTAGGCGGTCAGTGACGAGGTGTTGATCACCACCGCGCCCTCTTTCATCTTCCGCACCGCCGCCTGCGTCAGGTAGAACATGCCGAAGAAGTTGGTGCGGAAGGTCTGCTGCAACTGCTCGGCGGTAATGTCATCAAAATCCTTCTGCGGGTGCTGCTCGCCAGCATTGTTCACCACGATATCAATCTGGCCGAACGCCTCATGCACCTGCGCCACTGCCTGATGGCAGAACGCCTCATCACCAATATCACCGGCAATCAGCACGGTTTTGGCACCCCACTTCTCCGTTTCCTGGCGGGTCGCTTCCGCATCATCACCATGTTTCAGGTAGAGCAGCGCCAGGTCAGCCCCCTCTTTGGCAAACGCAATCGCGACGGCCCGGCCAATGCCGCTGTCGCCACCGGTAATCATCGCCACCTTGCCCTTTAATTTTCCTGCCGCTTTATATTCCGGGTCGATATAGACTGGCTCTGGAATGTTATTCTCTTCACCTGCGGCCTGTCCCGCCCCTGTTTTTTCATCGCCTGCGTTATTCATCAGACTGCCCTCACGTTTAAGGAGAAATATCGCCCGTTGGCGGTGTGGCATTATTGCCGCGCCGGGCTTACCCAAAGGATGGAAAATAGCGACACGCCCATTGGCTGGCGCGCCACTGAAAGTCTATACGGGGAGAGGGCAAGCGCAAGGCGGGCCTGAAAATTCTCCAGAACAAAAAAAGGGCTGCCTGAGGCAGCCCACGCAATCAATTCCGGAAACCGGGGAAATGCGATGGGGAAATAGGAACATCAACGCGGTGGCGTATCGCCGCCCGTTGGCGGCACCACACTCTTGCCTTTGCTGAGCAGGCCCGTTTTCAGTTTGTTGAGGCTCTCCAGCATCTCCAGCACGCTGGGCGGGGCCGCCGCGTCTTTGGAGAAGGAGGAGTCGCCGGCCATGTTCCAGTCTTTGAAGACATTCAGCATCTCCTCTTTCTCTGCGCTGGCCCCGTAAATCTGCAAGAACAGCCGGCCAAAGTTGAGAGCGTGCTGGCGATCCTTACGCCGGATCGACTCATGGGTGTAGTTACGCGAGGTGCTGAAGCAGACGTTCGCCAGCCAGGAGAGCAGACCGACGCCGAGCACGCCGCGGAAGAAGACATAGAGCAGTGCGATCTCGTCATAGACCTGCGCATTCGCCAATAACACCGAGCCTTCAGCAAAGGTGAAGAAGGCGGCGATAACTGCCAAAAAGGCCGCCACAAAGCCAATGATCGACCAACGGGTCGCCAGCTGCGAAAACCCCTTGTCATCCAGATCCAGCTTGGCACTCACCTCTTTCACATAGCCAGGGATCTTCCCGTCGATGCGTTTCTGCTGGGAGAACTCTTTCAGCTCTTTATTCTCTTTCTTCAGGGCCGAGTTCTCCTGACTGAGGCGCTCGTTCTCCGCCTGCATGGTTTTGAAGCGGGCAGCGGCCTTCTCCATCAGCAGTTCGCGGTCAACGCTCTGTTGCAGCTCAACATCACGCTGGCCGAGTTTGGTCTTCAGGGTTTCGACGGTCTGGTTGAGCGAGAGATTTTCAGTGCTGTGCTGACGTAACAGCAGATCATAAAGGTAGGACTGGCCACCCTCGCCACCGTGGTTGCTCAGCTCACCATTTTCCAGATCCTTATAGAAGGTGCTGCGGAGGTAATCTTTCTGGCGGCCATGAAAACCACCCTCAATATCCCCCAGCATATTATCGACCAGCTCCATCTTGTCACTGTTAATCAACGGCACCAACTCCAGCGCCGTCTCTTCCGTGATATAGCCAATGCGCAGTAAATAATCGATATATTCGTAATAAATATGTTTACTTCTAAATTTCATTTCCTGTCACCTCTCGTTTGATTCCATAAAGAGGCCGGCGCTGTTAAAAAGAAATTAACTCCTCTTGCCGAACCCAATGGTTTACCCTGTTTAACGGACACACACGCCCTCCTTAAAAGACATTATCCAGACACTTAAGCCGGATTGATGGGTCACTAAAACGACTATAGCCGCCTCGCTCCCGACCGCCATCACATTCCCTCGTTGAGAAAACTAAAAAAGGCCAGTGAGATAAATCAGCCCATTTTCTGCCAATGGGCCAGAATATGCTGGCAAGCGGCGAACCAGAATGATTTTCCACTGGCTATACCCGCTGGTGCCCACCAGCGTAAGCGGGTAGATGGGGCGGCGGTGGGTCCAGGGACATTGCACTGGGTTTACTCATTGGGAGGGGGAGCACAACAATTGACTATTAGGGGAATGGATCTTGAAACCCCCCTTAACGTTGCATACTATTTCACTATATTCCGGCCCATAAAGGAGGCCTCATGCGTCCTTCAACGGTACTTAATCTGAAACGCAGTGCGGTGCGTGAAGCAACTCACCGTTTTCGTGCAACAAATCCACGCATATTCGGCTCAGTGCTACATGGCACAGATGCTGATGGCAGCGATCTTGATTTATTAGTGGATACATTGCCCGGTGCGACGCTGTTTGATCTGGGTGGCCTGCAAGATGAATTGGAAGTATTGCTGGGCATTCATGTCGACTTACTGACACCCGCTGATCTGCCAATGGCTTTCCGTGCTCAGGTTCTTGCGGAAGCACGTCCAGTATGAATGAACATCGCCTCCCTGATTATTTGGATCATATGGAACAGGCAGCCAATGATGCCTGTAATTTTATCACGGGAATGACCAAAGACGCTTTTTTGGAAGATAAGCGCACGCAGCAGGCGGTCATAATGAGCCTGATCATTATTGGTGAAGCCGCTACCAAAGTAATGGACGGCTTCATGCCCTTTGTCCAACGCCATTCGCACGTGCCCTGGCGTAATATGCGTGGCATGCGCAACCGCATTGCCCATGGCTATTTTGACATCAATCTCGACATGGTTTGGGACACGGTACAGACAGCCCTGCCAGACCTGCTTAGCCAGCTTCATGACATAAGGCCAGATGCAGAAACTGGCAACCACGATAGTTAACGCCTCGCGATAAGCCCGGTTAATGGCCGGCCCCCTACCCTAACCCAACACCTCCGCCAGGAACTTCCCGGCGCGGGCTGCGCCCTCTTCATCGATGGTATGGCCCACACCCGGCAGGAAGTGGGTTTGCACCGCCATACCTGCCGCCTTCAGCGCCTCGCTGGCGCGTTCGCTCTCCTGCCAGGGAATGACCGCATCCGCCGTACCGTGAATCAACAGTAGCGGGCTATCGGTCGGCGTGAAGGGCGGCGGTGACGCCAGCCGGCCAGAGAAGGCCACCACCGCCGCAACCGGCCAGCGACCGCTGGCTACCGCATCCAGCGCCATGATCGATCCCTGTGAGAACCCCACCAGCGCCACGCGATCCAGCCGATCGGTAAAACCATGCTGGCTGACGATGGCGGACAGAGCGGCATCAAAGCTCTCACGTGCCGCCGCCAGCCGGGCGGGACGATTTTCGGGCGTCACGCCGTTAATACTGAACCATTGGAAGCCGTTGCCGCCGCCGTCAAAAGGAAAAGGCGCGTCCGGCAGGGCGAAGCGGGCGGCTGGCAGAATGCGCTGCCAGAATGAGGCCAGGATTGCCAAATCGCTGCCCCGGCTGCCAACGCCGTGTAAAAAGATCACCAGTGAATGGGACATTTCAGCTCCTTCTCTCTTTTTAGGCTGGCACCTGCCAGCAGGTTATCAGGCTGTTTATTGTTCCATATAAAAATATCACCGAGGAAAATGATTTAAACAAAAAATGTGATGATTCAACGTTATTAATAACAACAAGGGTTATTGGTTGATTTTGGGAGAGTTTATTTTTTATCCACTGGTTAAACAGTGTGCTACAATGTGACCGCTGTCACACTTATCTGTAATTTGACTTAAGCGCTACATGCTGTGCAACGGACGACCTTAATAACGCCGGCACACGGCTAGCGCGGTTTTTGCAAGGACTACCATCATGAGTGCACTCGCCACCGGCGTCGTTCTGGCGCGCTGGGAAATTCTCAGCGCCGTTATCATGTTTTTTGCCAGCACCCTCAACATCAGCCTGCGTAGGGCCAGCCGCCACGGCCTGGCTCTCCTCTCCAGCAGCGTCGGCATTGCCGTCTCTTGCTGGTTTGTAATGGGCTTGCTGGGGATCACCTCGGCGGATATGGCGCTCTATGGCGCCCATGCCAAGGATCTGTTTGTCGAAATCATGAGCCAGGCCCCGCAAAACTGGCCAATGCCTTAATCCCCACGCCGCAGCGCTTCTGGCCTGCGGCGTTCTCTTCTCTGCCCCTCCTCTCCACCAAATAATTTTAACCATTCATTAAAAATTACTCGTTACGCGTTTTTTCTCGGCTCGCATAGGATGGTGTCAGGCATGCCGTCTTCGATGGTCGATCATGGAAAAGGGGAAAACACGATGGTGAAGAGTGAACCTGTTACGCTGGTCATTACCCATACGCTGCTGCCGGGCCAGCAGGCGGCCTATGAGCGCTGGCTAGCGCGCATCATGCCGGTGGCGGAGAGCTTTGACGGCCATCGTGGTGTCAATGTGTTGCGGCCGGGTGAGGAGGGGGAGACTTACACCGTCTTGATCCGTTTTGATACGTTGGAACAACTGACGCGCTGGACGGCCTCTGAGGAGCGCAAAGGGCTACTGGCCGAAATCTCGCCCCTGCTGGCGCAGGGCGACCAGATCGAGGTGCGCGCGGGTAGCCAATTCTGGTTCACCCCGCCCCAGCATGGGGTACGCCGACCAGCGCGCTGGAAACAATATCTGCTGACGCTGGCGGTAATCTTCCCCTCCACCAATCTGGTACCGATGTTCTGGCACCAGGTGGCACCAGCGTTGACCGGCACGCTGGCGGGCCATTTGCTGAATGACGCCACGGTGGTCGGGCTGGTGGTCTTCTTCTGGATGCCGTGGCTGACCCGCGCGCTGGCCGGCTGGCTCAGGCGTTAGCTGCCAAACAGCCTGATGCCGAGTTGCGACAGCACGCCCAGCTGTGAAGGATGCGACACAAAAAGAATCCACAGAAAAAATGAAAAAGCGATCATGAGCGTGACAATGCGGTAAAACATTCCGTGTATCCTTCAACGCGAAAAATCGTCAGTGTTTTAAGACAATGCCTCATTGACGAGGCCGCGCATAACTATAGATGAGATAACGCATTTTACCCAAATGAAAGCAAAAAATTTGTTACGGGCCGGGATGAACTGCCGCCAGTGCCAGGGTCAGCTCATGGCATAAACGCGCTTTCAGGCTCTCTGCGGCCGGCGAAAGGGTGGCCCGATTTTGGTGTAATGTCACGCCAACTGACGGTAGCGCCGGCAAGGACGGTGCCGCCAGCCGGCAGAGAGTGGCGGGCAGGCCCGCCCCGGTTCGTACTGTCACCCCCAGCCCGGCAGCGAGCGCGGCCCAGATGCCTTGCAGGCTGCGGCTCTCCAATGCAATGCGCCACGGAATGCCCGCGCGATCCAGTGCGTCGGTGGCGTAGCGGCGCATCAGGCAGGGCGACTCAAACACCACCAGCGGCACCGGTTCACTCCCGCTGAAACGGCGGCTCTCCCCTGCGTTTGCGCCAATCCAGTGGAGCGGCAATTCGCCAAGGTGCGCCATAAAGGGCGTAGGCTGTGGTGATTGCCAGCACAGGGCCAGATCTAAATCATCCTGCAAAATGCCCTGCAACAGCTCCGCGTTGCGGCCGATGCGCGCGCTCATCTGCACCTCGGGGTGCGCCCGGGAGAATGCCCCCAGCACGGCGGGCAACAGGCGCTCGCCGAAATCCTCCTGCAGGCCCATGCGCAATGGCCCACTGAGGGCGCTGCCGCCGACCGCCATCGCCGCCTCACTGTTCAGCGCCAGCAGCCGACGCGCATAGCCGAGCAGTACCTCGCCCTGCCGGCTGGGCACCAAATGGCGTCCCGCTCGCTCCACCAGCGGCACGCCGCACTGCTGCTCCAATTTTTTCAGCTGCGCACTGACCGCAGACGTCGAGCGCCCCAGCCGATCGGCCGCACGGGCAAAGCTGCCCAGCTCAATGCCGGTAACAAAACTCTGCAACGCATCAAGGTCAAAACACCAGGGACGCTTCTCCATCATCCATCCTGTTTTTCGGGATTGTCTCTCCCATATTATGCGATATTCAGGACAGTGCCAGCGGCATATCCTCTCCTGACCATCCAGACAGGAGAGTCATTATGCCCTTTACCCGCATCATGCTACGCGAAGGCCGTACCGAGGCGTGGCTACAACGGTTGTCCACCCTGCTCCAGCAGCAACTGGTGGAGAGATTTTCTGTTCCACCCGGTGATTGCTTCCAGATGATTGAGTGTTGCCCGCCCGGCCGCCTGATTGCTGACCGTGACTATCTGGGCGGCCCACGCAGCGAGCAGTTCATTTTGTTCACCATCACCGCCGGTCGTTCCCGCAGTCGCCAACAGAAACAGGCGTTTTACCACCATCTGGCGCAGGCGTTGCACCGTGAGCTGGGCATTACACCGCAGGACGTGATGGTCATCATCACCTGCAATCAGGCCGAAGAGTGGAGTTTCAGTCATGGGCAGATGTATAACCCGGAGGACGTGTGATGATCGCCATGCAATACAGCTTTACCCTGCCAGCCGATTACGACATGGGCATTGTCATCCGCCGAATTGAAGAGAACGGCCATAAGCTGGATGGCTTTCCGGGGCTGGTTTTCAAAGCCTACCTCTATGCCCTGCGCGGCGAGCAGGGCGCGGAGAACCGCTATGCGCCTTTCTACCTGTGGCAGGACAGTGCCGCGATGCAGCGTTTCCTGTGCAGCCCCGGTTTCGCGGCGCTGACGGCTGCCTTTGGCTGGCCAGCAATCGATCTCTGGCCGCTGCTGCATATGCCAGACCTCCAGTTGCTGCGCCAATGCCGATGGGCCAGTCGCCGAATCACGTCGATTCCGCCACACAGCGATCTGCCCGGCGTATGCCTGCCCGCCCCGGCCAGCCATCAGTTGGCGGCCTGGAACCCGGCCTGCTGGCAACATCTGCACATGACCTTTTCGTCAGAAGAGATTGCCCAGCCGGTGGAGGCGGAGCAGCGCTATCGCATCGGCTATCTTTCATTTGGTTGCACTACAGAAAATCCTTCCACTTATGGATAGTGCGTTCTCTCTGGGAAAGAACTGTTCCACCCTGTAATTATTCGTTGGAAAATTGTGACTGCTGATGATTTTTTATGCCGTTAATTTGTAAAAATTAGCGATCCGTCACATCTGTGCTTAAGCTTGATTCTGTGTTGCTTCATTGATAAGGCATGCGTTTAACACGCAATGGCACTGCTAAAAGACAATAATTACAGGGAGAGACGTGTGACGAATAGCACGATTAATGAGCAAGCAGGCGCGCCACGTACGGCGAAAACGCCCGTCGAACCGCTGGTCAAGGTGATTGCCGTGATCGCCACCTTGGGTGGCCTGCTTTTTGGGTATGACACCGGGGTAATTGCTGGCGCCCTGTTGTTTATGAAGACCGACCTGCACCTGACGCCGCTGACCACTGGGCTGGTCACCAGTTCGCTGATCCTCGGCTCCGCCTTTGGTGCCATGACTGCGGGCCGGTTTGCTGACCGCCTTGGCCGCAAAAAGGTGATTCTGGTACTGGCCATCATCTTTATGTTTGGTTCGCTCGGCTGCGCGATGGCACCGAACGCCCACATGATGATCTTCTTCCGCTTCATCCTCGGCCTTGGGGTAGGCGGCGCGGCGGCCATTGTGCCGGTTTACATCGCGGAGATCGTTCCCTCTAACCGCCGTTGGCAGTTTGTGACCCTCCAGGAGCTGATGATCGTTTCCGGCCAGCTGGTGGCCTACACCAGCAACGCGGCGATCAACGAAGTGTGGGGCGGCGAGACCACCTGGCGCTGGATGCTGGGGATCGCCTGTGTGCCAGCGCTGATCATGTGGGTAGGGATGCTGTTCCTGCCGGATACGCCGCGCTGGTACGTGATGCATGGCCGTTTCCGCGAGGCGCGCGACGTGCTGGAGCGTACCCGCAACTCACGTTATGTAGAGCGTGAGCTGGCAGACATCCGCAAGGCGGTTGCCCCGAAAGATGAGCGCCACTCGCGCCGCAACAAGACCATCTCCACCTGGATGAAGCGTCTGGTGGCGCTGGGTATCGGCATCGCCATGATCCAGCAGCTTTCCGGCATCAACACCATCATGTTCTATGCCCCGACCATGCTGCAATCCACCGGTATGGGCACCAATGCCGCCCTGATCGCGACCATCTGTAACGGCGTGGTCTCCGTGCTGATGACCTTTGTCGGCATCATGATGCTGAGCCGTTTCGGCCGTCGTCCGCTGCTGATGGTGGGCCAGATGGGCTGTACTGCGATGCTGATTATTATCGGCTGCCTCTGCTACTTCCTGCCGGAGAGCGTCGATGGCGCGCCGAATCTGGTGCGTAGCTGGATGATTCTGGGTGGGATGTTGCTGTTCCTCTGCTTCCAGCAGGGCGCGCTGTCACCGGTGACCTGGCTGCTGCTGTCGGAGCTGTTCCCGATGCGCATCCGTGGCCGCGCCACCGGCATCTCGGTCTTTATGATGCAGATGACCAACTTCACCATTACCCTTTCCTTCCCGCTGCTGCTGGACGCGGTCGGCCTGTCGATGAGCTTCTTCATCTTCGCCGCCGTCGGTATCGCCGGTGCCATCTTCGTGGTGCTCTGCGCCCCCGAGACACGCGGCAAATCGCTGGAGCAACTGGAGAAGCAGTTCAAGAAACAGTTCGACGATACCCCAAACACCCCCGTGGTATAAGCCCCTCCCCAAGCCCCCGTTCCGGGGGCTTTTTGTTTACCTCTCCTCTCTGTCCCAGCCTGATACATCGCCGCTTATTTATAAGCATTAAATATTCTTTCCCCCTACAACCCGCGGCCTGCCTCTGTTGCTCGCGCCTTTGCCACGCCCCTCCTTTACGGCATGACGCCCAAAATCCTGTGCCGACCCGTTGAAATATAAGCTTTATTGATTTTGCGCAGCGTGCCTGCGGCCTTTGCCTGCCCACAATATGGCCCCCTGTTCTGGCCGGGACGGAGCCTGCCCGGCCGCCCTTCATAAGGAGCATGAATCATGAGCCGCCAGATGTATAACCACAGCCACCACCGGCTGGCTGTGCGTGACTGCACCGCCGTGCTGGATGTCCTGAGCTTTGAGGGCAAGGAGGCGCTCAGCCGGCCCTTCCACTACGCCATTGAATTCACCAGCCCTGAGAAGGCACTCACCGCGCAGGCGATGCTGATGCGCCCGGCCTCGCTGACCCTGCATACGCCGGTGACGAAGCCCGGCGGCGAGCGGGTGCAGCAACCGGTGCGGGTAGTGCAGGGCGTGGTGACCGCCTTCAGCCAGCTCTCCGTCTCGCCTGACGAGGGGCACTACGCCTTGACGCTGCAACCGCGACTGGCCCTGCTGTCACGCAGCCGCCAGAACGCCATCTATCAGGACATGTCGGTGCCGCAGATAGTCGAGCATATCCTGCGCAGCCGCCATGGGATGCGCGGGCAGGATTTCCTCTTTACCCTGACGCAGGATTATCCGCGCCGGGAGCAGGTGATGCAGTACGACGAGGATGACCTGGCGTTCATCCGTCGGCTGCTGGCCGGGGTGGGCATCGGTTTTCGTCTGGCGGTGGACACCCGGCTGAACATTGACGTGGTGGAGTTCTTTGATGGCCCGCTAAACACCCTGCCGGGCCGGGTGCTGGCGGCGGTGCCGCCCTCGGGCATGCATGACCGGGGGGTGGAGTCGGTATGGGCGATGGCCCATCACCATCAGGTGGTGGAGAAGTCGGTGACCACCGACGACTATAACTACCGTGAGGCCACGCAGGCGCTGGCCGTGCAGGTGGACGCTACCGGCGGTGACCCCACCACCTACGGCGAAGCCTGCCACTATGCGGAGGGCTATCTGACGGCCGGCGCGCCTCAGGGGCGCCACCCGGCACCGGAGAGTGGTGCGTTCTATGCCCGCCTGCACCACGAGCGCTACCTGAACCGCCAGACCCAGCTCACAGCCACCACCAACTGTGCGGCGCTCTCCCCCGGCGAGCGGCTGCAGGTCACCGGCGGCGGGCCGGACGCGGCAGCGTTCCGTGAGGGCGTGCTGGTGACCGGCCTGCTCAGCCATGCCCGGCGCGACAGCAGTTATGTGGTGCGGCTGACCGCCCTGCCGGCGGTCGGTGCCTGTGGTTTCCGCCCGCCGCTGCCGCCCCGGCGGGTGATGGCCGGCACGCTGCCCGCCCGCGTCACCAGCACCCGGCACAACGACCCCTATGCCCACATCGACCGGTACGGGCGCTACCGCGTCAACCTGCTGTTTGACCGCCAGTCGTGGCCAGCGGGTCAGGAGAGCCTGTGGGTACGTCAGGCGCGCCCCTACGCCGGCGACGGCTGGGGCCTGCACCTGCCACTGCTGGCCGGGACCGAGGTCGCCATCGCCTTTGAGGACGGCAACCCCGACCGCCCCTACATCGCCGGGGTGCTGCACGACTCGGCGCACCCGGACCCGGTCACCATCCAGAACTACAAATGCAACATACTGCGCACCCCGGCCCAGAACCTGCTGCGGCTGGATGACTCGCGCGGGCAGGAGCACATCACGCTCTCCACAGAGTATGGCGGCAGGAGCCAGCTCAATCTGGGCTATCTGGTGGATGAGCAGAAGCAGCCGCGCGGCGAGGGCATCGAACTGCGCAGCGACAGCTATGGCGTCATCCGCGCTGGCCGCGGGCTGTTCATCAGCGCCGATGCGCAGCTGCAGGCGCGGGGCAAACAGCGGGAGATGCAGGCGGCCCTCGCCACGCTCCAGCAGGCCGCCGGACTGGCAGAGTCGTTGAACGAGGCAGTCAAAACCGCCAAAGCCGAACTGGCGCAGATACAGGCACAAAAATCCCTGTTGGAAAACGCCCTCAACGAGTTGCAACAGCCGGTTTTGTTAATGAGCGCGCCGGCGGGCATTGCGCAGGTTTCCCCCCAAAGTATCCAGATCAGTAGCGGCCAACACCTCATCCAGACGGCAGCCGGCAACAGCAATGTCAGCGTCTTCAAAAAATTCACCGTGGCCGCAGGCGAGATGATCAGTCTGTTTGCCAAATCCCTTGGCATCAAAATCTTCGCCAATAGGGGCAAAGTGGAGATTCAGGCCCAGGGGGATGGTATGGCCCTCACCTCTCTCAAGGAGATGCACATCACCAGCCAGGAAGATGAGATCTGCCTGACAGCGGCAAAAAGGCTCACGTTGGCCTGCCACGGCAGCGCCATTGTACTGGATAGCTCAGGCATCACGTTGAAGACCACTGGGCAACTGGCGATGAAAGCCGCCAGTCACAAGCGGATGAAACCTGAAAATTACACGCCGCCGCTGCCTGAACTTCCCCCTGAGGCAACCTGTGCCGAACAGCAGAAATAGGAGTCGCCATGAAAGAGATCGCTGCGTCACTGCTCCCACTGCATGACAACGAGAGTTACCGCTACCTTCTGCTTGATCCGTTACGGCAGGTCTCACCTGACAGCCCACTGCACCTCCGCGAGCTGGAAGCCGCGCTTGGGCAGGAAGCCCTCACTCCGGTGTTGCGCCTTGATTTGGCCCACTCCCCTTCCCACTGTCCGGTGTTGGTGCAACTGGCCGCGCCGGGCGAACCCCTCCCGCAGGCACAGTTCAACGCCTCAATGACGCGTGTCGGGTTGGAGGCCGCGCATGAACGGCGCTACCTGTGTGGCTGGCTGGCCAGCCCACACTCGCCGGATAAGATTGCCACCCTGTTGGTGACGCGCAGCCGCCAGTTGGGCCTCGCACTCGGCGACCACAAGGTGTTGCCCTTCTATGAGCCTTTGCGCCTTGAGCTGCTGCACCACACCTATGGGCTGGCCGAAACCCTCTGGCCGATCACGCACTGGTGGTATCCCTCCGCCAGCGGAAAGCTGCATCACCTTCAGGGCAGTGCCGAAGGCCACGAGTGGGCAATGGATAGCGGCATGGTACGCATCCAGTCAGACATGGCGCAGGTACAGGCGCTGCTCTTTGCCTGGCAACGTGCCGCTTCCCCCTCGCCCCTGCCCGATGACGCCGCCCGCCGTGCGGCAGAGATATGGGTATGGGCCAGTGATCGGGTCAATCACCCGCATGACCGTTTTACGCTCGCCCTGATTGCCTTGCACAGTGAGGACGATTACCGCACCTCGCCGGCCCTTGTCCAGCTAGTGCAACAGGTGAAGCGCCACCCGGCCCACAGGATACAACCGGTGCTTGACGCCCTTTCGCAGGAGAAATAGATGAATATCCAACAACACGTTGCCCACTATCTGCCCCTTGCACAGCAGGCAGCGGCACTGCCTTCCGGCTGCAAAGCCTGCCAGCGCAGCGGCTTGCCTATCCTGCCGCTGCGGGTGGCCGCCGTCCCGGCGCGGATGGTCAGCAGGGCGTGGCAGCCCACGGTGCCGCCCCAGCCTGTCACGCTGACGGGTGGGGAGTTTAAATATGCGCTGCGTACCCTG
The DNA here is from genome assembly GCF_005491205.1 of Nissabacter sp. SGAir0207. NCBI lineage: Bacteria > Pseudomonadati > Pseudomonadota > Gammaproteobacteria > Enterobacterales > Yersiniaceae > Nissabacter > Nissabacter sp. SGAir0207. Next base: position 283,735 of record NZ_CP028037.1, read on the forward strand.
CGTGAAGGCTATCTCTATGTGCTGCTGGATCAGGGTATCTGGCAGGCTTATGAGGTCACGGCAGAAGGCTATTTGCGCCAGTTCAACCCTTTTACGATGCCTGAAAGCGATACGGTGGAGCCGCTGAGCCGCGCCTGCCTCACCTATGGGCATGACATATTGGCCAGTTTCATCAACATTGATGACAGCCAATATAGTGAGGCATGGATCGCCTTCAGCAGCGATCCCTGGAGCCAGCAGGTGCTGGAGGAGTACGCTTCTGGCGTACGGCCCAGCGCCCGTTTCACCAAAATCAACCTTTCCACCCTGAAACGGTCGCCCAGCCTCATTCCCGAGGCGCGCGTGCTGGACAGCAGCCTCTCTCTCCTGAAGGCTCAGGTCGCGGAGTTTGCCACTGATGAGTGGCTTGACCCCGTCCCGGTCTTGAATGATCCCTCTGGCAGCCACGAACAGAACTCGCCGCTCCCGCCGCCCGGCGGTATGCATGGCTTCTATCCCCGGCTGAGCCGCGCGCAGGCACTGGCAGAGCATGTCGCTCAGATGACGCTACAACACGGCTGTGCAATCACGGCGCTGGCGCTCAATGATCCCGTGGGCGTGGTGGAAGAGTTGAATGAGGATCGCCTGCGCGTGGTGGAGGCGCGCCAGCAGTGGAACGAGGCCCCGGAGATCCGCCACCAGCACCTGATCTCTGAGGCGATCGCCCAGACGCTGGCCAGGATAAAACAGGAGACCACCGCCCGCAGCCAGCCGCGTTATGAGCGACCAGCCAGTGGTTACCCAGCGGCCCAGGTCACCGTGGTGCCCGCCGAACAGATTGCGCAGGAGAGCTATGCTGCCGAGCTGGCGCGGCTACAGACCTGCTATGACGAAGTGGCGCGCGCCACCTTTGACCAGAAGTATCAGCAGACGCTGGCACGTTACCAGCGGCGGCTAACGGCGACGGGTGGCAGTTTATCGGCATGGTATCAGGCGCGGGAGTGGGAGGCGATCATCATCCACGACTACGCACCAGAGACCAGCCTCACTGGCTGGGTGGCCCAACTGGGCACCCTGATGGCATGTGTGCAGGGCAGTTGCACCGACCCCCATACCGAAGAGGCGTGGCGTATTTGGTTTGAGACGCCCGACAGCGCTGGCTTCCGGGGGTTGCTGGGCAATCAGCATTCGATGTTAGAAGCGGTCTACAACGGCATCCAAGGATACAGCAACCTTAAGGTACTGCTGGGATCGGATGAGCTGGGCAACCTCCTGAAGTCAAAACGGGTACAAAAAGCCCTGATGCAGCGTGCTTTGGCGCTCAGCGGTGCCTATAGCCGCCTGACCACCAAACTGAGCCAGACCGCAAAAGAGGCCTATACGCGGGTGATGCAAGGCATGGCCTACCTGCTCACGGGCCAGCAGGTCACGCTGTTTACCCTGACGATGTCCATTAGGGAGTTTCAGCAGCTCTATATCGACATGGCCGCTTCCGTGCTGCCTGCGGCCAGTACGCCCATCCCATTTGGCGGCGCGGTACAGCAAGGGACGACCATTACCCGTACCGTCACCACTGGCGGGCTGCTGCGGGTCACGGATCAAGAGGTGCTGGCGCGACGCATCCAGGTCACGCTGGTCAGCGACATGGCACCCGATAAACTCCACACCGCGCTGCACCAAGCCGGCACCAGTCTGGAGGCGGTCTCCTCCAGCCCGCTGACCGAGGCAGGCCAGCTCCGGCACTTCTCCGAACTGCGCATCTCTGCCCTGTCGCTGGCTGACGGGGTCGATCAAGGCACCCTGACGCTCTCCCAATCGCAAACGACATCTCTATTGCGCAGCCAGGCGCAGATGATGCGCCGAATAGTGAGCGGCAACAGCGTGGGGATGGGGCTGTCGAGTTGGATGCTACTGCTGCAAATTGGCGCGCTGGAAGCCAACCATCAGGCGCTGGAGCAAGCCATTGGCAATGACAGCAAAGCCCGGCTGGCGCTGCTCTCCAATGTCACCATGGTGGTCAGCGCCGCCGTCGAGGGCGCCGGCTTTTTGCGTACCCTGGCTATGGCCAAACCCTGGGTCAATAAAACCCATTGGCTAATCAGGCTGGGGGGAGCGTTAGGGGGGTTATCAGCGATTATTGATGGGGTGGGGATGCTGATACAAGGCTGGGATAAGTTTCAAAATAAAAATATCAAATCAGGCATCTGGTATTTTGGCAGTGGATTAATAATGGGTTCCGGGGGCATAACGGCAATTATTGCTTCATATGCAGCCAATTTTGCCCTATTAGGCCCTGCCGGTTTAGCTGGACTATTAATCTTAACCGGTGCCGCGCTGGCCATTCAGGCTGAGAACGCCATCAGTACCCCCTTTGAGATCTGGTTACGCCGCTGCTGCTTTGGCAAACCACGCAGTAAAGATGCGCCGTGGCGACTTAGCACTATCCCAACGCTAAATGACGCCAACCTCAATGCTGCCTTGCAGGCTTACAACGCCATCAACAATGGTTTGACGGCCGAGGTGGGCTACAGCGACAAACTCGTTGAACTGCTCGATCGCCAGGATCTGATCAAGATGCGCATCGTGCTGCCGGGCTGCGACAAAGACCACTCAGCCTGGAGCTATAGCCTGACGCTGCCGAACGCAACCGGCGGCACAGAGATCCTGCTCGCCACGACCCACAACACGCCACGCTCCACCAACGCGCGGCTGGAACCATTAGTCCCCTCCCCTTGGCAACCACGCCGCCGTCGGCCGGATCTCGGCACAGTAACCGAGCGTTGGCAGGGCAACGATCTGGTTATTGAAGGCGAAGCCTGGGCAGACAGCACCTTCTATCCGCAGGCGGTGCTGGGTGTTAGCTACTGGCCAGATGCAGCCAATCAGGCATGGGTAATGGGCTTGCAAGTTAAGGCAGAAGATTAAGGAGCAACTGATGAAACAGACGGATAAAAACTTAACGCATCTGGATAAAGAGACGCTGAATGCCGCAGTGGAGAGCTATTTCTCCAGAGAGTCCACCCTATCCCCAGCGTTGAAAAACTGGGAAGAGGATCTACCCAAAAGCGTTAAGGCACAACACACTGCGCCTCGCCTGACTTATATTAATGAAATAAATAATGTATGGATGGAGGTGCCAAAGCATGAGGATGTTATGTGGGGAGGGGGTTGGTTATCTTTCGTTATGAGTGGAATGTTTTTCTTATGCTCTATAAGCTTTATTTTTCTACCAGGTTTTTTTATTGAAATTCTTTTAGATAATTTAGGGTTTTTTATTTTTTATATAATAATGATGTTTTTTATTTTTTCCGCTTTTATTTTAACCGCAAAAATGGCGTTATACATTCCCCGTCCTCTCCCCATCCGCTTTAATCGCACACGGCAAAAAGTGTATGTCTATCAGCATACCCGCAGTTGGAACCCCTGGGTGCGCTGGCCGACCACCATCAAGGTTTTTGATTGGGCTGACATCCACGGTGAGCTGAGTTACCAGTCCGGGCGCTATAACCAAGGCTACCAACTCTGGTGCGCGGTCTGCCAGCCCGGCACCCGTCAGGTGATTGACCGCTTTATGCTCAGCGACTCCATCGGCCACCCCAAGGTACAGCGCGGGCTGTGGAGCCACTGCTGCCACTACATGGCGCACCGCCCGGTGCCGACCCGGCCACTGTATAAAACCCAGCCGCGCACCTGGAAACTGCGCGAAACCGTGCGCTGGCCAGCAGACATTGACCTCGAGTCACGCACCGCCCCTCAGGATGATTTGCCAGAAACGTCAGGAGCACGCGATGAAACACGCTGATAAAAACTTAACGCATCTGGATAAAGAGACGCTGAATGCTGCATTGGAGAGCTATTTCTCCAGAGAGTCCACCCTAACTCCTCCATTAAAAAATTGGGAAGAGGATTTACCAAAAAGCGTTGAGACGCAGCATACTGCGCCTCGCCTGACTTATATTAATGAAATAAATAATGTGTGGATGGAGGTGCCACTCCATGAAGATATTTTATGGTGCGCTGCCCCCTTTACATTCATCTTAACTACAATCGGTGTATTTTTGTTCTTAGCCATTGGGTTAGATATAATTATTTCAGGCATCCCTAGTTATTCAATTCCATTTATTATGTTTATAGGGTCTTTTATTTGCTTGACAGCTTCATTATTTGATTTGAAATTAATTGCGTATACCCCCCGCCCCCTCCCCATTCGCTTTAATCGCGCCCTGCAGAAAGTGTATGTCTATCAGCATACCCGCCGTTGGAACCCCTGGGTGCGCTGGCCAACAACCATCAAAGTTTATAACTGGGCTGACATCCATGGTGAACTGAGCTACCAGTCCGGACGCTATGATCAGGGCTATCAGCTCTGGTGCGCGGTCTGCCAGCCCGGCACCCGTCAGGTGATTGACCGCTTTATGCTCAGCGACGCCATCGGCCACCCCAAGGTACAGCGCGGGCTGTGGAGCCACTGCTGCCACTACATGGCGCACCGCCCGGTGCCCATCCGGCCACTGTATAAAACCCAGCCGCGTACCTGGAAACTGCGCGAAACCGTGCGCTGGCCGGCAGACATTGACCATGAGTCACGTACCGCCCCGCAGGATGAGATGGCAGCAACGTCAGGAGCACGCGATGAAACACGCTGATAAAAACTTAACGCATCTGGATAAAGAGACGCTGAATGCTGCATTGGAGAGCTATTTCTCCAGAGAGTCCACCCTAACTCCTCCATTAAAAAATTGGGAAGAGGATTTACCAAAAAGCGTTGAGACGCAGCATACTGCGCCTCGCCTGACTTATATTAATGAAATAAATAATGTGTGGATGGAGGTGCCATATTATGAAGACATTTTCTGGGGAGGCGGTTGGTTGGCTACAATTGCTATTACATTAGCATTTCCATTTTGCTGTTTATTTATTTTTATGCCTGGCTTTCTATATGAGTCCTTCTTTAATAATTTTTTATTTCTTATTTTCTATTTATTTTCATTATTCTTCATTTTTACTTTAGCCTTTATGAACATAAAGTTAATGCTGACCGTTCCCCGCCCTCTTCCCATTCGCTTTAATCGCGCACGGCAGAAAGTGTATGTCTATCAGCATACCCGCAGTTGGAACCCTTGGGTGCGCTGGCCGACCACCATCAAGGTTTTTGATTGGGCTGATATCCACGGTGAACTGAGCTACCAATCCGGACGCTATAACCAAGGTTATCAGCTCTGGTGCGCGGTCTGTCAGCCCGGTACCCGGCAGGTGATTGACCGCTTTATGCTCAGCGATTCCATTGGCCACCCCAAGGTGCAGCGCGGTCTGTGGAGCCACTGCTGCCACTACATGGCACACCGCCCGGTACCCACCCGGCCGCTGTATAAAACCCAGCCGCGCACCTGGAAGCTGCGTGAAACCGTACGCTGGCCATCAGACATTGACCACGAGTCACGTACTGCACCTCAGGATGAGGTGGCAGAAACGTCAGGAGCACGCGATGAAACACGCTGATAAAGAGACCCTGAACGCCGCAGTGGAGAATTATTTCTCCAGAGAGGCCACCCTATCCCCAGCGTTAAAAAACTGGGAAGAGGATTTACCCAAAAGCGTGGAGGCGCAACACACTGCGCCTCGCCTGACTTATATTACTGAAATAAATAATGTGTGGATGGAGTTGCCATTGCATGACAATATCATGTGGGGATTGAGCATATTGCTACTTATTGTAACTCCGATCCCATTAATATGTTATTTAAGCCTACTACTTATACCAGGGATTATTCATGATCTATTTGAACATCCTTCAATTTTTATTTTATATTTACTATTGTCATTTGTGATATTTTCCTTAATGTTCTTAAGTATTAAGATAGCTCTATATGTCCCACGCTCCCTTCCTATCCGCTTTAATCGCGCACGCCAGAAAGTGTATGTCTATCAGCATACCCGCAGTTGGAACCCTTGGGTGCGCTGGCCGACCACCATCAAGGTTTTTGATTGGGCTGATATCCACGGTGAACTGAGCTACCAGTCCGGGCGTTATAACCAAGGCTATCAGCTCTGGTGCGCGGTCTGCCAGCCGGGCACCCGTCAGGTGATTGACCGCTTTATGCTCAGCGATTCTATCGGCCACCCCAAGGTGCAGCGCGGTCTGTGGAGCCACTGCTGCCACTACATGGCACACCGCCCGGTGCCCACCCGGCCGCTGTATAAAACCCAGCCGCGCACCTGGAAGCTGCGCGAAACCGTACGCTGGCCAGCAGACATTGACCATGAGTCACGTACCGCACCTCAGGACAAAACAGGGAGTAAATACCATGCCAGTGAATTTTAATAATGTTTTAGAGCTGCGCTCATGGCCAAAACCCCCTAACGCATGGCGTTGGATCACCGCATTGGGAATAATGGTAGTCAGCAGCATGTTATTTTTTGGGGCGATTAAATCCACAACAGAAGAGTATTCTCGTTCGCTTACGCCGCTGATTTTACCCATATCTATCTGGCTGATGGCACTGCTGCTCCGTCTTCTTTATTTTTCCTTGTACTCTTGCTCTATATCCCTCTGGAACCGGGAGCGGCAGGAGATGATTCTAGAAAAAACCCGGCAAGGTCGGCGTGCCTTGCAAGTTCTGTCAGCCCAGTTTATTACCGGCCATGCCACGTTGAGTGATGGCCGTTATTTACCACCGCTGGAATCCACACTCAAAAGCGAAAGGATATTAACGCCACGCCTAAGCCGCGATGGTATCCACACCTTTGCGCACAGCCGTATCGGTGATAAGACCCTGCCATTGCACACGCCCCTTAATACGGTTGACCTTGCCTTTACCACATTGGCCGCCTCTTTGGCCGGCCAGCTTGCGCAAGTTCCAGCCAATCAGGAGGTGGCGATCCTATTTGAGTCCTCCTGCACACTGCCTGCCGAGCACCTGTGGGAGATGTGGCGCTCCGCCTGGCAACAGCAAGGGATCCAACAGCCATTGGCGCGCCTGCCGGGTACAGGCATGGCGGTTATCGATGAGTGGTTGGATCGGCATATAGAGAAGAAGAGCCTGCTGCTGGTGGTCGCCATACAGGTCGCGCCGGAAACGGTAAAAGGGAGCGCGGAGGCCGCTGTAGCACTGCTGCTGGGCAACCGCCTGACGCAAGAGGTGCTGAAGCCCATCGCGTTACTCCACCGTCCAGAGCAGACCACGCTGCCCACTCTGGCGCAGGGCATTGAACAGTCAGCCTATTGGGTGCCACTGCGCCATGGCGAGGAGTTGGGCCATCTCTGGCTGGCTGCATTAAACAGGCAATCGCAATCTGCCGTGATGGCGCGCTGCGGCCAATCGCCGCTGGGCGGCATCCGCGCAGATAATGGGCGTTATCCGTTGGATGACCTGTGCGGCGATGCTGGCGCGGCGGCTCCCTGGTTGGCGCTGGCGACTGCGTCACAGGCGGCGGCCAGCACATCCGCCATGCAGTTGGTGATCAGCGGAGTGCCGATGCAGGAGAGTGTGTGGATCACCCATCTCTCCCCGGTCGCCCCAGAAAGTGCGTAGCGCTACCCCCTTTGGGAGTGCTCATTTAACAGTCAGCAAGGAGATCGTTATGGCGCAAGGCCACTATTTAATACAGGGTGACAGAACCACCTGCGGCGGCATCATCACCGAAGGAGACCCGTTATATACGCTATATGACCGGCCGGTAGCACGTGAAGGAGATGCCGTCACCTGCGGCGTCCATGCCGGGTTATACCGGATTGCGGGTGCCATCCCTGACGATGAGCTGGAGGGGCGGGGCTATGCGGGTACGCTCCATAGCCGCAGCACCTGCCCCTGTCAGGCCGGGTTGATTGCCTCCATCACTGAAGACACCTATGAGGTGTGACCGGCTAGTCAACACGCCCCCGTTCCGGGGGCTTTTTTTGTCCGGTGCAATTTTTTCCAATACCTTGCTCTTATGCTGTGGTGAGATGGCGTCGTCTGATAACCGCCATAAGGGGAGTGTTGTGCCTTTTTATAATGGATTTTTGCTTAGTCTTTCGCTCTGTCTGGATATTGGGCTGGCGAATATTGCGATGATGGCGCTGGCGATGCAGCGCGGGTTTGGCAAGGGCATGATGCTGGGGCTGGGCACCTGCGTCGGCGATCTGATCTATGCGGTACTGGCAATGGCCGGGATGGCTGCCCTGCTGGCGTTCGCGCCGGTGCGCTGGGCATTGTGGCTCGGCGGTTCGGCGATCCTGCTGTTCCTTACGTTTAAGATGGTGTTGACCGCGCTGCGCGCCACCGCCAATCCGGCAACGCCGGCCGCCGTGGATGGCAGCCGGCTGGCGCTGTTTGGCCGCGGGGTGCTGCTGGCGCTCTCCTCCCCGACGGCGATTCTCTGGTTCGCGGCGGTGGGCGGCAGCCTGATCGCTCGCCAGCAGGCGGGGATGGAGAATGCCGGCCTGTTCCTCGCGGGCTTCTTCATTGCTGGGGTGGTCTGGTCACTGGTGCTGTGCGGGGTGTCGCATCAGGGCGGGAGACTGCTCGGCAAACGGATGCTGGTCTTCTCCTACGTCGCGTCAGCACTGATCTTTGCCTACTTCGCCTTCTACGTGATGTACAGCGGCTATAGCGAATTTATCCTGCGCGGCAGCGCGTAACGCTGCGGGCTGGTGCCCATTACCCGTTTAAAGGCGTTGCTGAGATGGCTCTGATCGTAAAACCCCAGCGCGTGCGCCACGGCGGCCGGGGCCTCGCCACGCCGTAGCCGTCGGCGCGCCTCCATTAGCCGTAACTGTTGCAGGTAGCGCATCGGCGTCATGTGGGTCTGCTGGCGGAAACTGCGCACCAGATGGAAGGGTGAAACGTCAGCGACCGCCGCCAGATCCTCCAGCCGCAGCGCCTCGGTCAGGTTGGCGTGCATAAAGCGAATGACGGCGTGGAGCGGGGCCGGGCGCGCGCCGGGACGACAGGCGTGCTGGTGCGGCAACAGTGCCGCCAACAGCAGCAGTTGCCGCTCCTGCCCGCCGACTTCGCTGTCCTGACACAGGGCGGCGATGGCGGCAAACAGCGCCGGGTCATCGAACGCTCCCTCCTGAAACAGCATATCGCCTTGCAGTGAAAGCTCGCTCTGCTGGCAGAGGCGGCGCAGCCAACCAACATCAAGATGCAGGCTGAAAAAGGCACTGCCTGGCGTTACAAACTCAGAGGCCTGCACGGTCAGCGGGTTATAGATCGTCACCTGCCCGGCCTCGACGCGCTGGGCGGTGCCGTCAAACCAGATCTTCTCAACGCCCGCGAGGTTGGCGCTCAGCACATACTCCTCATGGGTGTGCCTTGGGAATCCTGCGGCATCCGAAAGGGTATGAGACGCTTCCAGCCCGTCGTGGCGTGCCAACCATGTGGTCTGCATCCCGGCTCCTGTCTGGGGGTTGATGGCGCTTACAGCGTGACGTCGCCAAACTTACCGGCTTGGTAATCGACAATCGCCTGATTGATCTCCTCGCGGCTGTTCATCACGAAGGGGCCGTAGGAGACTACTGGCTCATTGAACGGTTGGGCATGGCCATACAAGATCACTGCCTCGCCGCTGGCCGCCAACGTGACACTGTCACCCTCATCGTTCAGCTCAATCAGGTGGTGGGGCTTCAGCGCCTGCCCGTTGAGGGAGAGATCACCGCGCACCACATACAGGAATACCGTGTGGCCCGCCGGGGCAGGCAGGGTAAGCTGCGCGCCAGCGCGGCACTGGGCGGTCATCATGGTGATGCCGGTCTGTGACACATATGGCCCCTGTTGACCGTCAAACTCCCCAGAGATCAGGCTGACGGTGGCAAGGCCCTCTGCGGCTTCAATGGCTGGAATATCGGCCTGTTGCAAGCCGGTATAGGCGGGCTGCGTCATCTTAAGCCGGGCCGGCAGGTTCACCCACAGTTGCAGGATCTCCAGCGGGCCGCCGCTGCGTTTGAAGGAGGCCGGCGAGATCTCGGCATGTACCAGCCCGGAGCCAGCGGTCATCCACTGGATGCCGCCCTCATTAATCACGCTCTCATGGCCGCCGCTGTCGAGGTGCGCCAGCTCGCCTTCCAGAATGAAGGTCACGGTCTCAAAACCACGGTGCGGGTGTGGGCCAAACGGCAACCCTTGGTTATTGGCGGGGTAGACCTGCGGGCCGTGGTGGTTGAGGAACAAGAACGGATCAAGCTGCGGAAGCTGGGCGTTGGGCAGCGGGCGGCGGGTCACCAGATCACCGATGTCGTCACGCAGGGCCGGGTGCTGCTGTTTCAGGGTTCTGAAGCTCATGGGTTCACCTGTCATAAAAAGTGGCGTGACACTGTCACACTTAGTGCGCTAAGGATAACCCAGCCACCCCCCTGATGAATAGTTGCAATTGAAATGAAGTGCAAGCCCTATCCCGTTCCCCGCAAGCGTTAAGCGATATTTCTTCTTTTACATCCTGACCGCCGCCTTCCAATAATTGCGGCACTCTCTTGCAAAAAGGAAGGCACATCGTATGGCATACCGACTCAGCCTGCTGGACAAAAGCCCGCTGGCGACGGACGAGAGCGCCGAGCAGGCGCTGGCTCGCACCCTGGATCTGGCCAAACGGGCGGAGGCGTGGGGATTTCACCGTTTTTGGGTGGCGGAGCATCACAATAGCCCCTCGCTGGCTGGCCCATCGCCAGAAGTGCTGATCGCCTGGATTTTGGCGCAGACCCACAGCCTGCGTGTGGGCGCGGGTGGCGTGATGCTCCAGCACTACAGCCCGTATAAAGTGGCGGAGAACTTCAACCTGCTGGCCTCGCTGGCACCCGGCCGGGTCGATCTTGGCATTGGCAAGGCACCCGGCGGGCTGCCACTCTCCACGCGGGCGCTGCAACAGGGGGTGAACGCGGCTGAAAAGGGCGATTTCGCGGCGCAGTTGGCGCAACTTAACCACTGGCTGGAGGCGCGCAACGCCGGTGAAAGCGATGAGCTGCTGGCGACGCCCCTGCCCTCACGTCCGGCCCAGCGCTTCCTGCTGGGGGCGAGTGAAGGGAGCGCGCGGCTGGCGGCGGAGCTGGGCTGGCACTTTGTGTTTGCTGCCCATCTGAATGGCAGCGAGCGCGATCTGGAGCTGGCGCTCGAGACCTACCACCAGCTTAGCGGCGGCCAGCGGGCGATTGTGGCGGTACAGGCGATTGTCGCGGCCTCGCCCGCAGAGGCCACGCTGTTGGCCGCCGATCTCCAGCACTTCCGCGTGATCAACCCGCATGGCCAGAGCGTGACCGTCGGCACCGAGGCGCAGGCGGAAGCCTATGTGCGGCAGGCCGGGTTGACTGACTACCAGATCGAACCACGCCAGAGCGCCACCCTCAAAGGCACCGCCGCGCAGGTGCACGCCCAGCTGGCAAGCCTGGCAAAACGCCACGGCATTGAAGAGTTCATTATTGATACGCCGATCAGCGAGGGCGTGGCGCGCCTGACCTCATTGGCGCTGCTGGCTGAATACCAACCGGCCACGACGCAGGTGCCCGCATAACGTGGCGTGAGAAATTATTTAATAGGGAGACGCATGAGCGAACAATTAGAGCAGCAGCTTATTTCATGGCGGCGTGAATTACATCAATACCCGGAACTTTCAAATAAAGAGTTTGCCACCACCGAAAGAATTACCGGTTGGTTAAAAGGATTGGGATTAACGCCCCTGCCCTATTCATTAAAAACCGGCGTGGTAGTGGAAATAGGCCACGGCGAAAAATGCATTGCCCTGCGGGCGGATATTGATGCCCTGCCGATTGAGGAGATCGCCCCGGTGCCGTTTGCCTCGCAGCACCGTGGCGTCATGCATGCCTGTGGCCATGATGTGCACACCAGCGTCATGCTTGGCGCGGCCGCCCTGTTGAAGGCGCGGGAGGCCTCGCTGCCCGGCCGGGTGCGCATCCTGTTCCAGCCGGCGGAGGAGTGTTTCACCGGCGCGCAGGCGTTGATTGACGCCGGGGTGCTGGCGGGGGTACAGGCTATTTTTGGCATGCACAATGCGCCGGAACTGCCTACCGGCACGCTGGCAACGCGCGGCGGCGCCTTCTATGCCAACGTCGATCGCTTCGTGATCCGCGTCAATGGGCGTGGCGCACATGCGGCGCGGCCGCAGGAGGGGGTGGACGCCATCGTCATCGCCAGCCAGATTGTCGGCGCGTTGCAGACCCTGCCCAGCCGGCGCTACAGCCCGCTGGAGTCGGTGGTGGTGAGCGTGACGCGCATCGCTGGCGGCACCACCTGGAACGTGCTGCCGCAGCAGGTGGAGCTGGAGGGCACGGTGCGTACCCACAACAACGCCATCCGTGAGGGCATCGCGGAGAATATCCGCCAGCTGATCCACGGCATTGCCACTGCCTCGGGTGGCGCAGCCGAATTGCTCTGGTCGCCCGGCCCGCCAGCGCTGGTCAATACGCCACACTGGGCCACCTTCAGCCAGCAGTTGGCGCAGGAGGTGGGCTACCAACTGGTGGAGACGCCGCCCCAGATGGGCGGGGAGGATTTTGCGCTCTACCTGCACCATGTGCCGGGTGCTTTTGTCAGCATTGGCAGCGCCAGCCACGACGGGCTGCACCACCCCGGATTCAACCCTGACGAGCGGTTGATTGCCCCGGCGGCGCGCTATTTTTCCCAGCTCGCTGAGCACGCCCTGAATAGCCTTCCCCTGCCCCAATAACCGTTCCGGTTATTTGCCTTTTTGATGTTTAGATTGCGGGATTTGTTATTTCACATCCCGCGTCCATTCGGGAATAGTCATTTCAACGCCCCGTCAATTGAATAAGGAAATAACCATGACCCGCCAACTCCGCCTTGGCACCATATTACATGGTGCCTCAGGAAATATGTCCGCCTGGCGCCACCCGGACGCCGTTGCCGATGCCAGCATTAATCTTGAGTTTGTCAAAAGCGTGGCGAAAAAAGCGGAAGAGGGAAAACTCGACTTTATTTTTGTCGCCGATGGGCTGTATATCAATGAGAAATCGATCCCCCACTTCCTGAACCGCTTTGAGCCGCTGACCCTGCTCTCCGCGCTCTCCGGCGTCACGCGCCATCTGGGGTTGGTCGGCACCCTCTCCACCAGCTACAGCGAGCCGTTTACCGTGGCGCGCCAGTTCGCCAGCCTCGATCACCTCAGCGCTGGCCGGGCTGGCTGGAACGTGGTGACCTCCCCGCTGGAAGGCTCCGCGAAAAACTTCTCGCGCCCGCAGCACCCCGACCATGCGCTGCGCTATCGCATCGCTGACGAGTACCTGACGGTGGTCAAGGGGCTATGGGACTCCTGGGAGCAGGACGCCTTCGTGCGCGACAAGGCCAGCGGCCAGTTCTTTGACGCCAGCAAGTTGCACACCCTTGACCACCACGGCGACTTCTTCCAGGTGCAGGGGCCGCTGAACATTGGCCGCACGCCGCAGGGCCGCCCAGTGATATTTCAGGCCGGTGCCTCTGAGGATGGCAAAAAGCTGGCGGCGCGCCATGCGGATGCCATCTTCACCCACCACCCGACCGTCGAGGAGGCACGCGCCTTCTACTTGGATGTGAAACGTCAACTGGTGGAGAACGGCCGCCGCCCCGAGCACCTGCACATCTTCCAGGGCGTGAGCGTGATCGTCGGTGACAGCGCCGAGGATGTGGAGCGCCAGTATCAGCAGACGGCGCAACTGGTCTCCATCAAGGATGCCCTCAACTATTTGGGCCGCTTCTTTGACCACCACGACTTTAGCCAATACGCGCTGGATGCCCCCTTCCCGGAACTGGGCGAGATTGGGCAGAACAGTTTCCGCAGCACCACGGATGAGATCAAACGCAATGCGCGTGAGAAGGGGCAGACGCTGCGACAGGCGGCGCTGGAAGCCGCCACGCCGCGCCCGCTGTTCCACGGCACGCCAGAACAGGTGGCAGATGGCCTCCAGCACTGGTTTGAGAGCGGTGCGGCCGATGGTTTTATCATCAACGGCGGTACGCCCGTCACCTTCCCGCGCTTTGTGGAGAGCGTTGTGCCGCTGTTACAGGCACGCGGCCTGTTCCGCACCGAATATACCGGCACTACCCTGCGTGACAACTTTGGTCTGGATCAGCCAACCAACCAATTCGCCCAATAACAATAAGAGTGAATCGCTATGCAGAAACGTTTCCTGCTCTCCGCCCTGACCGCCGCGCTGCTGTTTACGGGCGTCACCTATGCCGCTGTCCCCAGCATTGACGTCAAGGCCAATGAGGTGCCGATCAACGTGCCGAAAAACCCGGCCGCCGTGGCGCAGATCCCTGCCGGTTATCACTTCGCCGTACCGGGCAAGTTCACCGTGGCGATCGCCGCGCTCAACTCGCCGCCGCTGGCGCTGTTCGCCGAGGACAACAAGACCCTGATCGGCAGCGAGGCAGATATTGCGCGGCTGGTGGCCGACAGCCTGGGGTTGGAGCTGAACATTGTGCCCACCTCCTGGGAGGATTGGCCGCTCGGCGTGGCGTCCGGCAAGTATGACGCCGCCATCAGCAACATCACCGTGACCAAGGATCGCAAGGAGCGCTTTGACTTCGCCACCTATCGCAAGGATTCGCTGGGCTTCTATGTGAAGTCCACCAGCGCCATCCAAAAGCTGGACAAGGCGGAGGATATCGCTGGCCTGCGGATCATCGTCGGCTCCGGCACCAATCAGGAGGCGATTTTGCTGGGCTGGGATGCTGAAAACCGCAAGAAGGGGCTGAAGCCTTTCACCCCGATCTACACCAAGGATGACGCCGCCCAGACGCTGGCGCTGCAAACCGGCCGCGCGGACGCCTACTTTGGGCCGAACGTGATTGGCGCATGGAAAGCGGCGCTGACCGGCAAGACGCGGCTGGTCGGCACCTTCGACGGCGGCTGGCCCAAAGCGGCGCACATCGCCGTGACGCTGAAAAAGAACAGCGGTCTGGTGGAGCCGGTCAATACCGCGCTGAACGGCGTGATTCAGGCCGGTGCCTATAGCCAGGTGCTGGATCGCTGGGGGGAAGGCGTCGAGCGGCTCGACAAGTCTGAGATCAACCCGCCCGGCCTGGGTGACTAAGGAGCAGATATGACCATGACATTCCGTGATGTCTCGCCGGAGGATGCGGCGCTGCAACCAATTATCACCGGCCTGTTTGGCGAGTATGAGGCGCGCTACGGCGACTTCTTCTCCCGTAGCGCCGAAGAGGAACTGACCGAGTGGTACTTGCCGCCGCACGGGCTGTTTATCGTGCTGGAGCAGGCGGGCGAGTTGGTGGCGATGGGGGCCTACAAGCCCTTGGATGCCGACACCGCCGAGCTAAAGCGCATCTGGACGCGGCGTGACCTGCGCCGTCAGGGGCTGGCGTTCAAGGTGGTGGCGGAGCTGGAGCGCCGCGCCCTGCTGGCTGGCTACCGCAAAACCTACCTTACCACCGGCTTCCGCCAGCCAGAGGCGGTGCGCCTCTACCTGTCACAGGGGTATGAGCCGCAGTTTGACCTCAGCCGCGACCCGGAGGAGTACAGCCAGCCGCCCCATGACGGACGCTTGCGGTTCACCAAAGTGTTGGGCGAGAGCATCGCCCCGTCGCAGGCGGCGCACGCCGGGGAGGCGGGATGAAGCAGCATGAAACCTTGCGCGTGGTGCCCGCGCGCTACCCGCTGCGCCTGCTGGGCGCGGCCTTTACCCTGTTCATCGCCGCCGCGGTGGTGCAGTCCGTGGCCTTCAACCCGCGCTGGGAGTGGAGCGTCTTTGCCCGCTGGTTCTTCGATCCGATTATCCTTGAGGGACTCCAGCAAACCCTGCTGCTGACGCTGCTCGGTTCGCTGTTCAGCCTGATCCTCGGCACCGGGCTGGCGCTGGCACGCCTTTCGCCCTCCTGGCTGCTCTCCGGGCTGGCCTGGGCCTACATCTGGCTGTTCCGCTCACTGCCGCTGGTGGTGGTGCTGATCGTGCTCTACAACTTCTCCTACCTCTATGACACGCTGTCGCTCGGCATTCCCTTTACCTCGTTCTCGTTGGGCAACTACCCGACCATTGATGTGCTCGGCCAGTTCCCGACCGCCGTGGTTGGCTTGACGCTGGTGCAGTCGGCCTACACCGCTGAGATTATCCGTGGCGGCATTCTGGGCGTTGACCACGGCCAGTTTGAGGCCGCCGCAGCGCTCGGTTTGCCCGGCCGCCACCGCACTTTCCGCATCATCCTGCCGCAGGCGCTGCGCACCATCATTCCCACCGCCTTCAATGAGATCATCAGCCTGGCGAAGGGCACTTCGATTGTCTATGTGCTGGCGATGCCGGAGCTGTTCTACACCATCCAGATGATCTACAACCGCACCCAGCAGGTG